>NZ_JAVWWA010000092.1:0-2350 GCF_036666375.1 Comamonas sp. | reverse complement strand
GCTGCTGCCGGTGCAGGGGCGGCTTGCGCTGCGGGAGCGGGAGCCGCCGAAGCCGTTTCAATCACCGCAATGACCGAACCCTGCTTGACCTTGTCGCCCAGCGCCACGCGCAGTTCCTTGAGAACGCCCGCATGGCTCGACGGAATCTCCATCGAGGCCTTGTCGGATTCCACGGTCAGCAGCGATTGCTCGGCCTTGATCGTGTCGCCCACCTGAACCAGCACTTCGATCACCGACACCTCGTCGAAATCACCGATGTCCGGAATTTGAATGTCTACCAATGCCATATATGTCTCCCGGAATTCTTAGGCGTTCAGCGGGTTGATCTTGTCGACCTGGATGCCGTACTTGGCAATCGCTTCGGCCACCTTGGTCATGGGCAGCTGGCCGGCGTCGGCCAGGCCGCGCAGCGCCGCCACGACGATGTAGTGGCGATCGATCTCGAAATGCTCGCGCAGCTTGCGGCGGAAGTCCGAACGACCGAAACCGTCGGTGCCCAGCACCTTGTAGATGCGGCCCTTGGGGATGTAGGCGCGGATCTGTTCGGCATAGGCCTTCATGTAGTCGGTCGACGCGATCACCGGGCCGGTGGAGCCGGCGAGCTGTTGCGTGACGAATGCCTGGCGCGCGGTTTCCAGCGGGTGCAGCAGGTTCCAGCGGTCCACGTCCTGACCGTCGCGCGTCAGTTCGTTGAAGCTTGGGCAGCTCCAGACGTCGGCGGCCACGCCCCAGTCATTGAGCAGCAGCTCCTGGGCGAACATCGATTCGCGCAGGATGGTGCCCGAACCCAGCAGTTGCACGCGCAGGCCCGTGGTCGGCACCTTGATGCCGGCCTTGCACTGGTACATGCCCTTGATGATCTGCTCTTCGGTGCCGGGCGTGAGGCCTGGCATCGCGTAGTTCTCGTTGAGCAGCGTCAGGTAGTAGAAGACGTTTTCCTGCTCCTGCACCATGCGGCGCAGGCCTTCGCGCATGATCACCGCGACTTCGTGGGCGAAGGTCGGGTCATAGCTGACGCAGTTGGGCACGGTGTTCGCCAGGATGTGGCTGTGGCCGTCTTCGTGCTGCAGGCCTTCGCCGTTGAGCGTGGTGCGGCCCGAAGTGCCGCCCAGCAGGAAGCCGCGTGCCTGCATGTCGCCCGCCGCCCAGGCGAGGTCACCCACGCGCTGGAAGCCGAACATCGAGTAGTACACGTAGAACGGGATCATGATCCGGTTGCTGGTGCTGTAGCTCGTGGCGGCAGCGATCCAGCTGGACATGCCGCCGGCCTCGTTGATGCCTTCCTGCAGGATCTGGCCGGCCTTGTCCTCGCGGTAGTACATGACCTGGTCCTTGTCGACCGGGGTGTATTGCTGACCTGCAGGGTTGTAGATGCCGATCTGGCGGAACAGACCTTCCATGCCGAACGTGCGCGCCTCATCGACCAGGATGGGAACGACGCGCGGACCGATTTCCTTGTCGCGCAGCAGCTGCGTGAGGAAACGCACGTAGGCTTGCGTGGTCGAGATTTCACGGCCTTCGGGCGTGGGCTCGAGAATGGCCTTGAAGGTTTCCAGCGCGGGCGCAGTGAACTGCTCGTCGGCCTTGACGCGGCGCTTGGGCAGGTAGCCGCCCAGGGCCTTGCGGCGCTCGTGCAGATAGCGCATTTCCGGCGTGTCGTCGGCCGGCTTGTAGAACGGCAGATCGGCGATCTGGCTGTCGGGAATCGGGATGTTGAAGCGGTCGCGGAAGGCCTTGATGTCTTCGTCGCCGAGCTTCTTGGTCTGGTGCACGGTGTTCTTGCCTTCACCGATCTTGCCCATGCCGAAGCCCTTGACGGTCTTGACCAGCAGCACCGTGGGCTGGCCCTTGTGCTCGTTGGCCGCGTGGAAGGCCGCATAGACCTTCTGCGAATCGTGGCCGCCGCGGCGCAGGTTCCAGACTTCGTCGTCGCTCATGTGCTCGACCATCTTCAGCGCGCGCGGATCGCGGCCGAAGAAATGCTTGCGCACGTAGGCGCCGTCATTGGCCTTGAACGACTGGTAATCACCGTCGTTGCACTCCATCATGATCTTGCGCAGCACGCCGTCCTTGTCCTTGGCCAGCAGCTCGTCCCAGCCCTTGCCCCAGAGCAGCTTGATGACGTTCCAGCCCGAACCGCGGAACTCGCCTTCGAGCTCCTGGATGATCTTGCCGTTGCCGCGCACCGGACCGTCCAGGCGCTGCAGGTTGCAGTTGATGACGAAGATCAGGTTGTCGAGCTTTTCGCGCGCGGCCAGCGAGATCGCGCCCAGCGATTCCACTTCGTCCATTTCGCCGTCGCCGCAGAACACCCAGACCTTGCGGTTCTCGGTGTTGGCAATGCCGCGCG
>NZ_JAVWWA010000091.1:0-23465 GCF_036666375.1 Comamonas sp. | reverse complement strand
GGCGTGCCGCACCGCGTGGTGATTTCCGACCGCGGCCTGAAAGAAGGCACGGTCGAATACCAGCACCGCCGCGAGACCGAAGCCAGCAAGGTCGCGCAGGACGGCATTCTCGACCACCTCAAGGCGCGACTGGGCCTGTGATGTCCCCAGGCCGCGCCGCCGCACCCCTGCCGCGGTCCGCGGCCGCGGGGCTGCGCCGGCGCAGCCTGCTGACCGCGCTGCCGGCCTCGCTGCTGGCGGTGGCCCTGCCTGCGCATGCGGGCGGGCAGCTCGAAGAACCTCTGGCCGACTCGGTGCGCACCGCGCTGCGCGCGGCCGTGGCCAGCGCCGGCCCGCCCGAGCTGGCGTTTGCCTCGACCGAAGCCAAGCTGTCGTACCTGCGCTGGCTGGCTGCGATGAGCGACCGGCTCTACAGACGCAAGGCCGATGCCGAAGTGCGGCGCGAGTTCCTGCAGACCGTCTGGTACGAGGCGCGGCGCGCGGGCCTGGATGTGAGCCTGGTGCTGGGTCTGATCGAAGTCGAAAGCGCGTTCCGCAAGTTCGCGATCTCCAGCGTGGGCGCGCGCGGCTATATGCAGATCATGCCGTTCTGGATGCGCGTGATCGGCGATGGCGACGCGGGCAAGCTGTTCCATATGCAGACCAATCTGCGCTTCGGCTGCGTGATCCTGCGCCATTATCTGGACCGGGAACGCGGCGACATGTTCATGGCGCTGGGCCGCTACAACGGCAGCCGCGGCAAGCCGCCTTATCCGAATGCGGTGTTCGCGGCGCAGCGCAAGTGGCTGTTCGACCCCGAAGCCAGGGCCTGATCAGGCGGGCGTGGCCGCAGCGGCCGGCGCCGATGTCTCCGTGTCGAGCCTGGACACCATCACCTGGTCGATGCGGTAGCTGTCTACGTCCAGCACTTCGAACTTGTAGCCGCCCCAGTTGACGCTGTCGGTGCGGCGCGGCACGCGCCGCAGCATGACCATCAGGAAGCCGCCCAGCGTCTCGTATTCGTCATCATGCGGCAGCGAGTCGAGCGACAGCGCGCGCAGCACGTCCTCGATGGGCGTCACGCCGTCGATCAGCCAGGAGTTGGCATCGCGGCGCACGATCTGCTCCTCGTCGTCCATGTCGACCATGTCGCCCATCACCGTGCTCATCACGTCGTTGAGCGTGACCACGCCGACCACCAGGCTGTATTCGTTGAGAATGATCGCGAAGTCTTCATGCACCTGGCGGAACTGGTCGAGCACTTCGGTCAGCGTGAGTCGGTCGGGAACGACCAGCGCCTTGTGCACCAGCGTGTCGTCGCGCAGCGAGATCGGCTGGTTGGTCAGCGCGCGCTGGAACAGGTCCTTGGCATCGACATAGCCGATCACATGGTCGATGTCGCCTTCGCAGACCGGGTAGGTGGAGAACGGCTCGGCCGCAATGCGCAGGCGCACCACCTCCTCGGAGTCGTCGCGCAGGAAATAGGCAATGCGGTCGCGCTGCGTCATGGCCGAGGACACGGTGCGCGATTCGAGCTCGAACACATTGGCGATCATCTGCTGCTCGCGCTGGCCCATCATGCCGGTGCGCGCGCCGGCTTCGGTCATCGCCAGGATGTCGTCGGAGGTGATGCGCTCGTCGCGCTGCGTGGGCAGGTCGAGCACCTTGAAGAAGCCGTCGGCGGTGCGGCTGTAGAGCCAGACGATGGGCTTGAACAGCGTCATGAAGGTCTGCATGGGGCCGACCACACGCAGCGCCACGGCTTCCGACTCGGCCATGCTCAGGCGCTTGGGAATCAGGTCGGCAAAGACGATGAACAGCGACGTGATGATGAAGAACGAGGCCAGAAAACCCAGCGTGGCGGCCGTGCTGGCCGCAAACCAGAGCTCGAACACGCGCGTGAAATACGGGCTGAAAGCGCCTTCGCCGACGATACCGCCGAGGATGGCGATCGCGTTCTGTCCAATCTGCACCACCGTGAAATAGTTGCCCGGCTGCTCCTGCGTGCGCAGCACGGCGTCGGCGCGCGCATCGCCTTCATCGGCCAGCAGCCGCAGCCGCAGGCGCCGTGAAGCGGCCAGCGAGATTTCGGCCATGGAGAAAAATGCACTGACGGCAATCAGCACGGCAACGGTGATCAGACTTTGGGACAGACTCATAGGCAAAAGAACGAAACGCCGCGAAAAAGACCTCGCAGCAGGGCCATGGAAGGCATTTCATCATAAAAGATGCCAATTCCTCGAAGTGCCGGGACTGCGGCGCGCCGTGGCGCCACGCTCCTGCGGCGGCAAAAAAGCCGCCCTGAGGCGGCTTGATTGGCGTGGGTGCAGGCTCAGGCCTTGTTGTCCAGCAGTTGCTGGAGTTCGCCGGATTCGTACATCTCCATCATGATGTCCGAGCCGCCGATGAACTCGCCCTTGACGTAGAGCTGGGGAATGGTCGGCCACTGGCTGTATTCCTTGATGCTCTGGCGGATTTCCTGGTCTTCCAGAACATTCACCGTGGCGATGGTCTTGGTGTCGACGCCGCAGGCCTTGAGGATCTGCAGCGCGCGGCCGGAAAAGCCGCACTGGGGGAAACTCGCGTTGCCCTTCATGAACAGCAGGATTTCGTTGTTCTTGACGAGGTCGTCGATGCGTTGGTGGGTAGTGCTCATGGTTGACTCCAAAAGGGGGGCGGCCGCGCATGCGGCATGGCTACACCCGTGATTATTTCACTGTCTGTTCAAATCCGTCATGCACCCGCCAGTGCAACGGGCAATGCCGGCCAGGTCGTTGCGGCTTTGCACGGTGCCAAAGCCCGCGGCGCGCAGCAATTCCTGCACCGCCAGCGCCTGGTCCCAGCCATGTTCGATCAGCAGCCAGCCGCCGGGTGCAAGATGTGCGGGCGATTGCTCGATGATCGCACGGATGTCGTCCAGGCCGTCGGCGCCGCTGGCCAGCGCACTCAAAGGCTCGTGGGTCAGCGCCGCGAGGTGCGGGTCGTCGGCGCAAATATAGGGCGGGTTGGTGACGATGGCATCGAACTGCTGATCGGGCGCCAGCGCCCGCAGCCATGAGCCCTGGGCGAACTGCAGGCCCAGCCCCAGGCGGCGCGCGTTGCCCTGCGCCACGGCCAGCGCCTCGGCGCTCGCATCCACGGCCCAGACGCTGGCGTCGGGGCGCTGCTGCTGCAGCGCCAGCGCGATCGCGCCGCTGCCCGTTCCCAGGTCGACGACGCGCGGCGCATTCCAGTCGGCCAGCACTTCGAACGCCCAGTCGACCAGCGTCTCGGTGTCGGGCCGCGGGTCGAGCACGCGCGCGTCGATCTGCAGCTCCAGTCCGTAAAACTCCTTGCGGCCCGTGAGATAGGCCACGGGCTCGCCCGCGAGGCGGCGCGCCGTGAGGGCGTCGAACGTCTGCTGCTGATCGGGCGTGAGCACGTCGGTGTCGTGCGTCAGCAGCCAGGCGCGGCCGGCATTGGGCCGGCCTACGCTATGCAGCAGCAGCAGCTGCGCGTCTATGCGCGACAGACCCGCCTGCTGGGCCTGGAAGAGGGCTTGCTGCAGTGTCATGCTCAGCCGTTGACTTCGAGTTCTGCCAGCTGCTCGGCTTCGCGCGCATGCTGCAAGGCCTGCAGCACGTCGGTCATGTCGCCTTCCATGATGTACAGCAGCTTGTACAGCGTGAGGTTGATGCGGTGGTCGGTGAAGCGGCCCTGGGGAAAGTTGTAGGTGCGGATGCGGTCGGAGCGGTCGCCGCTGCCGATCAGGCCCTTGCGCTGGGCGGCTTCCTTGGCCGCGCGCTCGCTGCGCTCCTTTTCCTGGATGCGCGCCTGCAGCACCTGCAAGGCCTTGGCCTTGTTGGCGTGCTGGCTGCGGCCGTCCTGGCATTCGGCGACGATGCCCGTGGGCAGGTGGACCACGCGCACCGCGGAGTCGGTCTTGTTGATGTGCTGGCCGCCGGCGCCGCTGGCGCGGAACGTGTCTATGCGCAGATCGGACGGGTTCAGCGTGATCGCCTGGGTCTCGTCGGGCTCGGGCATCACGGCCACGGTGCAGGCGCTGGTGTGGATGCGGCCCTGGGTTTCGGTCGCCGGCACGCGCTGCACGCGGTGGCCGCCGGACTCGAAGCGCAGCTTGCCGTAGACCTGGTCGCCCGAGACATGCAGCACGATTTCCTTGTAGCCGCCGAGTTCGTTCTCGTTGGCGCTCATGACTTCGACCTTCCAGCCCACGCTGTCGCAGTAGCGCGTGTACATGCGCGCCAGATCGGCGGCAAACAGCGCCGACTCGTCGCCGCCCGTGCCGGCGCGGATTTCGAGGTAGGCGTCGCGCGCGTCGTCGGGGTCCTTGGGCAGCAGCAGGCGCTGCAGCTCGTCTTCGAGCTGGGCCAGTTCGGCCGTGGCGCTGGCGATTTCTTCCTGCGCCATGTCGGCCATCTCGGGGTCGGCCTGCATTTCCTGGGCTTCGGCCAGGTCGGCCTCGCGCTGCACGTAGCGCGCGTAGCGCCCGGCGACGGCCGTGACGTCGGCATGCTCGCGCGAAATCTTGCGGTACTGGGCCATGTCGCTCATGATGTCTTCGCGCGACAGCAGGAAGTCGAGTTCCTCGAGGCGCTGGGCGAAACGTTGCAGCTGGCTGCGGAGAAAATTTTGCATGGCAAAGAGCGGTTGTGCGCTATGCGGGGCATAGCGTAAAGGAAGGCTGGGGAGCAATGCCGGCGCGCGGCCGGTGAGACTGGCGCCTAGGCAGGCGCTTGTCCGGGTCGCAGCTAGAGCGCGTTCTTGTCGCCCTGCGAGCGCAGGAACAGCCGCGAGACGGCCTGAACGGTCTGGGCGCGCTGCTCGGCATCGCCCGAATGCAGCTCGGCCATGGTGCCGTGCAGCATCTTCTGCGTGAGGCCGCGCGACAGCGCCTCGAGCACGGCATCCATGTCTTCGCCCTTGGCCAGGCGCTTCTTGGCGCGCGCGATTTCGGCGGCGCGCCAGACATTGGTCTGCTCGTGCAGTTGCTGGATCAGCGGCACCACGCCGCCTTGCGGGCTGCGCTGGTCCATCCAGTGCAGAAAGCTCTGCACGCCGGTGTCGATGATGGCTTCGGCCTGGGCCACGGCCGCCTGGCGGTGGGCCTGGGCGGTCTGCACCACATGCGCGAGGTCGTCGACGGTATAGAGGTAGACGTCGCGCAGCGCCTTGACTTCGGGTTCGATGTCGCGCGGCACGGCCAGATCCACCATGAACATGGGGCGGTGCTTGCGCTTTTTCAACGCGCTCTCTACCGCGCCCAGGCCGATGATGGGCAGGCTCGACGCGGTGCAGCTGATCACCGCATCGTATTCATGCAGGTGGTCGGGCAGCTCGGACAGGCGCATCACGTCGGCGCCGAAGCGCGCGGCCAGCTTCTCGCCGCGCTCCATGGTGCGGTTGGCGATCGTGATGTGCTGCGGGTTCTTGGCGGCGAAGTGCGTGGTTGCGAGCTCAATCATCTCGCCCGCGCCGACAAACAGGATGCGGATCTTGCCCAGGTCTTCGAACAGCTGGCCGGCCAGGCGCACGGCCGCGGCGGCCATGCTGATGCTGTGCTCGCCGATCTCGGTCGAGCTGCGCACTTCCTTGGCGACGGCAAAGCTGCGCTGGAACAGCTGGTTGAGCGTGGTGCCCAGCGCACCCGCGGTCTCGGCGGCGCGCACGGCGTTCTTCATCTGGCCCAGGATCTGGGCTTCGCCCAGCACCATGGAGTCGAGGCCGCTGGCGACGCGGAAGGCGTGGCGTGCGGCAAAGCCTTCTTCGAGCTGATAGGAGTGCGAGCGCAGCACCTCGGGGCTCACGCCGCCGCTGCGCGCGAGCCAGTCAAGCGTATGGGCGATGGCAGGAGTGTTGGCCGCGCAGTAGATTTCGGTGCGGTTGCAGGTCGACAGGATGGCGGTTTCGACGCCGTCGTGGCGGCCGCTGCTTGCCAAAGATTGGCGCAGGCCTTGCAGCGTCGGTGCGATCTGGTCGAGCGCAAACGCAAAACGACCCCGCAAATCAAGCGGAGCCGTGTGGTGGTTGATGCCTAAAGCCCAGACTGCCATAGACGGTCATTATAAAATTTATGCGCCGACTTGGCATCCTCTGCTTACATAAGCCTTGATTTAGGTCATATGCCATGGGTTTTCCCGCCGCGCTCGCGCATCTGCTGAACTTTGTCGCCCCGGCCCTGGCGTTGGCGCTAGGCCTTGCCGTGGCCGGCCGCTGCATGGTGTCTAAAGCGAACCATATCACTGGCTGGTGGGCTCAGGTAGCTATCAATTTCGCCGTCGGTTGCGGCGTTCTGCTGGCCGGATTGGTGCTGTTCGAACACGATGGCAGGTTGACCACCTATGCGGCACTGGTGCTGTCATGTGCCTGCTGCCAGTGGGTTCTCTCGGGTGCCTGGCGGCGCTGATCCGCTGGCCGACGCGGCCTGCTGCAGCAGCCATTCGCGGAAATCGAGCAGCGCGGGCGTGGGCGTGCGCCCCGCGGGCCGGCACAGGAAGTAGCCGCGCTCGATCTGCACGGCCTGGTCCATGGCGATGACGATGCGGCCCGCGGCCAGGTCGTCGTCGATCAGGCAGCGCTGCACCACGGCCACGCCCATGCCGGCAATCACCGCCTGGACCAGCATGGACACCAGCTCGAAGTCGGCGGCCGGCGCGGGCACTTCGCCGCTGCCACCGACATGTGCCCACCACTGGGCCCAGTTGCGCTGGTAATTGGTATGCGCGAGCAGCGGGCGGCGCAGCAGGTCGGCGGGTTGGCGTATGGCCTGCGGGCCCTGCAGGTCCTGCGGCCGGCAGATCGGCACCAGCTCGCGACCGACGATGTAGTCGGCCACGATATGCGCGGGCCAGGGGTCCTGGCCTATGCGCAGCCAGCCGTCGATCTCGGGCGCGCTGACCGGGTCGTCGCGCCGGTAGGGCGCAAACGACAGCATCACGCCGGGAAAGCGCGCGTTGAAGTCGGGCAGGCGCGGAATCAGCCAGTGGCTGAACAGCGTGGGCGTGACCGACAGCCGCAGCTGCGCGCCTGCGTGCGGGCGGCGCAACTGGGCGGATGCCGACTCTATGGCCAGGATCGCCGGACCTACCGCGTCCAGATAGGCGCGGCCCGCGCTGGTCAGCACGCTGCGCCGGCCATGGCGCTCGAACAGCGCCAGGCCCAAATGGTCCTCGAGACGGGCGATCGCGCGGCTGATCGCGCCTTGCGTGACATGCAGGTCATCGGCCGCGAGCGAGAAGTTGCCCAGACGCGCCGCGGTCGCGAAAGCGTGCAATTCAGAAAGGGAGGGGGAGTGCATGCGCATGGCGCGGGCAATTATGACGGTTGGTAATAGTTGCGTGCCATTTTGTCTCTTTTCGCCGGGGCACGGTCTGTCCAGAATGACCGCTTCGAACCACATCCCCCGAGAGGATCTCCCCCATGGCACTGCGTCGTACCCTGTTGTCCAGCCTTGCAGCCTGCGCTGCCACGGCCCTGCTGGCGCCCCTGGCCCATGCCCAGGCCGATTACCCCAACCGTCCGCTGCGCCTGATCGTGCCGTTCGGTGCCGGTGGTTCGACCGACATGGTCGCGCGCCTGCTGGCCGACAAGATGGGCCAGGTGCTGGGCAAGGCCGTGGTGGTCGAGAACCGCGGCGGCGCGGGCGGCTCCATTGGCGCCGATGCGATCGCCAAGGCCGCGCCCGACGGCTACACCATAGGCATGGCAACGGTGTCCACGCATGGCGCCAACCCGGCCATCATGGCCAAGTTGCCCTACGACGCCGTCAAGGACTTCGCGCCCATCACCAATGTGATGTCCGTGCCCAGCGTGTTCGTGATCCACAACAGCGTGCCGGCCAAGACCATGCAGGAATTCATCGCGCTGGCCAAGGCCCATCCCGGCAAGTACACCTTTGCCTCGCCCGGCAACGGCTCGCTGGGCCATGCGAACATCGAGAACTTCATGAACCTGGCAGGCATAGACATGCTGCACATCCCCTACAAGGGAGCAGGCCAGGCGATCAATGACGCGCTGGCCGGCCAGGTCACGGCCATGACCGACAACCTGCCCTCGACGCTGCCGCACATCAAGTCGGGCAAGCTGCGCCCGCTGGCCGTGCTCGCGCTCAAGCGCAGCGACGTGCTGCCCGATGTGCCGACCTACTCCGAGCTGGGCTTCCCCGGCATGGGCGATGGCGGCTGGTTCGGCCTGGTCGCGCCCGCGGGCACACCCCCCGCCATCATTGCCAAGCTCAATGCCGCGGCGCACAAGGTCATGGCCATGCCCGACTACCTCGAGAAGCAAAAAGGCATTTCGGGCGAATCCATGGGCAATACGCCGGCCCAGTTCAGCAAGCAGATCACCGCCGCCATCGACCGCTATACAGCCGTTGCCAAGCGCGCCAACATCAAGCTCGATTGATGCCTTTGCCTGATTTCCTGCAGCCCCGCCCGGATACTCCGGTCGAGGTGTTCGCGCCGACCGTGGCCGCACTGCCGCTGGTCTGCGACTCGCCGCACAGCGGCACGGCCTACCCGGCGGACTTCGGTCACTGTGTCGACATGGCGCTGCTGCGCCGCGGCGAGGACACCGATGTGCACAAACTGTGGCAGCGCTGGCCCGCGCATGGCGCGACGCTGCTCGCGGCGACATTTCCGCGCACCTACATCGATGTCAACCGCTCGGCCGACGACATCGATCCGGCGCAGCTGGCCACAGACTGGCCGTCGCCGCTGGCCCCCGGCGTGAAGACGCGCCAGGGGCTGGGACTGATCTGGCAGCGCATCGTGCGCGACGGTCAGCCCACGCCGCTGTACGACCGCAAGCTCAGCGTGGCCGAAGTGCAGTCGCGGCTGGCGCACTACTGGCAGCCCTACCATGCGGCGCTGCAGCAGGCGATAGACGACAGCGTCGCGCGTTTCGGCGGCGTCTGGCATCTGAACCTGCACTCCATGCCCAACGACGTCTATCGCCGCCTGGGTCGCACCGACGCCACGCTGGCCGACTTCGTGCTCGGCGACCGCGACGGCACGACCTGCGCGCCGGAGTTCATCCGCCTGGTCGGCGAGCTGCTGCAGTCCGGCGGCTACAGCGTGGCCTACAACGAGCCCTACAAGGGCGTGGAGCTGATAGGCCGCATAGGCCAGCCCCAGCTGCAGCGCCACAGCCTGCAGATCGAGATCCGCCGCCCCATCTACATGGACGAGGACACGCGTGCGCCCAATGCCGGCTTTGCACCGCTGCAGGCGCATCTGGACAAGGTGATGCAGGGCGTGGCCGACTATGTGCGCACCCAATTGCCTTTGGGCATCGCGGCCTGACTTTCAGGTAATCAAAAAAAACCCGGCCTGGCCGGGTTTTTTCTTGGTGGGTGCCAGGTTCAAGCAGCGGGGCTGAACAGGTCCACGCGATCGCTGATGATGCCGTCGGTGCCCAGGTCGAGCAGGCGCTGCACGGCCCACTCGTCGTTGACGGTGTAGCTGATGCAGCGCATGCCCAGGCCGTGGACCTGGGCGACACGCGCAGCATCCCACAGCGCGTGGTTGAAGACCATGGCCACGCAGCCCAGGTCTTGCGCGATCTGGAAATCGGCGCCGTCTGCGGCAAGCTTGTCGACCAGCAGGCCGCGCGGAATATGCGGCGCGGCCAGCTTGGCGGCCTGCAAGGCTTCGGGCTTGAAGGACGTGAAGAACGGCTGCACGGCATCCGCCGGCCAGATGCGGTTCATCAGCTCGGCGACCACGCGGCCGGTCTCGGCTTCCTGGCCGGGCGTGGGCTTGATTTCCACGTTCAGGAAGAAATGGTTGGCCAGGCACCAGCGCGCCAGCGCCTCGAGCGTGGGCAGGGCTTCACCCGCGTAGGCGCGCGAATGCCAGCTGCCGGCGTCGAGCTGGGCAATCTCGCCCAGCGTCAGGTCGCTGCCGGTGCCGCGGCCGTTGGTCGTGCGCTCCAGCGTCGCGTCGTGCAGCAGGAACGGCACGCCGTCGCTGCTGAGCTTGGCGTCGCATTCGAACATGCGCCAGCCATGGGCCGCGCCCAGGCGGAAGGCGCTCATGGTGTTCTCGGGCGCGAGCTTTCCTGCGCCGCGGTGGGCGATCCAGCGGGGATAGGGCCAGGAGGTCGAGGGGGCGGTCATCGCAAATCCATTAAATAGTGATGGGGAACGTAAAAAGAGAGCCGCTAGGGCTCTCTTCTGGGCAGCACTTAGATGCGCTTGCCGGTTTCGGCATTGAACCAATGCAGTCGGCGCTCCTCGCGCGGCTGGATGCGGATGGTGTCGCCGGCCTTGGGGAAGATATGGGCTTCCTCGATGCGCACGGTGACCATCTCGCCGCCCACGGTGCCGTAGACCAGGCGCTCGGCGCCCAGCAGTTCGACGGTGATGACGTCCATGGCCCAGCCACCCGAGGCAACGATGTCGATGTGCTCGGGACGGATGCCCAGGATCTGGCCAGGCTTGCCGCCGGGCGCGTTCTTCAGCAGGTTCATTGGCGGCGAGCCGATGAAGCTGGCGACGAAGGTCGTGGCCGGGGTGTTGTAGACCTCTTCGGGCGTGCCGAACTGGTCCATCACGCCGCCGTTCATGACGATCATGCGCTGCGCCAGGGTCATGGCTTCGACCTGGTCATGGGTCACGAACAGGCTGGTGATGCCCAGTTCGTGGTGCAGCTTCTGGATCTCGATGCGGGTCTGGGCGCGCAGCTTGGCGTCGAGGTTGGACAGCGGCTCGTCAAACAGGAAGACCTTGGGCTGGCGCACGATGGCGCGGCCCATGGCCACGCGCTGGCGCTGACCGCCCGAGAGCTGGCGCGGCTTGCGGTCCAGCAGGTGGCCCAGCTCGAGGATCTTGGCGGCCTTGTCGACGCGCTGCTTGATCTCGTCGACGGGCACCTTGGCGATCTTCAGGCCATAGGCCATGTTTTCGAAGTTCGTCATGTGCGGGTACAGCGCGTAGTTCTGGAACACCATCGCGATGTCGCGCTGGGCCGGTTCCAGGTTGTTGACCACGCGGTCGCCGATGGAGATGTCGCCGCCGGAAATTTCTTCCAGGCCGGCAATCATGCGCAGCAGCGTCGACTTGCCGCAGCCCGAGGGGCCGACGATGACGATGAATTCGCCGTCCTTGATTTCAGCGTTGACGCCGTGGATCACGGGAACTGCGGTCTTGCCGCTGCCGTAGCGCTTGACGACGTTCTTGAGGGTAATGGATGCCATGAGAGTATTCGTTCAGATCGTTCAGAGGTTCAAAAGGAGCGGTGCTGGGCTTATTTCTCGGTGTCCACCAAGCCCTTTACGAACCACTTTTGCATCAACATCACCACCGCTGCGGGAGGCAGCATGGCGACAATGGCGGTGGCCATCACGATGTTCCAATCCACGGCGGCTTCACCGCCGGCGAGCATGCGCTTGATACCGATGACCACCGGGTACATGTCTTCGCTGGTCGTCATCAGCAGCGGCCACAGGTACTGGTTCCAGCCATAGATGAACTGGATCACGAACAGTGCGGCGACCGACGTCTTGGACAGCGGCACCAGCACATCCTTGAAGAAGCGCATGGGGCCGGCGCCGTCGATGCGCGCGGCTTCGACCAGCTCGTCCGGCACCGTCAGGAAGAACTGGCGGAACAGGAAGGTGGCGGTGGCCGAGGCGATCAGCGGCAGCGTCAGGCCCGCGTAGCTGTTGAGCATGCCCAGTTCAGCCACGACCTTGTAGGTGGGCAGAATGCGCACTTCTACGGGCAGCATCAGCGTCAAGAAGATGGCCCAGAAGCACAGCATCTTGAAGGGGAAGCGGAAGTAGACGATGGCAAACGCCGACAGCAGCGAGATCGCGATCTTGCCGACGGTGATGATCATCGCGGTCATGAAGCTGACCCACATCATGTGCATGACGTTGGTGTTCGAGCCCAGCTTGCCCGAGCCGAACAGCGCGGCCTTGTAGTTCTCCCACATGTGCGCGCCGGGCAGCAGCGGCATCGGGGACTGGACGATCGCATCCGCGGTGTGCGTGGAGGCGACAAAGGCCAGGTACAGAGGGAAGGCCACGATCAGCACGCCCACGATCAATACGAGGTGGGAAAGGACGGTGATCCAGGGACGGCGGTCAACCATGGGAGGACTCCAGATTCAAAACAGGTGCGGTAGAGAGGGCGGACATCAGTACTGCACCTTCTTTTCGACGTAGCGGAACTGCACCACCGTCAGGGCCACCACGATGATCATCAGGATCACCGACTGGGCGGCGGAGCTGCCCAGATCCAGCGACTTGAAGCCGTCCTGATAGACCTTGTAGACCAGGATAGAGGTCGATTGGCCGGGGCCGCCGGCCGTCGCCGCGTCGATGATGCCGAAGGTATCGAAGAACGCGTAGACGATGTTGATCACCAGCAGGAAGAAGGTGGTCGGCGACAGCAGCGGCAGCTGGATGTTCCAGAAGCGACGCCATGGACCCGCACCGTCGATGGACGCGGCTTCGATCAGCGATTTCGGAATCGACTGCAGGCCGGCCAGGAAAAACAGGAAGTTGTACGAGATCTGCTTCCACACCGAAGCCAGAACCACCAGCGCCATGGCCTGGTTCTCGTTCATGATGTGGTTCCAGTTGTAGCCCAGTTCGCCCAGATAGTGGGCGACCACGCCCAGCGAGGGCGAGAACATGAACATCCACAGCACGCCGGCAATCACGGGAGCGACGGCGTAGGGGACGATGAGCAGCGTCTTGTAGAGCATGGCCGCGCGCACGATGCGGTCGGCAAAGATCGCCAGGATCAGCGAGATCGCGATACCCAGGCCCGCCACCAGCACCGAGAACAGCGCGGTGCGCATGAAGGAGTTGAGGTAGGTCGGATCGTCAAGCAGGTTGGCGAAATTCTCCAGACCCACCCATTCCGTGCTCATGCCGAAGGCATCTTCGATCTGGAACGACTGAAGCACGGCCTGGGCCGCAGGCCAGAAGAAGAACACACCAATGATCAGCAACTGGGGCAGCAACAGCACCCAGGGCAACCATGTCGAGCGGAAAAGTACGCGTTTTTCCATGGGATTCACAAACAAAAAAAACCGCCGAACCCCTTGTCTTGGGATTCGGAGGATTGGAAGGCGCCGGCCACCTTGGGTGTGAAAAGCGAATCTAAACGAACCGAGTCGAAGCGCTTAATCCAGCGAATATGCGCGTATTGTGCCTAGCTGGCAGCCGCTGTGCCAGCGTAAAACCCGCTATATCGTCAAATATAGGGGTTTAGCCTTGTATAAATTGCTTACTTCTTGTTGGCGCGTTCGAAACGCACCAGCAGTTCGTCGCCACGCTTGACGATGGAGTCCAGGGCTTCCTTGCCAGTCTTCTTGCCGCTCCACACCTGTTCGAGTTCTTCGTCCTCGATCGTACGGATCTGCACGTAGTTGCCCAGTCGGATGCCGCGCGAGTTGTCGGTGACCTTGCGGATCATCTGTTGCACGGCCACATCGGTGCCGGGGTTCTTTTGGTAGAAGCCCGACTTTTCGGTCAGGTCGTAGGCGGCCATGGTCACAGGCAGGTAGCCGGTGCGCTGGTGGCTTGCGGCCTGTACCTTGCTCTGCGACAGGAAGTCGAAGAACTTGGCCACGCCCTTGTACTCTTCGGCCTTCTTGCCGGCCATGACCCACAGCGAAGCGCCGCCGATCACGGTGTTCTGCGGTGCGCCCTTGACGTCAGGGTAGTAAGGCAGGGGAGCCAGGGCGTAGGCGAACTTGGCGTTCTTGGCCACGTCGCCGTAGAAGCCCGACGAGGTCTGGATCATCGCGCATTCACCGGAAGTGAACGAAGCCTGTGCGGAGGACGCACGGCCCTTGTAGACGAACTCGCCGGCGGCGGCGGCCTTGCCCAGGTTGTCGATGTGCTTGACGTGCAGCGGCGAGTTGGTCTTCATGCGCGCGTCCATGCCGCCCATGCCGTTGGCCTTGGTCGCGAATTCGACGTTGTGCCAGGTCGAGAAGCTCTCGAGCTGGGTCCAGCCCTGCCAGGCCAGCGTCATGGGGCAGCTGTGGCCGCTGGCCTTGAGCTTCTTGGCGGCTTCGAACACTTCGGGCCAGGTCTTGGGCGCCACGTCGGGGTTCAGGCCGGCCTTCTTGAAGGCGTCCTTGTTGTAATAGAAGATCGTGGTCGAGCTGTTGAACGGGAAGCTCAGCATCTGGCCGTTGGGCGCGGTGTAGTAACCGGCGACTGCGGGGATGTAGGCCTTGGGGTCGAAGCTCAGGCCGGCGTCGGTCATGACCTTGCCCACGGGCACGGTCGCACCCTTGGAAGCCATCATCGTGGCCGTGCCCACTTCGAACACCTGCAGGATGTGGGGAGCGTTGCCCGAACGGAAGGCGGCGATCGCGGCCGTCATGCTTTCATCGTAGACACCCTTGAAGGTGGGGACGATCTTGTATTCCTTCTGGCTTTCGTTGAACTGCTTGGCCAGGTCGTTGACCCACTCGTTGTTCACCGCGGTCATCGAATGCCACCACTGGATCTCGGTTTGGGCTTGGGCGGAGACGCAGGTGGCAGCGATGGCTGCAGCAATGGCCAATGGTTTGAAATTCATGAAAACTCCTCGAATCGAGACGAAAGAACAATCCGCCCATGCTAGGCACAGGGCGTGACAGATTTGTGTCATGGATTGTGCGCATATGCCGGGTGTCACATCAACGCGTAAACCCGCAGCCTCCCGTGGGCGGATGGGAATTCGTGGCAAAAATGTGAAAGAAGCGTAACGCGGGCGAAATCGCATTCTAGGCCACGGCCCCGGCCTCAACCGCGCGCAAACATCGGGAAAACACCGATTGCGAATGCATCGGTTCGTTTCCTTTTGGCTCGTTTTTGTTTGCTGCAAACGCCAGCAGCGCCGGGGGCCATCATCAGCGCGGATGCATCAAGTAACACTGCGCGGCTTAAAATCTAGACCCCCATGGCAAAGGGCGTGCAAGAAACGCCCAACACGGTCCACCCCATGAACTTTCCGATTGCGCAGGCCGCCTTGATGGCCAAGGCTGCCGAACCTGCCCGTCTCCGAGAAATCCCATACAACTACACCTCGTTCTCCGACAGGGAGATCGTGATCCGGTTGCTGGGCACGTCCATGTGGGACGTATTGAACCAGCTGCGCGAAGAGCGCCGCACGGGCCGCTCCGCACGCATGCTCTATGAAGTGCTCGGTGACATCTGGGTGGTGCAGCGCAACCCCTATCTGCAGGACGACCTGCTCGACAACCCGGAGCGCCGCAAGTCGCTGGTCGATGCACTGCAGCACCGCCTGGCCGAAGTCGACAAGCGCCGTGAGCCCGGCACCGACCCCGAACGCGATGTGCTCGTGGGCCAGCTGGTCGAAGCCGCGCGCGGCGCGATCGCCGAATTCAACACCACCTTCGAGGCCGCGGCCGAGCTGCGCCGCCGCGTGCAGCGCACGCTGCGCCGCCTCACGGCCAAGGACAACATCAAGTTCGACGGCCTGTCGCGCGTGAGCCATGTCACCGACGCCACCGACTGGCGCGTCGAGTATCCGTTTGTCGTGCTGACGCCCGATACCGAGGCCGAGATGGCCGGCCTGGTCAAGGGCTGTATCGACCTGGGGCTGACCATCATTCCGCGCGGCGGCGGCACGGGCTACACCGGCGGCGCGATTCCGCTGACCTGGCGCAGCGTGGTGATCAACACCGAGAAGCTCGAGGCCATGACCGAAGTCGAGATGCTGCGCATTCCGGGCCAGGCCCAGGAAGTGGGCACGATCTGGACCGAAGCCGGCGTGGTGACGCAGCGCGTGGCCGATGCGGCCGAGCGCGGCGGCTTTGTGTTCGCGGTCGATCCGACTTCCGCCGAAGCCTCGTGCATAGGCGGCAATGTCGCGATGAACGCCGGCGGCAAGAAGGCCGTGCTGTGGGGCACGGCACTCGACAACCTGGTCAGCTGGCGCATGGTCACGCCCGATGCGCAGTGGCTCGAAGTCACGCGCACCGACCACAACATGGGCAAGATCCACGACGCCGAAGTGGCGACGTTCGAGCTGCGCTATTTCGAGGCCGACGGCAAGACGCCGGTGCGCAGCGAGACGCTGGCGATTCCCGGCAAGAGCTTCCGCAAGGAAGGCCTGGGCAAGGACGTGACCGACAAGTTCCTGTCGGGCCTGCCGGGCATACAGAAAGAGGGCTGCGACGGCCTGATCACCAGCGCGCGCTGGGTCGTGCACCGCATGCCCCAGCACACGCGCACGGTCTGCATGGAGTTCTTCGGCAACGCCAAGGACGCCGTGCCCAGCATCGTCGAGATCAAGGACTTCATGTTTGCCGAGCAGAAGCGCTCGGGCGTGCTGCTGGCCGGTCTCGAGCATCTCGACGACCGCTATCTCAAGGCCGTGGGTTACGCGACCAAGAGCAAGAAGGGCAACGGCCACCTGCCCAAGATGGTGCTGCTAGGCGACATTGCCGGCGACAACGCCGACGACGTGGCGCGCGTCTCCGCGGAAGTCGTGCGCATCGCGAATTCGCGCAACGGCGAAGGCTTCACGGCCGTGAGCGCCGAGGCGCGCAAGAAGTTCTGGCTGGACCGCAAGCGCACTGCCGCGATCTCGCGCCACACCAACGCCTTCAAGATCAATGAAGACGTGGTGATTCCGCTGCCGCGCATGGCCGAGTACACCGACGGCATCGAGCGCATCAACATCGAGCTGAGCCTGCGCAACAAGCTCGCGCTGTGCGACGCGCTGCACGAGTTCTTCGCCCACGGCAGCCTGCCGCTGGGCAAGCAGGACGACGCCGGCGAGATTCCGTCGGCCGAACTGCTGGAAGACCGGGTCCAGCAGGCGCTGGAGCTGATTGACGGCGTGCGCGCCCAGTGGGCCGGCTGGCTCGCCGATGTCGAGACGCTGTTCCCCGAGCTGCAGGACCACAGCCTGCGCGCGAGCTGGAAGACCCAGATCCGCGCGCCGCTGGCGCAGATCTTCTCGGGCGGGGCGTTCAAGCCCATCCTCGACGAAGCCCAGGCCATCCACCAGAAGGTGCTCAAGGGCCGCGTCTGGGTGGCGCTGCACATGCACGCCGGCGACGGCAACGTGCACACCAACATTCCGGTCAACAGCGACAACTACGAGATGCTGCAGACCGCGCACGAGGCCGTGGCGCGCATCATGGTGCTGGCACGGCGCCTGGATGGCGTGATCTCGGGCGAGCATGGCATTGGCATCACCAAGCTCGAGTTCCTGACCGACGCGGAACTCGCGCCGTTCGCCGCCTACAAGCAGCGCGTCGACCCCGAAGGCCGCTTCAACAAGGGCAAGCTGATCCGCAACGCGCATCTGACGGCCGGCGAACTGCGGCACGACGGCCATGCGGCGCGCGAATCGCTGATGTATTCGGACCTGACCAACGCCTATACGCCGAGCTTCGGCCTGATGGGCCATGAGTCGCTGATCATGCAGCAGTCGGACATCGGCGCGATCGCCGACTCCGTCAAGGACTGCCTGCGCTGCGGCAAGTGCAAGCCGGTCTGCGCCACGCATGTGCCGCGCGCCAGCCTGCTCTACAGCCCGCGCAACAAGATTCTCGCGACCTCGCTGCTGGTCGAGGCTTTTCTCTACGAAGAGCAGACGCGGCGCGGCGTGTCGATCAAGCACTGGCAGGAATTCGAGGACGTGGCCGACCACTGCACGGTCTGCCACAAGTGCGCCAATCCCTGCCCGGTCAAGATCGACTTCGGCGACGTGACCATGAACATGCGCAACCTGCTGCGCAAGATGGGCAAGAAGAGCTTCAATCCGGGCAACAAGCTCACGATGACCTTCTTGAATGCGACCAACCCGGACACCATCAAGGTGATGCGCAAGGCCATGGTCGGTGTGGGCTTCAAGGCCCAGCGCATGGCTGTCGACCTGTTCAAGTCCGTGAGCCGCCGGCAGACCGCGCGCCCGACCTCGACCGTGGGCAAGGCGCCGATCAAGGAGCAGGTGATCCACTTCATCAACAAGAAGCTGCCCGGCAACCTGCCCAAGAAGACTGCGCGCGCGCTGCTGGACATAGAGAACAAGGACTACGTTCCCATCATCCGCAACCCGCAGTCGACCAACGCCGACACCGAGGCGGTGTTCTACTTCCCCGGCTGCGGCTCGGAGCGCCTGTTCAGCCAGGTGGGCCTGGCGACCCAGGCCATGCTGTGGCATGCGGGCGTGCAGACCGTGCTGCCGCCGGGCTATCTGTGCTGCGGCTATCCGCAGCGCGGCAGCGGCCAGTTCGATGTCGCCGACAAGATGATCACCGACAACCGCGTGCTGTTCCACCGCGTGGCCAACACGCTCAACTACCTCGACATCAAGACCGTGGTGGTGAGCTGCGGCACCTGCTACGACCAGCTCCAGGGCTATGAGTTCGACAAGATCTTCCCCGGCAGCCGCATCATCGACATCCACGAGTTCCTGCTCGAAAAAGGCATCACGCTGGGCCAGGCCGGTGGTTATCTGTACCACGACCCCTGCCATACGCCAATGAAGCTGCAGGACCCGATGAAGACCGTCAAGGGCCTGATGGGCGACCAGGTGCTCAAGAGCGAGCGCTGCTGCGGCGAGTCCGGCACGCTGGGCGTGAGCCGTCCCGACATCTCGACGCAGATCCGCTTCCGCAAGGAAGAAGAACTGCTCAAGGGCCAGGCCCAGCTCAAGGCCGCGGGCGCGCTCGATGCCCAGGACAACGTCAAGATCCTGACCAGCTGCCCGAGCTGCCTGCAGGGCCTGAGCCGTTATGGCGACGACCTGAAGAACGGCTTGCTCGAAGCCGACTACATCGTGGTCGAGATGGCCAACAAGATCCTCGGCGAGAACTGGATGCCCGAGTACGTGGAGCGCGCCAACGCCGGCGGCATCGAGCGGGTGCTGGTGTGAACGCGCAGGCTTGCCACGATCCGGCCTGCGTGCTGTGCACCACGGTGGGCGGCACGCTGGTCTGGCAGGGCGCGCGGCTGCGCGTGATCCGTGCCGACGAGCCGGGTTTTCCGGCGTTCTACCGCGTGGTCTGGACGGACCATGTGGCTGAGTTCTCCGACCTCTCGCAGCAAGAGCGGGGTCTGTGCATGGACGTGGTGGCCGCGGTCGAGCGCGTGCTGCGCGCGCAGCTGCAGCCGACCAAGATCAATCTCGCGGCACTGGGCAACATGGTCGCGCATCTGCACTGGCATGTGATCGCGCGCTTTGACTGGGACAGCCACTTTCCGGCTGCCATCTGGGCGCCGGCGCAGCGCGAACGCCGGCCCGAGCGCGAAGCCGCGCTGGCCGCGCAGCTGCCGCAGCTCGATGCCCGCCTGGTTGCAGCTTTGCAGCCCTGGTCCTGAATTTTGAAGAATAGGTGACGTCATGGCAGGCTTGAAGCCCGGAATCCCCACCCCCGAATCCCTCACGGTGCATGGCGCTTCGCGCGTGCTTGAAGTGGGTTACTCCGACGGCGCGCAGTTCCGCCTGCCTTTCGAGCTGCTGCGCGTGTATTCGCCTTCGGCCGAAGTCCAGGGCCACGGCCCGGGCCAGGAAGTGCTGCAGTACGGCAAGCGCAATGTCGAGATCGTCGCCGTCGAGCCCGTGGGCAACTACGCGATCAAGCCGATCTTCAGCGACGGCCATGAAAGCGGACTGTTCACCTGGGTCTATCTGTACGAGCTGGGCAGCCAGCAGGAACAGCTGTGGGCGCAATACCTGCAGCGGCTGGAAGCGGCGGGCGTGGACCGCGACACGCCTATGCCGGGCAAGTCGTCGGGCCACGGCTGCAGCAGCCACTGAGCAAAGCCGGCTTCTGGCCAAAGCTTGTTCACCCTTCGACGCGGCTGCCCAGGCAGGCTCGGGGCGAACGGGGACAAACCGTTCGTGGTGAGCCCGTCGAACCATGAACGTCCTGTCCTCATGACTTGTGCGTAGTCAGTCATCCTTTGACGCGGCCGCCCCGGCGTGCAGTGCGGACGGCGGGAGGGACGCAGCGCGAGGCTACGGACAATCCCTGCCTTGGCGCACCGAGGATGCTATATTAATAGTAGCTTCGGCCGCAGATTCGGCCTGCGCTGTAGACGTTTTTTCTTTTTGCTGCAGGCCTGGCAAGCCCTGCGACGCCACGGGGTTGTCGCTGTACGCCAGGCGCATGCTTGCTTAGCATTGATTGCATATGAGCACCACACATTTCGGTTTCGAGTCGGTCGATGAACAGGACAAGGCACGCCATGTGCGCGGCGTCTTCGATTCGGTCGCGTCCAAGTACGACGTCATGAACGACCTGATGTCGGGCGGTCTGCACCGCGCCTGGAAGGCCTATACCGTGATGGTGGCCAATCTGCGCGAAGGCAGCAAGGTGCTCGACATCGCGGGTGGCACGGGCGATCTGTCGCTGGCTTTCTCGAAGAAGGTCGGCGCGAGCGGCGAAGTCGTGCACACCGACATCAACGAAGCCATGCTGCGCGTGGGCCGCAGCCGGCTGATCGACAAGGGCGTGCTGCTGCCCACCCTGGTCTGCGATGCCGAGCAGCTGCCGTTTCCCGATGCGCATTTCGATGTCGTGAGCGTGGCCTTCGGCCTGCGCAACATGACGCACAAGGACGCAGCGCTGCGCGAGATGTGCCGCGTGCTCAAGCCCGGCGGCCGGCTGCTGGTGCTCGAGTTCTCGCGCGTCGCCAAGCCGCTGACCAAGGCCTATGACTGGTATTCGTTCAAGGTGCTGCCCACGCTGGGCAAGCTGGTTGCCGGCGATGACGCCAGCTACCGCTATCTCGCCGAATCGATACGCATGCATCCGAGCCAGGACGAGCTGAAGACGCTGATGAAGCAGTGCGGCTTCGGCCATGTCGACTACCACAACATGACAGGCGGCATCGTGGCGCTTCATGTGGGTATCAAGTGCTAAGTAGGATAGAGAAAAACGCAAACAACACGACAAGGCAACGCAACGACGCAGCAAGGGTTGTGTGGGCCACTTTAAAACGAACAACGGAAGGAAGATGACATGATGAAGCTCTGGTCGGTAGTACTGGTGGCAATGCTGTCGGTGGTCCACCTGGATGCCGATGCCAAGCGCATGGGCGGCGGCAAGTCCATGGGACAGCAATCGAGCAACGTGACGCAACGCAATTCCGCAGCGCCCGGCGCGCCCGGCGCTCCCGCGCAGAACGCCAGCAACGCGGCCCCGGCCAAGCCCGGCGCAGCACCTGCAGCCGCGGCTCCGAAGAAGCCCTGGGGCGCAATGCTCGGCGGCCTGGCCGCGGGCCTGGGCCTTGCATGGCTGGCGCATTCGCTGGGCCTGGGTGAAGCTTTCGCCAACATGCTGATGTTCGGCCTGCTGGCGATGGCCATCATGGTCGTCGTGGGCATGGTGCTGCGCGCGCGCAAGGCCAAGGCCGACAACGCCGCCGCAGCCCGCAGCCCGTTTGCCTTCCAGGGCGCGGGTGCCGGTGGTACAGGCGATGTGCCGATGGCACGCCAGTACAGCCCCGACAAGGTCGGCAACGATGCGTCCGCCCGTCCCTGGGAAAGCCAGTCCACGGCCTTCGAGACGGCCGCGCCCGCGGCTGCTCCTGTGGTCGGTTCGGCCACGGGCTCGCTGATCGGTTCTGCCCTGCCTTCGACCTGGAGCGTGCCGCAAGGCTTTGACGCCGAAGGTTTCCTGACTGCCGCGAAGCGCAACTTCGTGACGCTGCAGCAGGCCTGGGATCGCTCCGACATCAACAGCCTGCGCGCGATGATGACCGACGGCATGCTGGCGGAAATCCGCACGCAGCTCGCCGAACGCGAAGCCGAGCATCCCGGCGCCGTGAACCAGACCGACGTGCTGATGATCGAAGCCCAGCTGCTGGGCATCGAAGACCTGGGCGACGGCTACATGGCCAGCGTCGAGTTCTCGGGCATGATCCGCGAAGAGGCTTCGGCCAGCCCCAGCCCCTTCCGCGAAGTGTGGAACATGACCAAGCCCAAGAGCGGCAACAGCGGCTGGCTCGTCGCCGGAGTGCAGGCTTTGCAGTAATTTCCACGCGGGCGCTCGGCGGAACCCAACGCAACGTCGGTTCAAGGGTTTTGCCGGGCGCAGTAACTAGGGAATAATCGGGGACTATGGCAACACAGTCCCCTTTTTCTTTCCTGAACGGCCTCCTGGAACGCGTTGTGTCAGGCCCGCAACTTCCGTCCTGGCTGGTGCACGAAGTGCAGCAGCGCACGGTGCTGTTCCTCAATCATGTGCTGATGCAGGAGAAGGCGGCGATGGAGCGTCTGGTGCGGCAAAAAGGCCGCGTCGCGCGCGTCCAGTGGCGCTCGTTTGCGATGGCGCTGGTCATCACGCCCGCAGGCCTGCTTGATCTTGCCGAAGCCGATGCCGTGCCCGATCTGCAGCTCGAAGTCACCGACACCTCGCCGCTGGCGCTGGCCCAGGCCGCGCTGCGCGGCGACAAGCCCGCGATCCGCATCGAAGGCGATGTGCAGCTGGCCGCCGACATCAACTGGCTGGTCGACAACGTGCAGTGGGACATCGAGGAAGACCTGGCGCGCGTGATCGGCGATGCGCCCGCGCACACCGTGTCGCAGGTGGCGCGCAAGGCCGCACAGACATTGCGCCAGTTCGTCGGCGCGCGCACCCGCGGCGCGGCGGCCCAGACAGGCGAGACACTTCCAGGCGAATTCGGCGGCCGGAATCAGCCATGAGCCGCTTGCTGCGTGGGGTGACCATCCTGTGGGTGGTGTTCCGGTACGGACTCGATGAACTGGTGCTGTCCGGCTTCAAACATCCGTCGCTGCGCCTGCTGAGCCGGGTGCTGACATTCGGCCGGCGCTTCCACACGCCGCGCGGCGTGCGCCTGCGCCAGGCGCTGGAGCAGCTCGGGCCCATTTTCGTCAAGTTCGGCCAGGTGCTGTCGACGCGCAGCGACCTGCTGCCGCCCGACGTGGCGCTGGAGCTCGCCAAGCTGCAGGACCGCGTGCCGCCATTCCCGGCAGAGATTGCCGTCGCCACCATCGAACGCTCGTTCCAGCGGCCGCTGGCCGACATCTTTGTGAGCTTCGAGCAGCAGCCCGTGGCCAGCGCGTCGATTGCCCAGGTGCATTTCGCCGTGCTGCGCGACCGCAACGGCGTGGAGCACGAAGTTGCCGTCAAGGTGCTGCGCCCCGGCATGCTGGCCGTGATCGACAAGGATCTGCAGCTGATGCACATGATGGCGCGCTGGGTCGAACGCCTGTCTGCCGACGCCAAGCGCCTCAAGCCGCGCCAGGTGATCGCCGAGTTCGACAACTACCTGCACGACGAACTCGACCTGATACGCGAAGCCGCCAATGCCGCGCAATTGCGCCGCAACATGGAAGGCCTGGACCTGGTGCTGATTCCCGAGATCCACTGGGACTTCTGCCATCCGCAGGTCATGGTCATGGAGCGCATGAAGGGCGTGCCCATCAGCCAGGTCGAGCGCCTGCGCGAAGCCGGCGTCGACATTCCGCAGCTGGCGCGCGACGGCGTGACGCTGTTCTTCACCCAGGTGTTCCGCGACGGCTTCTT
>NZ_JAVWWA010000090.1:20103-23863 GCF_036666375.1 Comamonas sp. | reverse complement strand
CATCCCCGGCCTGAGGCTGTGGTATGCGCACCCGTACCGCAATCAGCCATGCCGCGAACAGCATCAGCACGCTGCCGGCGATGAACACGCCAGTGATGCCGCTGGCGCCGAACATCGCCCCACCCGCAGCCGCCCCGACGGCAATGGAGGACTGCACTGAGGCGACCACCATGCCGCCCGCGCTCTCGGCCTGATCGGGCACGGAGCGTGCGACCCAGCTTGACCATGCCACCGGCACACCACCGAAGGCCAGGCCCCAGAACGCCACCAGCAGCGCCTGCCCCGCCACAGAGGCGGGCAGCAGCACCAAAGACAAAGCCGCGATGCCGACCAGCGCGGGCATCAACGCCAAGGTCATGCGCAGGCTGCGCTGCATCAGCCAACCCGCGAGCAGCGTGCCGGCGAAGTTCGCCACGCCGAAACCCAGCAGCATCAGCGCGAGCCCGTCTGCATCGACGCCCGTGCTGCTTTCCAGGAAGGGGCGGATATAGGTGAACAGGGCGAAATGGCCGGCATGGGCCAGGATGCAGGCCAGCATGCCCATGGCGATGCCCGGCCGCAGCAGCACGTCGAGCACCGTCCTGAGCCGCACCACGCTGCGTGGCGCCATGCGCGGCAGCGTGAACCACTGGAAGACCAGCGTGATCAGCCCCACGGCGGCAGCCGCCACGAAGGCGCTGCGCCAGCCGTACAAACCACCCAGATAGCTGCCCAGCGGTACCGCCACCACCGTCCCCAGCGCAATTCCGCTGAAGATGATCGACAAGGCGCGCGGCAGCAGCGCGGCCGGCACCAGCCGCATGGCGACGGCGGTGGCCATGCTCCAGAACCCGCCCAACGCAATGCCCAGCAATACGCGCATCACCAGCAGCACCGCCATGCTGGACGACAGCGCGACGAGCAGGTTGGAAGCGATCATCAGCATGGAAAAGCCCAGCAGCACCACCCGCCGGTCAAGCCCGCGCGTCAGGCCGGGAACCAGCAAGCCGGCGAACAACGCCACCACGGCCGTCACGGTCACCGCCTGGCCCGCCAATGCCTGCGACACGCCCAAATCCCCGGCCATGGGCGTCAGCAGACTCGCCGGCAGGTACTCCGCCGTCAACAAGCCGAAGACGCCCATCGCCAACGAGAACACCGCCATCCAGGCTGCCGAGGCCGGCGCCGCCAGGTCCGCTCTGCCAAGGTCGGCAGTGGCGTCACAAATGCAATCATTCATCACAAGATACCCCTAGAAAAACTATCGTGACCCAAAGTCTAGGGGCTGGATTCAGGATGATCTATGATGAAAAGTCTTGAATTTTTGATCAAAACACCTGGATGAATGTACCGGAACAGTTTGCTCTCTCGTCCGATCTCATCAGCGAACTGCTGACGGGCATGCGCCTGCGCGGCGTCGAGTACCGGCGCATCCAGGTCGGGCCATCCTTCGGCTTTCGCTTCGAGGCCAGGCCCGGTCGTGGCTACTTCCACTATCTGGCGGTGGGATCTGCCGTGCTGCGCAGCGCCGACGGCGCGCTGCATGAACTATCGGCCGGCAGCGCCGTGTTCATTCCCCAAGGGGCGGCACATCAATTGCTCTCCAGCTCGGATGCGCCCACCCAGGACATCGACAGCTTCGAGGCGGCACCGCTGGGCGACACGGTCAGCGCCGTGGATGCCTGTCCGAGCACCAGCGTCGTGCCCAGCGCCATCCTGTTCTACGGATGCATGGAGTTCGACCTGGGCGGCATGCAGGGCCTGGGCCGGCTGATGCCAGGCCTGATGCTGGTCGATGCCGCCAGCCAGCGCTATCCCGGGCTGCTGCCCATACTGGCCGCGATGAAAGGCGAAATCTGCTCCGGACGGGTCGGATTCGCCGGCATCCTGGCGCGCCTTGCCGAGGTGGTGGCGGCCATGATCGTGCGCGGCTGGGTCGAATGCGGCTGCGACAATGCCGCCGGCCTGGTGGCCGCGTTGCGCGATCCGCGGCTGGCGCGTGCCATTTTGGCCCTGCATCGGCAGCCCGGCCGCGATTGGACGGTGGCGGAACTGGCGGCCGAGTGCCATGTCTCGCGCTCGGTCTTCGCGCAACGTTTCGAGTTCACCATGGGCACGTCCCCCTTGCGCTACGCAACGGAGCTGCGCATGCGCCTGGCGAGCCAATGGCTGGCGCAGGAAAGCATTTCCATCGACTCCGTGGCAGAACGGCTGGGCTACTCGTCCCAGGCGGCCTTCAGTCGTGCCTTCAAACGCATCAATGGTCAGCCCCCAGGGTCGATCCGACAAGAGCGCCGGCGTACGACGCGTGAGGCCCGTTGAGTCATGCGTCGATGACTGCTTCGTGCCACCTTGGACGCAGATCCGGGACGAGAACGACGGCAGCAGTTTTGTCGCAATCGCACGCTACGCATCCCTGAGAAAATGCCAAGCCTTTGCCGCAACGGCTATCGCCTGCCCTTCGCCCCCACCGCCAGTGCCACGACGGCGATACCGCCGGCGATGATGAGTGCATCTTCTATCAGGCCGCTGCGCGTCTGGCCGATGTGCTTCATGGCGGTTTTTCTTGCGTCCAGGGTCACATAGGCCAGCGGAACCGCGGTTGCAATGGCGGCAGCCGCGCCGGCGCGCTCGCGGCCGTGGGGTGCGAGGGCCGCGCCGGCGATGCCGGCGCTGGCCACTCTGGCCAGCAGGCCCAGGAACACGGTTCTGTCGGGAGCGGTCTTCATCTTGTCGCCCGCCAGTTCACCGGCTCCCATGAGCAGGGCGCCGAACCGGAAAACCGGGCGGTCTAGCAGTGCGAGCTTTCCCGGGGTGGAGTGGCCCAGAAGCCGGGCCGCGGACAAGGTGGCCATCGGTGTCATCGAGCGTGCGCTGGCCACGGCGCCGATGAGTGCAGAGTAAAGGAGACCGACATTTTTCATGATTTTTCCCTGAACGAAGCAAAGCGCCATCCTTGAATAGGTGCTGACGCTTGTCCATGCGATAACGCGCGTCCAAGCGTAGGACAAGCGCGGCGGCTGCCAAGTGAAGTCTCAAAGGCAACAATCGTCGCTTCATGGACAAGCGCCGCAGCGCCATGGCATGCCGCTCAATCCACCCGCAGCACCTCGAACTGCTGCCGCAGGGAACCGACCTGTATCGACACCTCGTCACCTTCGCATTTACCGAGCATGGCCCTGGCCAGAGGGGCCTGGCTGCTGATGACCTGAACCAGCTCGGTGCCGCTGACCAGCTTCATGCTGCCCCCGGCCGGGCCCAGAAACAGCTGTTGCTGCTGGTCGTCGGCATCGACCAGGCGGACCAGTGCGCCCAGCTGTATGCCTTTGCTGGTGTCGTAGGGGAGCGGGCGGAACTGGCGCCAACTGGCCAGGGCCTGGCGTATGGCTTCGGCGCGCCTGGCCTGGCCGCAGGCCAGGTAGGCGGCTTCGAGGCCCAAGGTGTCGTATTTGTTTTCGGCGATGTTTTCTTCGTGCGTCGCCGTTTCATGGGCGGTGCGCACCGCCTGTTCGATTTGCAGCAGGTCTTGGGCGAGCTGCTCCAGCACCTGCTGCTGCAGCAAGAATTTATCCATGGTGAAAGCGAGGCATCTCGAACGGGCGGGAGGGAGGAAAGATCTTGCAGGGGCCGGGCTGGCATTGCGGATTGCGCAAAGAATGGGTGCGCTGCCCTGAAGAGGTGCGCGCCCGGTCGCCAGCCACGCCCTTCTGCAGAGTTTACCAACGCCTGGCGCAGGCGTCGGCGCGGGCAGGCAGCCATGTTCCCAAGGACCGCATGGATC
>NZ_JAVWWA010000090.1:0-20003 GCF_036666375.1 Comamonas sp. | reverse complement strand
CTGGCGCAGGCGTCGGCGCGGGCAGGCAGCCATGTTCCCAAGGACCGCATGGATCAGATGTTGTCGGTGGCCGGCCTTTGAAGCAAGCCTGCGCTTGAAATAGCCCGGCATGGCCCTTCGCAGCCGGCGGAGCGCGGGAACGGTGCTTCTCGGCGCAGGCGCGGCGCGCGGGCGCCCAGCCATGGGCAGCACGCCTGTGCGCCGGCTGGATCCTGTTTTGCCTGGAATTTTTTAGCGGCTAAAACAGCATTGCCTCCCGGCAGAGGCCGGCCGTGCCCAATTGCCGGGCCTGCGTGTCCATGTTGGCGCGGCGCCCGGGGTCTGACCTCCCCGCCGCGGTGCATTCTGTATACAAAACGGTGCAAACATTGCGTGCAAAGCTGGCACGGCGTTTGCGTACACCCTGGGCATGCAAGCCCATACCCCTGCACCCGCACCTTCCCCGTCCACGCCGGCACCGGCCGGCATCGAAGTCGTCGCGCTGACCAAGCGCTATGCCAGCGGCAAGCCCGCCGTGGATGCGATCAACCTGCGCATTGCGAGCGGCAGCTACTGCTGCCTGCTGGGCCCGTCGGGCTGCGGCAAGAGCACGACCTTGCGCATGATCGCCGGGCACGAGTCGGTGAGCGGCGGCGACATCCTGCTGGAGAACCGCAACATCACCGACCTGCCCGCGGCCGCGCGCGGCACGGCCATGATGTTCCAGAGCTTTGCGCTGTTTCCGCACCTGTCGGCGCTGGACAACGTGGGCTTCAGCCTGAAGATGAAAGGCATGGGCAAGGCGCAACGCCAGGCCAAGGCGCGCGAGCTGCTCGAACGCGTGGCGCTGGGCCATCTGGCCGAGCGCAAGCCCGCCGAGCTCTCGGGCGGGCAGCAGCAGCGCGTGGCGCTGGCGCGCGCGCTGATCACCCAGCCGCGCGTGCTGCTGCTGGACGAGCCGCTTTCCGCGCTAGACCCCTTCCTGCGCATACAGATGCGCGCCGAGCTGCGCCGCTGGCAGAAGGAGCTGGGCCTGACGTTCATCCATGTCACCCACAGCCAGGAGGAAGCCATGGCCCTGGCCGACACCATGGTGGTGATGAACCATGGCGTGATCGAGCAGGTGGGCAGCCCGCATGAGGTCTACAACCGCCCGGCCAATGAATTCGTCGCGCGCTTCATGGGCGGGCACAACGTGATCGATACGCCCCAGGGGCTGATAGGCGTGCGCACCGACCACCTGCAGATCGCCGCGGCCGACGCCAGCCTGCCTGCGGGCGCCCAGCGCATGCAGGCCCAGGTGACCGACGTCGAGTACCAGGGCACCTATGTGCTGCTGGGACTGCAAAAGCAGGGCGTGGCGCTGTCGGCCCATGCCACGGCCGCCTATTCGGTGATGGTGTCCGAGGCGGCGTTTGCCGCCCGCCCCTGGCAGGTGGGCCAGCCGGTGCAGCTGCACTGGACTCCCGACCAGGCGCACCCGCTGTCGGCGCCCGCCCCGGCCCTGGCCATGGCCGCCTGAACCTATCCGCTGAGCTTTTTTCATCCCGCAACCCAAGGAGTTTTCCCATGTCCGATGCTTCCCGTGCCGATTCCCCTGCCGCCCTTTCCGCTGCCGCTGGCGTGCAGCGCCGCTCGCTGCTCAAGGGCACGGCGGGCATCCTGGCGGCCGGCGTGTTCCCGGCCGTCCACGCCCAGGAAAAAATAGTGCTGCGCTACCTGGGCACGGCCGTGAACCAGGACAAGGTGATCGCCGAGAAGTTCAAGGCCGACACCGGCATCGAGATCCAGTACGTGGCCGTGACCACCGACGACGTGAGCAAGCGCGCCGTCACCGCGCCCAACAGCTTCGACCTGATAGACACCGAGTACTTCTCGCTCAAGAAGATCGTGCCCACGGGCAACCTCAAGGGCATAGATACCAAGCGCATCAAGAACGCCGACAAGATCACGCCGCTGTTCACCACGGGCATGGTCGGCGGCAAGGCCGTGGGCGACCAGGGCACGGCGCCCAAGAAAGTGATCTACCTCGAAGGCGAACGCTCGAAGAAGTTCGCCAGCGCGCCCACCCAGTTCATGAGCCTGATTCCCACGGTCTACAACGCCGACACGCTGGGCATACGCCCCGATCTGATCAAGCGCCCCATCAGCTCCTGGGCCGAGCTGCTCAACCCCGAGTTCAAGGGCAAGACCGCGCTGCTCAACATCCCTTCGATAGGCATCATGGACGCAGCCATGGTCGTCGAGGCCATGGGCATCTACAAGTACCCCGACAAGGGCAACATGACGAAGAAGGAAATCGATCTGACGATCAAGACGCTGATCGAAGCCAAGCGCCAGGGCCAGTTCCGCGCGCTGTGGAAGGACTTCAACGAGTCGGTGAACCTGATGGCGTCGGGCGAGGTGGTGATCCAGTCGATGTGGAGCCCGGCCGTCACGGCAGTGCGCACCAAGGGCGTCGCCTGCAACTTCCAGCCGCTCAAGGAAGGCACGCGCGCCTGGGCTGCGGGCTTCGGCCTGCCGGCCACGCTCAGCGGCCGCAAGCTCGACGGCGCCTACGAGTTCATCAACTGGTTCCTCGACGGCTGGGCCGGCGCCTATCTGAACCGCCAGGGCTACTACAGCGCCGTGCTCGAGACCGCCAAGTCCAAGATGGAAGCCTACGAGTGGGCCTACTGGATGGAAGGCAAGCCCGCGGCGCGCGACATCAAGGGCCCGAACGGCGATGTGCTGGCCAAGGCCGGTGAAGTGCGCGACGGCGGCAGCTACGAGGCGCGCATGGGCTCGATCGCCTGCTGGAACGCGGTGATGGACGAGAACAACTACATGGTCCAGAAGTGGAATGAATTCGTGGCCGCGTAAAGCGTGCCCGCGCAGCGCCAGGTCCAAGGCCTGCTGCTGCGCCCCTTTTTCATTGCCGCCGCGTATTGCCCCGCAAAGCTGATCTGCCCCACCATGAGCACTGCCCACACCCCACCCCTGCCCACGAGCGCTTCGCCGGGACGCAGCATCGCCGCCTGGTGGCAGGCCGCGCCGTTCACGCTGGTGTTCGCGCTGTTCTTCCTGATCCCGCTGGCGCTGATCGTGATGGTCAGCTTCTGGGACTTCAACGAGTACGAACTGCTGCCCGCGTTCACGTTCAAGAACTACGTCTCGATCTTCGCGGGCTGCGGCGATGCCTCCGAAGGGCTGTGCGTCACGCTCAAGACCTATTACTCCACGCTCAAGTTCAGTTTCCTGGTGTGGCTGATCACGCTGGTGATCGGCTTTGCCGTGGCCTATTTCCTGGCCTTCCATGTGCGCTCCGCGGGCATGCAGACGCTGCTGTTCGTGCTGTGCACCATACCGTTTTGGACCTCCAACGTGATACGCATGATCTCGTGGGTGCCGCTGCTGGGACGCAACGGCCTGGTCAACCAGAGCCTGGTGGGCGCGGGGCTGATCGATCAGCCCATAGAGTGGCTGCTGTTTTCCGATTTCTCGGTGGTGCTGGCCTTCGTGCACCTCTACACCATGTTCATGATCGTGCCCATCTTCAACAGCATGATGCGCATAGACCGCAGCCTGATCGAGGCCGCGAGCGACAGCGGCGCGAGCGGCTGGCAGACGCTGTGGAACGTGATCGTGCCGCTGTCGCGCACCGGCATCATCATCGGCTCGATCTTCGTGATCACCATCGTCATGGGCGACTTCGTGACCATAGGCGTGATGGGCGGCCAGCAGATCGCCTCCATCGGCAAGATCATCCAGGTGCAGACCTCCTACCTGCAGTTCCCGCTGGCCGCGGCCAATGCCGTGATCCTGCTGGCCGTGGTGCTGATGATCATCTGGGGCCTCACCCGCCTGGTCGATATCCGCAAGGAGCTGTGAAATGAAAATCCGCGAAACCCGCCCCGCGAGCTTCTGGCCGCTGGCCATCGCATTCAGCCTGTTCGTGCTGTTCATGTACGGCCCCATGCTGGTCATCTTCGTGCTGAGTTTCCAGGGCCCCGAAGGCGGACTCACGTTTCCGCTGCGCGGGCTGTCGCTGCACTGGTTCCGCAAGCTCGCCGAGGGCCTGGGCGTGGTCGACATAGGCGGGGCACTGTGGCGCTCGCTGGGCCTGGGCGCGGCGGTGATGCTCAGCACCGTGGTGCTGTCGGTGCTCGCCGGCCTGGCGTTCCGCAAGCGGCTGGCCGGCGGCAACGCGCTGTTCTTCATCGTCGTCGCCAGCCTCATCATGCCGTCCATCATCGTGTCGCTGGGCATAGGGCTGGAGTTCCGGCTGATCGACAACGCCATCAAGGCCGCGCTCGAATGGCTGGGCATGGAAAGCGCGCTCGAGGGCTACGGCACGGCGCTGGGCCTTTACACCTCGGCGCTGGGCGCGCACCTGACCTGGACCCTGCCCTTCGGCCTGCTCATCATGTTCGCGGTGTTCAACCGCTTCAACCCGGCCTACGAAGAGGCAGCGCGCGACCTGGGCGCCACGCCCTGGCAGGGCTTTGCGCATGTGGTGCTGCCGCTGATCGCGCCCTCGGTCGTGGGCATAGGCATGTTCGGCTTCACGCTGAGCTGGGACGAGATCGCGCGCACCTCGCAGGCCATTGGCGATGTGAACACCTTGCCGCTGGAACTGCAGGGCCTGACCAGCACCGTGACCACGCCGTCCATCTATGCGCTGGGCACGCTGACGACCCTGGTGTCGTTCGTGGTCATGGGCATCACGCTGGCGCTCGTCTGGGCCCTGGGCCGCCGCGGCCAGGGCCGCCCCAGTTGAAAACGCAACCCTTATGACGACGACAACCCCTCTCAAGCCCCGGCGCGCGCGCGCCCTGGCCTCCCCGCCGCCGACCGCGCCCGACGCCAGCGGCCAGCTCAGCGACAACGACATGTACGAGCGCATGGTGTCGGCCATCCTGGACCACCGCCTGCCGCCGGGCACCAAGCTGGTCGAAGACAAGCTCGCGAGCGCGTTCGGCGTGTCGCGCACGCGCGTGCGGCCCGTGCTGGTGCGGCTGGCCAACGAGCAGGTGGTCACGCTCACACCCAACCGCGGGGCATCGATTGCCCAGCCCACGCCGCAGGAGGCGCTCGAAGTCTTCGAGGCGCGCCGCCTGCTCGAGCCGCGCCTGGTGCAGCTGTTCATCGCCAATGCGACCGACGCCGACATCGCCGCGCTGCGCGCCTGCATAGCCGACGAGGAGGCGGCGCGCGCCAGCGGCGACATGCGCCGCGCGATCCGCCTGTCGGGCGACTTCCACCTGCAGATCGCCCAGGCCGCGGGCCACCAGACGCTGGGTCGCATCCTGCGCGAGCTGGTTTCGCGCACTTCGCTGATCCTGATGACCTACAGCCCCTCGCATGCCCAGACCCGCGAGGAAGCCACGGCCTGCGGCTGCCGCGAGCACCGCGCGCTGATAGATGCCATCCGCCTGCGCGACGCCAACGAGGCCGCGCGCCGCATGCTCGACCATCTGGTGCGCATCGAGTCGCAGCTCGAATTCACGCCTGCGGCCGCCGACACCCTGGACCTGACCCGGCTGCTGAGCGGCGGCTGATGGCCAAGGCCTTGCAAACCATGCGCCAACTGCTGGTCATCAACCCCAACACTTCAGCCGGCGTCAGCGCGCTGCTGCAGCGGCATGTGCAGGCCGCGGCGGGCTCGCATGTCGCGGTGCGCACCGCCACGGCGCGCTTCGGCGCACCGTACATTGCCTGCGAAGCCAGCTACGCCGTGGCCGCCCATGCGGCGCTCGATGCCTGGGCCCATGACCTCGCCCAGCTGCAGGCAAAGCCCGACGCGGTGTTGATCGGCTGCTTTGGCGACCCCGGCCTGATGGCCTTGCGCGAAAGCAGCCCCGTGCCCATCACCGGACTGGCCGAGGCGTCCTTCATAGAAGCCGCGCGCCATGGCCGTTTTGCCATCGTGACCGGCGGCGAGCGCTGGGGCCCCATGCTGCAGCGCCTGGCGCAGCAGCTGGGCCAGGCGCATGCACTTGCAGGCATACACACCGTGGCGCCCACCGGGGCCCAGCTCGCGGCCGACCCGCAGGCCGCGCGCACGCTGCTGGCCCAGGCCTGCCGCGACGTGGTGCGGCAGATGGGCGTGCAGGCCGTGATATTGGGCGGCGCCGGGCTCGCGGGCATGGCTGCGGCGGTGCAGCCGCAAGTGGCGGTGCCGGTGATCGACAGCGTGATCGCCGGTGCCACCTGGGCCTTGCGCGCCCATCCCGTGCCACCCGAGCGCAGGCTGGCAGGGTTCGATGTGGCCTGGGCCGGGGTCTCGGCCGAGATGGTGCGGTTGGGTGCAGCGCTTGGCATGCACGCCATGGACAGCGGGCGCTGACGCCGACCCCACGGTAGGCGCTGGCCCGCAGCCACGCCTTGCGGCGAAACGTGGACCGGCTTTGCCCCACGCCCGCAGCAGGCCGGGGCCGACAGGTTGGAGCACGCCATATTGGCTAAACTGTCGCGCTATCTTCCGCGCTGGACGATGACCGTTTTTCAGCCTGAACCTCCGGACCATTCCACTATCCCAGGGTGGCAGCCATGGGCTTTCGCCGCCGAGAGCCCGCGCTGCAGATCCTCAACACATTTGTGCACGAGCACTGAAGGCATGACTGTGGACGACCACAAAGCACTCGACCGTATCTTTGTAGGTGACAGCGATATGGCCAGGCAGATGCGCAGCCACGACTGGACATCCACCAGCCTGGGTGATCCGCTGCAATGGCCGCAGGCGCTCAAGCTTGCGGTGCGCATCCTGCTGACCTCGAAGTTCGAGATGTGGGTAGGCTGGGGGCCCGACATCGCCTTTCTCTACAACGATGCCTACCGGCCCACGCTGGGCAGCAAGCACGAATACGCGCTGGGCATGCCGACCCGCGAACTGTACCCGGAGATCTGGCCGGAGATCGAGCCGCGTCTGCGCCGGGTCTATGCGCATGGCGAAGCCACATGGGATCGTGCGCTGAAGCTCATACTGCACCGCCATGGCTATGCGGAAGAGACTTATCACACCTTTTCATACAGCCCGCTGGTCGGCGACACCGACAGGGTCGAGGGCATCTTCTGCGCCGTCAGTGAAGAGACCGAACGCGTCATCAGTGTGGACCGGCTGGAGTCATTGGAATCCCTGGCCGGCGCGATTGCCACGGCGTACCGATTCGACGTCTTCTTCCAGGCCGTCGCGCAGGAGGCAAAGAAGGCCCACGGGAGCATTCTGTTCAGCGCCTTGTATGCATTCGATGCCGATGGCAAAGCCCGGCCCGTCTACGAGGATCTGGGCGGCAGCGTCGACATCGCGCGCTGGAGCCTGGCGTCGGCCTGCCAATCCCTGGAACCGTTCATCGTCGACCTGGATGGCGCCGAGAACCTGCCCAAAGGCGCGGGCGACATCGCTGCCAGGCAAGCGGCTGTGATCTGCATGAATGCCGCGGGCAATGAATATCCCGTGGGCGCATTCGTCGTCGGCTTGAATCCCTACCGGCGCTTTGACGACGACTACCAAAGTTTCCTGAAGCTGTTCGTGGGGCAGATCGCCGCACGCTGGACCACGATAGAAGGCTTCGAGACCGCCAAGCTGCGCACCGAGGCCTTGAACGATGCCCTGGCCTTGCGCCAGGAAGCTGCCGACAATCTGGCCAAGGTCAACGAGAGCCTGTCGAAGGAAGTGCTGCTGCGGACCGCGCAGCGCGACCGGTTTCATGCGATGTTCAAACAGGCGCCCAGCTTCATGGCCCTGCTGTCCGGGCCGCAGCATGTCTTCGAGCTGGCGAACGACGCCTATCAGAGCCTGGTCGGTCCGCGCGACATCGTGGGGCGCACCGTGCGCGAAGTGCTTCCCGACGTCACGGGCCAAGGCTATTTCGAGCTGCTGGACAAGGTCTACAAAACGGGCGAGACCTTCAAAGGCGAGGCGATGTCGGTGCGGCTCAACCGCGGCGACAGGCAGGAGGAACGGTTCCTGCACCTGATCTATCAGCCGATCTTCATCGACGGCAAGGTCGAAGGCATTTTTGTCGATGGCTACGATGTGACGCACCAAAAGAATGCCGAAGACGCGCTGCGCCATATCAATGCCACGCTCGAAGGCCATGTCAAGGAAAGAACGGCGGAGCTGGAGCAGGCGCTCGAGCGCCTGCGCCGCGAGGCGGAAGAACGATCGTTGGCCGAACGCGCGCTGCAGCGGGCGCAGAAAATGGAGGCGCTGGGAGCGCTCACCGGCGGAGTCGCGCATGATTTCAACAACTCATTGCAAGTCATCAGCGCCAACCTGCAGATTCTCGGCTTCATGCTGCAATCCAATCCCGACGCCATCAAGCGCATCGAGGGGGCGATGGGCGGCGTGACGCGTGGCGCCAAGCTGGCTTCGCAACTGTTGTCATTCGGCCGGCGCCAACCGCTGGAGCCCAAGGTGGTCAGCGTCGGCAAGTTCATCCGCGGGCTGGAAGACATGCTGTGCCGCGCCCTGGGTGAAAGCATAGAGCTCGAGACCGTGATCTCGGGCGGACTGTGGAACACCATGGCCGATCCCAGCCAGGTGGAGAACGCCGTGCTCAATCTGGCCATCAATGCGCGTGACGCGATGAACGGCAGGGGCAAGCTGACCATTGAAGCCGGCAATGCCCTGCTCGACTTCCAGTATTGCGAGCGGCATGAGGATTTGAAGCCCGGTCAGTACGTCGTCATTGCAGTGACCGATACCGGCTCCGGAATGTCTACCGAAGTGCTGGAGCGCGCATTCGAGCCGTTTTTCAGCACCAAACCCGAGGGCAAAGGCACGGGGCTGGGACTTTCCATGGTGTACGGCTTCGTGAAGCAATCCGGCGGTCACGCCGCGGTCTACAGCGAACTGGGCGAAGGCACGACGGTCAAGCTCTACCTTCCGCGCTCCAATCAGGATGAGGATCCTGCGCCCATCAACTGGTCCAATGGGCCGGTCCAGGGCGGAAGCGAGACGGTGCTGGTCGTGGAAGATGATGAGGACGTGCGCGAAGCGGCCGTCGCCACGCTGCTCGGTCTGGGCTACCGCGTGCTGCGCGCCAAGGATGCAGACAGTGCGCTCACGGTGGTCGACAGCGGCGTGCACATCGATGTGCTGTTCACCGATGTGATGATGCCCGGCAAGCTGCGCAGCCGCGAGCTGGCGCGCAAGGCCAAGCAACGCCTGCCCTCTTTGGCCGTGCTCTTCACTTCGGGCTATACCGAGAACTCCATCGTGCATGGCGGCAGGCTCGATGAGGGCGTCGAACTGCTGTCCAAGCCCTATACCCGCGAAGCGCTGGCGCGCCGCATCCGCCATGTCATCGGCGAGGAGGCGCAACGCCGCCAGTGCATTGCCGACATCGTGCAAGGTGCGAATGCGGTCCCGGCTGCCAGGCTCAAGCTGATGGTGGTGGAAAACGACGATCTCATCCGCACTTCCACCGCCGAACAATTGCGCATGTCGGGGCATGAGGTCAGCGAGGCCGCCAATGCCAAGCAAGCATTCGCGCTGCTGGACACGCAGGCGAAATTCGATGCCCTGGTGCTGGACATCGGTCTGCCTGACATGGACGGCGCCGAGCTGGCGCACAAGGCCGTGGCGCTGCAGCCGCATCTGGGCATCGTGTTCGCCAGCGGCGCGTCGCCCACGCATCATCTGGGACTGCCCAGTGCGACGCGCTATGTGGTCAAGCCTTACACCACGGCGCAGCTGCTGGCCGAATGCGCACTCGCGGTGCAGCTGCGCCAGGCCATCAAAAATCCGCTGTGAGGACTGCGCCCCCGCCCAGGCGGGGACGCTCCTCTCAGTATGTCAAACCGAAGCCATAGGGAAACAGCGTGTCCTTCTGCGGATAGCCGGGTGCATCGGGCTGGTTGTCCAGAATGGCCTGCGAATTGTTGGCCAGCGCGAACGGCATCTTGCCCTGGGGCTTGACCGCCGCTGCGGTGCCCAGCACCTTGCCGCCCAGCACGTCGAGCAGCGCCGTGTTGCTGATGCCGAAGCCCGCGACGATCGCGCCCGCGTTCTTCAGGCCGCTGGCGTCGTCGAGCACATAGGGCTGGCGGAAGTAGATCGCCAGCACGGTCTTCTTCGCTCCCACCTCGTTCATCACCGCCTGGATCTGCTCCAGCGAAGGCGATACCAGCCAGGACTGGGCCTTGGCCATCTCGGTGAACGACAGCATGCCGTTCTCCCAGGGCAGCGAGCCGCCGAAGGCCAGGCCGTCATCGAGGCAGGGCTTGGTCGCATCGGCCGCCGAGTAGGCGGCGCTGTTGACGCAGCGGTCGTCGAAGCCCCAGCTGCGGCCGGTCGCGGGATTGATGCGGCCGCCGGTGGCGGCATCGTTGCTGCGGTAGGTGCTGGCCGCGCGCGTGGTGGTGCCGGGCACGAGCTTGTTGTTGGAGACTTCCACGCGAATCACCGCATAGTCATGGCCGGCCGCGCTGGGCCGCGCACCGCCGACCAGCGCCTCGCCATCGGTGACCTGGTAGCCGTATTTCTCGGTGTCCGTCCTGGCCAGGCCCATCGTATAGACCTTGGCCTGCGCCTTGAGCGGCAGCGTCTTGCTGCCGTCCGCCTGGGCCTGGTTCTGCAGCAGCACCACCGACTTGCGCTGCAGGTCCATGCCCGCGCTGCGGTGCGCGTCCTTGCCTATGATTGCGTCCGCCAGGCCGGCATCGACATAGGGGTTCTCGAACAGGCCCAGCTGGAACTGCTCCTTGAGCAGGCGCCTGGCGGCCTCGGTCACGCGGGCTTCGGTGACCAGGCCGGCCTTGACCAGATCGGTGATGGTCTTGTTTTCGCTGAAGCCCGACAGGGTTTCGGTGCCGCTGTTGATCGCCGCCGCGACGCGCTCGGGCACGGACTTCTTCTCCAGGCCCCAGGCGCGGTCGTTGATGATGCCGGTGTCCGAATTCACATAGCCCTTGAAGCCCAGCTTGCCGCGCAGCAGGTCGGTCACGATCTGCTTGGAGAACGCCATGCCGGTCTGCTCGTAGGCCACGCCTTCGTAGGTCACATTGATGGGCACGCCGTAGTAGGGCATGACGGACGAGACGCCCGCATCGAGCGCGGCGATGAAGGGCTTGAGGTGGTAGCCGAAGTTGCCGCCGGGGTAGACCTGGTTCTTGCCATGCGCGTAGTGCGGGTCCAGGCCCATCTCCTGCGGCCCGCCGCCGGGGAAATGCTTGAGCGTGAGCGCCACCGCCGAGCGCGGGGTCACGGAGGTGCCGTCCTTGACCTCACGGCCCTGCAGGGTCTGCACCAGGCTGCGCATGATGTCGGCGTTCAGGTCGGCATTCTCGGTGAAGGTCTCGTGCACGCGGTACCAGCGCGGCTCGGTCGACAGGTCGGCCATGTAGCCATACATGCCGCGCAGGCCTATGGACTTCCATTCATCGCCCATCACCGTGGCGAAATCGCGAATCGGCGCCATGTCGCCCGCGCCCAGCGCCGCGGCCGCCAGGCCCGCCTCCTTGGGAAACTCGGTGAACGCACCCGCGGCTTCATTGATGCCCACGCGCGGGTCCTTTTCATAATGGTTGCGCGCGTTGGACTTGAAGATCGTCGGGATGCCCAGGCGCGTGGCCTCGCTCATTTCCTGCACCGCATTGGTGAAGACCGCGGCCTGCTGCGGCGTCACCTGGGCACCGGTGGCCGGGACCGTGACCACGCTGCGGAAGATGAAGCGGCTCATCTTCTGCGTCTGCACCATGTCGGTCGCCGCGGCCGGCACCTTGCCGCCCGCGTCGGCGTTCAAGGTGTTGATCAGCATCAGCCCGGCCTTTTCCTCCAGCGTCATCTGTGCCACGAGGTTGTCTATGCGCTCGCTGACCGGCAGGCGCCAGTCTTCGTAGGGGTCGAGCCGGCCGTTGCCGTTCGAGTCCTTGAACTGCCGGCCGTCGAGCGTCAGCACGGCCTTGGCGCGCGCGCCTATCACCGGTTGGGTCGTTGCATCGTCGCCATCGCCGCCGCCGCAGGCAGCGAGCAAGGTCAGGCCGGCCACGCCGCTCAGGCACAGCTTGGCCGCCAGGGATACGCGCCGCATTGCGGGGCGCTGTGGGCTTGTTTTTTGCATTTCGGGGTCTCCTTGGAAAAATCGCTTCTCGCGAGGAATCGGTGCGGGGTGCACGCGCGCTGGCTGTCGATCGGGGCGGGCGGAATGCCAAAGACAGACATCCTGGTAACCGGTTAACCTTCAAAAACCAAATTTCCCACATGCAATTCAAACCGTATCGGTGGGGTTTGAAAGTCAACCAAGCCTCTTTGGGAAACCGGTTAACCTGCTGTTGAAAAAAAACCGCAAGGGCCGGTGCGGATAGTGCTTGGTAACGTTAACTTGGTCAATATCTTCACCCCGGGACTTTCCCTAGGATGAAACGGCGGTCGACTCCCTGACCACCAGCCGGCTCGTGAGCACATCCACCTCGCTGCCGCGCGTGCCCTGGATGGCCTGCACCAGCCGGCGCATCGCCACCTCACCGACGGCTTCGCTCATCATGTCCACGCTGGTCAGCGCCGGGCTGCAAAAGCGCCCATAGGCGATGTTGTCGAAACCCGCGATCGCGACCTGCCCGGGCACTTGCACGCCCAGCGCCCTGGCCTCGGCCATCAGTCCCAGGGCCAGCAGGTCATTGAAAGCGACCACGGCATCGGGCATCTCGCCCGACAGCAGGACCACCGAGGCCAGCCGTTCGCCCTCCTCGCTCACCGGCGCTGTCGCCTCGAATTGCGTGAACTGCGCGTCCTGCCCCTGGAACGCCTGCTGCACACCCTGCCAGCGCTCGTCGCTCCAGCGCGCCGTCGGAAAGGCGATGTAGCTGATGCGGCGGTAGCCGCGGTCGCGCAGATGCCGTCCCAGGATGCGTCCCGCCTGATAGCTGTCGCAGCACACGCTGTGGTGGGCCGCGTCGGGCGACGGGCCGCCGTAGAACACCACGGGCGTGCTGCCCGCGAGCAAGGCCTCGATCACCGGCGGCGGCAGGCGCGCGCTCACGATCAGGCCGTCGACGCGGCGCGACAGCGCCTTGAGCACCGCAAGTTCGGGCTCCCGGGTCTCGGCGGCGTCGGCGACGATGAGATTCATCTGCACCTTCGCCGCCTCGCGCGCCGCTCCCTTGACCATGCTCGTGAAGTGCGGGTTGCGGATGTCCTGCAGCACGATGCCCACGTTGCCCGTGAGCCCCGTGTTCATTCCCCTGGCCATGGGGTTGAGCGACCAGCCGAGCTGGGTCACCGCCTGGCTGATGCGCGCTTCGACCTCGACGCTGAAACGCTGGCTGGCGTTGACGAACTTGGAGACCGTGGCCGTGGAAACGCCCGCGGCCAGGGCCACGTCGCGGATGGTGGGAGCGCGCTTGCGGGGAATGTTCATGTTCTGTTTCAGTAGGCAAGCATCCTGCAGCGCAGCGCCGTCGTCGGCTCAGACCGCCTGATAGGTGGTGTACATCGACGAGAAGTCATTGTCGAACACGAAGTTCACGAAAGTGACGGTGACGCTGATGTCGAGGCTGCGCACATGGTGCCACCAGCCTACGGGAATGAACAGCAACTCTCCGGGCGCGAGGTCGCATTCCAGCACCGTCACCGCGCGCATCGCGGGAAAGCGCGCGTAGTCGATCGCCTCCAGGTCCACGTCGCTGTAGACATGCAGCGAATTATGGATGCGCGCGGCCTGCAGGCTGTCGACCAGCCGCACGCGCTTGCGGCCCAGGATCTGGGCCATGAAGTTGTTGGTCAGATCATGGTGGGTGGGCGTGATGGTGCCGGCCGGGCCTATCCAGAAGAAGCCGCGGTTGGCCGGGTCGCTGGCGTCGAGGTACTCCGGGATCTGCACGATGCCGTCCCACAGGCCCGCCATGGCCTGGGCGTTGGCACCCACATTGTTGGCGGTCATGTAGATGTCGTTGCTTTCCCCGCCATGCATCACCTGCTGCATGAAATCGCCGAAGCGCAGTGTTTTCCTGTGCTGGGCGCCCTCGATCTCATAGCGGGCATTGGCGTTGCGCCCCGCCTGGACCTGCACCTGCTGCGCGCAGAACCGCACGGCCAGGTCTTCGGGCGTCCAGTTGCGCGCGGGCCAGTCATCCATCATGCCGGTGATGATCACCGGGCGATTGGCGCTGTAGTACTCGCGCAGGAACATGTCGCGCGGCAGGCGGTGGCGGCGTTCGATCACCGGCTGCGGCGGGCGCAGCTTGCGCTGGGTCTCGAGCACCCATTCGCGCTTGAGCACGCGTTGCGCCAGCCGCCGCGCCGGTGCGAGGTAGGGGCTGCGCGCCGCCTTGTCCAGTTCGCGTTGCGCCTCGCCGACGTGCAAGCCATGCTCCACCAGCGTGGGCAGCAAGGTGTCGGCAGCGACTCCCAGCGCCAGGTTCTCGGCGATCCAGCTGCGCCAGGCATCGGTGAACGCAGGTGCGGCGCGCGCATCGTCCGGGGGCGCGCCTGCATTGCGGGCGGCATTTTCCGCCGGCGACGGCAGCGCGCTGGCATCCGGCAGCAGCCATTGCCGGAGCAATGCGTCAATGCGCCCCTGCTCGATCAGCCATTGCACGACCGCATGCGGCGCCTGGGCAAACTCCTGCACCGAGACCGCGGCCGACGCGGCCAGTCGCTGCGCATGCAGCCGGTCGAGGTTCTGCGCCTGGCCTGGCGCGCTGGCGGAGCCGATCACCACGCGTATCGCCGGCAGCCGCGGCGTGGCCGCGAGCAATGCGGGCAGATCGTCATAGAGGCGGGCAGGTGGAAAACGCTGCAGCTTGTCGAAGGCCGGCAGCCAGCGCGTGTCGCCGTCGCGCCGCGCCCAGTCAGACCGCAGATACGACAGGGGACCGAAAGCCAGCACCCGGTCCGCGCCCAGCAGGGCCCCGAACAGGATGGCCGCGTAACCGCCCATGGACTGGCCCAGGGTGCTGACCGAGCGCGGCCGCAGGCGCGCGATCCAGTCGCGCAACGCCGCTGCCACTTCGTCTGCGTCCCGGCCCAGGCCGCTGACGCCGTGCTGGTACCAGAGATTGGCGGTGTCGCGCACCAGAATGCGGTTGAGCGCGACGCCCGTGCATTCGGCCAGTTTCAGCGTGCGCCCGTCGAAATCGAAAGCGTTGAGCGCGTCCCAGCTTGCAAAGCCGAAGGCGATGACCAGCGCAGCGTCGGCATGGGGCGCGTCGACGACAAAGCCGATATCAGGGTTGGCGGCAGCCAGGGCCGAGGTCTTCACATGCGCTCCCGGTAGGAATGGAACTGGAATGCCCGATTCTTGCCGATATTGCCGGGCAAGCGCGGCCTTGAAGCCGGCCGGCGCGCGGCAGTGGAGCACGCGTCAATGCATTGGCCCGCGCGCCACCGGGCCGGCACGCCACTCAGGCCACATAGGCCGGATAGATCTCGGCCAGCCGGTCGATGAATCCGCTGACCAGCCGGATATGTTCGCGCAGCAGCTTCTCCGCCAGGTCGGCGTCGCCCGCAACCAAGGCCTGGACGATCTGGTCGTGGAACTCCACGGACTCCTCGCTGCCGCGTATGGTCTTGTTGGCCAGGCGGCGCAAGCGCTCGAGCCGCGTTCGGGCCGACAGCACCACGCTCCAGGCCGAGGCATGGCCGGCAAGCAGCACGATGGTGCGGTGGAAATCCTCATCGGCCGCCAGGCTCGCGTCACGGTCCTCGAGGCGCAGCGCCGCGCGGTGGCGCTCGACGATCCTGGCCAGCGCTTTCCTGTCGGCCAGGGGGGCGTTGGCCGCGAGCCGCACGGCGGCGCACTCTATGGCCTCGCGCACGAACAGCGCGTCGTTGAGCGACTCGCGCTGCAGGCGCGAAACAAAGGTTCCGCGCTGCGCAAAGATGTCCAGCAGACCGTCGGCGGCCAGCGCCCTGAACGCTTCGCGCACCGGGCTGCGGCTCACCCCGAATCGCTCGGCCACCACCGGCTCGTTGAGCGCCGCACCGGGCGGCAGCGTGCATTCGACGATGGCGCGGCGCAGGGCGGCGTAGACGAAGTCCGCGGCCTTGCCCCGGCCTTCGGCCGAGTCATACGGCTGCAGCGACGCAATGCCTTCCAAGGTGGCGGCGGAGACAAAGCTGGGACGGGCCATGAATATTGCGAGAAGGAAATTTTGATTCTAAGACAAGGGTTTCCCCCGAAAACGTTAACGCATTCTAGAACACTAGAATGCAGAACAATTTTGATGGACCTGCTTCATGAATTCCTCCAGCGTTTCCCCGACAACCATCTCCCTGCTGCAAAAAGTCAGCATCGCCACGCTGTGCACCTGCCTGTTCAAGCGCGGGCTGCGCAACCAGGTCATCCAGGGCGCGGTGCCCGTGGGTGGCAGCGCCAAGCCGACGATGGTCGGCCCCGCCTTCACGCTGCGCTACATGCCGGCGCGCGAAGACCTGAACACGCTGGCCGAGTTCACCAACCCTGCCCATCCCCAGCGCAAGGCCGTGGAAGACTGCCCGCCGGGTGCGGTGCTGGTGTTCGACAGCCGAAAGGATGCGCGCGCCGCGTCTGCGGGTGCGATCCTGATCCGCCGGCTGCAGGTGCGCGGCGTGGCCGGCGTGGTCACCGACGGCGGCTTTCGAGACGCGCCCGAAATTGCAGCGCTGGAGATTCCCGCCTTCCATACACGCCCTTCCGCGCCGACCAACCTGACGCTGCACCAGGCGATCGACATCAACGTTCCCATCGGCTGCGGCGACGCGCCCGTGTTTCCGGGCGACATCGTGGTGGGCGATGGCGACGGCGTGGTGGTCATCCCGGCGCATCTCGCCGAAGAGATCGCCGTGGAAGCCACCGGCATGACGGCCTTCGAGGACTTCGTCGCCGAGCAGGTGCAAAACGGCCGCTCGATCATCGGCCTGTATCCCGCGACCCAGCCGCAGACGCTGGATGACTTCGCCCAGTGGCGTGCGGCCAACGGCCGCTGAGCACGCCAGCCGCGCATTTCCCGCAACAGTTCACGCAGCCAACGAGGAGACATCCATGATTCGCGCCACCGTAGCCCTTGCATTGCTTGGCAGCACCTTCGCCGTGCCCGCACTCGCACAGAATTTCCCGACCAAGCCCATCACCATCGTCGTGCCCTCCTCGCCCGGCGGCGCGATCGACCTGGCCGCACGCCTGATAGGCCAGAAAATGGGCGAGGCCTGGGGCCAATCGGTGGTGATCGAGAACCGCGCGGGCGCGTCCGGCATCATCGGCACGGAAGCGATCGCCAAGGCCGCGCCCGATGGCCATACGCTGGCCCTGGTCGCGAGCAGCCACGCGATCAATCCCAGCCTGTTCAAGAAGCTGCCGTTCGACACCATCAAGAGCTTCGAGCCGGTCGCGCTGACCCATGTCGTTCCGCTGGTTCTCGTGGTCTCGCCCTCCGCACCCTTCAAGAGCGTCAAGGACGTGGTGGCCCACGGCAAGTCCCATCCGGGCGAGATGACGTTTGCCTCCAGCGGCAAGGGCGGCGCGCCCCACATGTCGGGCGAGCTGTTCAAGACGCTGGCCGGCATCGACATCACGCATGTGCCCTACAAGGGCAGCACGCTGGCCCATCCCGACCTGATCAGCGGCCGCACGACGATGATGTTCGACACGGTGGCCGCGGTCAAAACCCAGGTGAATTCCGATCGCCTGCGCGCGCTCGCCGTGACATCGCCCAAGCGCTCGGCGGTGTTTCCCAACGTTCCCACGATGCAGGAAGCAGGCATCGCGGGCTATGAAACCAGCACCTGGGGCGGACTGCTCGCGCCCGCGGGCACGCCCAAGGCCGTGGTCGGCAAGCTCAATGCCGAGGTCAACCGCATCCTGCAGCTCGCCGATGTGCGCAAGACGCTGGTCGATGCAGGCATCGAGCCGGGCGCGGGCTCGGCGCAGCAGTTCAGCGACTTCATCGCGTCCGAGTCGGTCAAATGGGGCAAGGTCGCAAAGGACGCGGGGATTCAGCCAGAGTGAAGCTGAGGCAGAAATAAAGGCCAGGCCGCGGTTTGCGCCGCCCCCTTGGAGGGGCGATGCAAGGCCCGCGGCGGCCTGAAAAGCGGAGCGGCCTGCACAGGCCTGCAGGTGAACGCTCTCAGCGAGATTATTTTACATTCCAAATGCAATTGGAAACACTAATTGCATTTTTCATGCAATACAAATTCACCCACATCTTCTAAATTGGAGTGGTGAGCGCGCACTTCATCATCCATTCCAATTTCCAAAGTTTCCTTGTACTGACTCATATTCCCTCAATATCAAAAAACCACCTACAGCGTTAGACAACGAATCAAGCCGATCGTGAACCGAACGCCCTATGCTTTCATATCAATTATCGTTAAAACGGGAGGCATGCGCGCGCGGCTTGCACTTTCCTTTCTCGCAACGGCAGTCCATATATTATCGCTACTGGCTCAACCCGTTCTTATTGCTCAAATCATCAGGGAAACAGCCAGTCCGCTTGATGCCAGTACGCACATGCGAATTTTCCTTCTCGCCAGCGCGATGGGTTTTTCTGCGCTCATGGCTTATTGTGTGGCGATTCTCAACAATTCAGTTTTGCAAGACGTTCGCCTTGGCACAAAAAAACTTCTGTATTCGAGCATACTAAACAAGCCCTCCGAGTTCTTTCGCAACGTCAATGAAGGCAGCATGGAGTCAATGGTAGCCACCGCATCGCTGGCGGTTCGCACCATCATTCATGATTGTCTTGGCACCATCATTCGGGCATTATTTTTCATTGCCTTTTCCGCAGCGCTTATTTTCTCTGAATTGCCTTTGTATGGATTGATTTTCTTCGCCGCTGCAATTGTGTATTTTTGCATGTCCTATTTTCTTGCGCGTCGCTCTGCGCAAGAGATTTTTTCTGCTGTCGCCGCAACAACCCAATTGTCCAGGGAAGCCTCAGATATGCTCGCCAACATGGAGGCGATTCATGGCAATGACATGGGCGAGCATGAAAAGAAGCGGCTGTTGTCTTTCTTGAACATCGAAAGAGACGTCTATATAAAGGGTCAGGGATTGATAGACAGCAACGAATTTCTGCAAAAGATTTTCTTGACCTCCATTTTCATTGCTTTTGTCATTTCTGTCTCGGTCGAGGCAAAAGGCGATGCAGCAACCGCCATCATGCTGTATATCATTGGATTGCTGGCTTACACGCAACTTGATATGGTGGGAAAATCGCTGAACTCTCTTTTCGAGCAAGCCCATAAACTGGATGCAGTTCTAAATAAGATTTCATTTCAAGAAGAGCACAAGGCCAAAAAATCAGCGTCGATTCGGGTAATAAATGATGTCAGCATCAAGGTCAACAATGTCTCGTTCTCGTACAAAGACGGTACGCCGATCATTTCAGATATTTCAGCGATGCTTGGCCCCGGATCGCGTCATATCATTTCTGGCGAAAGTGGCGTAGGAAAATCCACTTTGTTGAATTTGATATCAGGGAAACTCAAGCCAACATCTGGACAGGTTCTATTGGGCAACGTGGATATTTTCAATTTATCTCTTGCGGAAAAATCGCGCCTGATGTCGATCATTCCTCAAAATGTGACGCTTTTCAATCGGTCGATCTATGAGAATGCGACCTATGGAGTGCAAAACATCTCCTACCAGCATCTGGAAGAATTGCTGCTCAGTCTTCAACTGGACAGACTCCAGCGAGAAGGGCTGGCGCACTGGCTGGATGCCACGGTCGACAAAAACGGACTGAACTTGAGTGGTGGAGAAAGGCAGCGGCTGCTACTCGCCAGAGCAATCTTGCGCGCACGTCCCTTGCTTTTTCTGGATGAAAGCACTTCCGCGCTGGACAAGGAAACAGAGGCGGCCGTCTTGCGGGTGCTGCACGAACGGTTGCCGCACACCACGATCGTCGCAGTCAGCCACCATCCTCATTCGGAACTGGCCGCATACCGCATGATTGCCTTGGCATGAGAGCAAGGCACGGACGAGCTTTGGCTATCGGCCTGGCGCCGCTGCAAGCCCGCTGTTGGGCTCAGGGGTCAGTGGCCTGAACTCCGGGCCGGCCTTCACCTCAGCGCCGCCGCCGCCCTGAACAGCGCGGGCACGAGGTCGGTCTCGACGCGGGCC
>NZ_JAVWWA010000089.1:0-23993 GCF_036666375.1 Comamonas sp. | reverse complement strand
AGATCGCCAAGGGATCTACATCGACCAGCCAGCGCACTAGTGGCCGGTGCTGGGGCTGTGCGCGCAGCTGGTGCAGCAGCGGCTGCCAGGCGTGCAGGAAGCGCTGCAGCGCCGTGCGGTCCAGGCTTTCAATCAGCATCTGCGCGCGCTCGACGTTGGCCACGCGCTGGATGGTCATGGGAATCGGCGGGAACAGGAATACCTCGTCGAGCCCGGGCAGCTGGGCGTCGCGCGCGGCCTGGCTTGCGGCCAGCAGAAAGGCCTGGGCGTCCTCCTGGGTACGCGCGTCGGCGCGCACCAGCGCCTGGTAGGCAAACGGCGGCATGCCCGCGTCCTCGCGCTCGCGCAGCTGCTGCGCGGCAAATGCCGGGTAGTCATGGGTGCGCAGCGCGGTGAACACCGCGTGCTGCGGGTCGCGCGTCTGTATCCACATCTCGGCGCGGCTGCCGCTGGCCTGCAGATAGTCGGCGTCGCGCCCGGCGCGGCCCGCGGCCTGCATCAGCAGGCAGAACAGCCGCTCGGACGCGCGGTAGTCGTTGGAGAACAGCGCGTTGTCGGGCTGCACCGCCGCGACCAGCGTGATGCGCCGGAAGTCATGGCCCTTGGCGACCATCTGCGTGCCCACGAGCACGTCGATGTCGCCCGCATGCATCTGCGCCAGCTGCTCTTCCAGCGCGCCCTTGGCCTTGGTGGTGTCGGCGTCGATGCGCGCCACGCGCGCCGGCTCATGGTCGGGGCGCTGCACATTGCGCAGCAGGCGCGCGAGCTCTTCCTCGAGCTGTTCCGTGCCCTTGCCCAGCGGCAGGATGTCGGGGTTGCCGCAGGACGGGCAGGCATGCGGCACGCGCTGCGTGAAGCCGCAGTGGTGGCAGCGCAGCGTGCGGTCGCCCTTGTGGAACACCTGGTGGGCGCTGCAATGCGGGCAGTCGCTTTTCCATTCGCAGTCGGCGCAGTACAGCACGGGAGCGAAGCCGCGGCGGTTGAGCAGCACCAGGCTTTGCTCGCCGCGCTGCACGCGCTCGGTGATGGCCGCGAGCAGCGGCGGCGAGAACACCGCGCGCCTGGGCTGCTGGGTCATGTCGACCAGCCGCACCTTGGGCAGGGCCGCCGAGCCAATGCGGCTGGGCATGTGCAGGCGCAGATAGCGCCCGCCCGGGTCCTGCTCGGTGGCCGGACGGCTCGCGTGCCAGCTTTCAAACGACGGCGTGGCGCTGCCCAGTATCACCTGCGCACCCTGGGCGCGCGCGCGCCAGATGGCCAGGTCGCGCGCCGAATAGCGCGCGCCTTCCTGCTGCTTGTAGCTCGCGTCATGTTCCTCGTCGACGACGATCACCTTGAGGCCGGGCAGGCTGGCAAACACCGCCATGCGCGTGCCCAGCACGATGCGCGCGGCGCCGGTGTGCGCGGCCAGCCAGCTCTTGAGGCGCTGCGGTCCGGTCATGCCGCTGTGCATGCTGACCACGGCAGCGGCGCCGTACTGCGGCGCGAAGCGCTCGACAAAGCGCGCTTCAAGCTGGGGCGTGAGGTTGATCTCGGGCACCATCACCAGCGCCTGGGCCGCGGGGTCGGCGTCAAGCGCAGTCTGCACGCAGCGCAGATAGACCTCGGTCTTGCCGCTGCCCGTGCTGCCGTAGAGCAGGAACGGGCGGCCCGCGTCAGGGCGGCCCGCGTCAGGGCGGCCCGCGCCGGCGCTGGCCGCTATCTGCTGCACCACCTGCTCCTGTTCGGCGCTCAGCGCGACCAGCGCGGGCGCAGCGCCCGGGGCAGGCGCAGCGGGCTTGCTTTTCGCGGGCTTGAGCCGGCGCGCGAGCTGCTCGGCCGTGAGCTCGCGCAGCTGCGGCGGCAGCGCGGCCATGGCGATTTCGCCGATGCTGCGCTGGTAGTAGCGCGCGGCAAACGCCACGAGGCGGCGCCAGGCGTCGGGCAGCGGCGCAATGCCTTCGAGCACGCCCGTCACGGGCCGCAACTGCAAGGTCGATTCAGGCGCGGGCGCATCGTCTGCGGCCGCAGGATCGTCCCAGACCACGCCCAGCATCTCGCGCTTGCCCAGCGGCACGCGCACCAGCGTTCCGGGTGCCAGGCGCGTGCTGGCCGCGTAGGTCAGCAGATGGCCGACCGCGCTGTGGGCCGGCATCTGCAGGGCGATCTGGACGGGAAACAGGGCGGTCATTGCGGCGGGTAAAAAAGCTTCAGAAGGCGGCGGGAAAGGAAATCCGGGGGTTCCCGGCTTTTTGCCGATTTTCTGTGGATAACTTTGTGGGAATTGTCAGGGCTTGTGCGGGCGGGAAGGCTTTTGGCGATCCGCCCGCGGGCTTGTTCGATTTGCGGCCCTCGAGGCTTCTCTTTATAAAACAAGAGCTTGCATGGGGCTTGCAACACCTGTGACGCTGCCGTGACAGCCGTTTTTGGGGTGTTGGGGACCACCTGCTGATGTGCATAAGTCGGAACGCAGGTCGCTGTCAAGCGCCAGGAACCCCCTAGTTTTTGCGAAAAATTCCGCGCGTTTTGCAGAAAAAAAGGAGAAACCAGCTGCAAGTCCTTGATTTCAGAGTTTATTTGCTAATTTCCGAAGTTTCTGTGGATAACTTTGTGCACAAACAATTGGGAACGCTTCGCCATTTACGATCGGTTCTTGCCTGTCACTGTAGGAGAGTCCTGGGGGCGCTGATAAATACTGTTATGAATCAACAACTTGCAAGTTGTTCTCCGGCGATTTACGGCCCGGGCTGCAAGTGCACTGGGCCGCGGGCGGCGCCACTGCACAGCCCCATCGCTGTGCATAACTGACATGGGCTCAAGGTGGGCACTCGCTCACCTTGGTCCGCACCGCATGCCTGGGAAATCCGCAGGCCGCGGCCAGCGCGACCAGCCAGGCGCTCAGTTTTGGCGCATTGCGCGCGAGTGGCTGTGCACCGTTTCGACCAGCGCTGCCACATGTTCGGGCGGCGTGAACTGGCTGATGCCATGGCCCAGGTTGAAAATATGCGTGGGGCCGGTGGTGGCGCGGTCGGTATGTGGCTTGCCGAAGCTGTCGAGCACGGCGCGCGCCTGGGCCGCGACCTGCTCGGGTGGCGCAAACAGCACGTTGGGGTCGATATTGCCCTGCAAGGCCTTGCCCGGGCCGCCGACATCGCCGCCGACGATGGCGCGTGCCTGGCCCAGGTTGGCCGTCCAGTCCAGACCCAGCACTTCGCAGTCCATGTCCTTCATCTCGGGCAGCCAGATGCCGCCGCCCTTGGTGAAGACAATGCGCGGCACGTCGCTGCCGTCGACGCCGGTGCGCTTGAGCTGCGCCAGCACGCGGCGCGTGTAGGCCAGGCTGAATTCCTGGAAGCAGCCATCGGCCAGCACGCCGCCCCAGCTGTCGAAAATCATCACGGCCTGGGCGCCGGCGTCAATCTGCGCATTGAGGTAGGCGGCCACGCTGTCGGCATTGACGCTCAGGATGCGGTGCATCAGGTCGGGGCGCGCATACATCAGGCTCTTGACCAGCCGGTAGTCGCTGCTGCCCTGGCCTTCGACCATGTAGCAGGCCAGCGTCCAGGGGCTGCCCGAGAAGCCGATCAACGGCACGCGGCCGTCGAGCGCGCGGCGTATCGACGTCACGGCATTGAACACGTAGCTGAGCTTGTCCATGTCGGGCACGGCGAGCTCGGCCACGGCGGCCTCGTCGCGCACCACCTTGGCAAAGCGCGGGCCTTCACCGGCCTCGAAGCTCAGTCCCAGTCCCATGGCGTCGGGAATGGTCAGGATGTCGCTGAACAGGATGGCGGCGTCGAGCGGAAAGCGCTCCAGCGGCTGCAGCGTGACTTCGGTTGCGTAGTCCACATTCGTCGCCAGCCCCATGAAGCTGCCGGCCCGGGCGCGCGTGGCCTTGTATTCGGGCAGGTAGCGGCCTGCCTGGCGCATCAGCCACAGCGGGGTGTAATCGGTGGCCTGGCGACGGCAGGCGCGCAGGAAAGTGTCGTTTTGGAGGGGGGCAAAAGACATGGTGCTCACTCACGAAGGGGGCTGGGCCGGGCCGGATGCTGGGCCGCAAGGGCGCAGCCGGCGGCCATGGACGGCGCCTGAACCGGGCCGGATTCGGGCCTGCTCAAGCGGTCAATGGTTGGGTCGGGCAATCCGGGAGTTTAACGGATCGGACATGTCGCACGCTGGCCCTGGGGCACGCAGGCGCGCCGCCGTTTGTCTTTGGGCGCAGGCACAATGGACATTTTTGCGCCGAATTTCCGGTGCGCTGCCTGACGTTGGAAATGTTTTTGAACCTGCCTGAAACGCTCGCCATACCTGCTTTCCAGAGCTTCACGCTTGCCATCCTGCTGTTTTTCGTCGGGCAGAAGGTGAGCCAGCAATCCGCACTGTTGCGTCGATACAGCATTCCCGAGCCCGTGGTCGGCGGCTTTCTGTGCGCCTGCGTGGTCGGTGCCGCCTATCTGGCGCTGGGGCTGCGCATAGAGTTCGATCTGGGCGTGCGCGACATGCTGCTGTTGTATTTCTTCGCCGGCATAGGTCTCAAGTCCGATCTGCGCACGCTGCGCGAAGGCGGCCGGCCCGTGATGTGGCTGCTGGCCCTGTCATCGGCCTTCATCGTGCTGCAGAACCTGCTGGGAATGGGCGTGGCCGGGCTGTTCGGCCTGGATCCGCGCGCCGGGCTGATGACAGGCTCGATCTCGCTGACCGGCGGCATAGGCACCACCATGGCCTGGGGGCCCGAATTTGTCGAGCGCCTGGGAATCGCCAACGCGGTCGAACTGGGCATGGCCAGCAACATGGTGGGCCTGATCGTCGCCTGCATGATAGGCGGCCCGGTGGCCAGCTATCTGATGCGCCGCCACCGGCTGGTCGGCGGCGTGGGCGCGCTCGATGTGGGCGTGACCGCCGAGCACAGCCCGCCGCTGGACTACATGGGCGTGCTGCGCGCGCTGCTGTGGCTCAACCTGGCACTGCTGCTGGGCGAAGTGATCACGCCGCTGTTCCACGAAATGGGGCTGCAGCTGCCGATGTTCGTCGGCTGCCTGATGTCGGGCATGCTGCTGCGCAATCTGCTGGGCCGCTGGCTGGTCGGCGGTCCGGGCGACACCCAGCACTGGCAGGGCATACGCCAGGGCCTGGCGCTGATTTCGGATATCTGCCTGGGTCTGTTCCTGACGATGGCGCTGATGGGCTTGCAGCTGTGGATGCTTGGCGGCGTGATGGGCTTTGTGCTCAGCGTGCTGGCGCTGCAGGTGCTGCTCACCGTGGCGTTCACCGTCTGGGTGGTGTTCCGCAGCATGGGAGGGGACTACGAGGCGGCCGTGATCTGCTCGGGCTTTGGCGGCATCGCGCTCGGCTCCACGGCCACGGCCATGGCCAACATGACTGCCGTGACCCACAGCCATGGCGCGGCCCACCGGGCGTTCATCGTCGTGCCGCTGGTCTGCGGGTTCTTTGTCGACATCGTCAACGCGCTGGTGATTCAGTGGTTGGCGAGATGAAAGGGGGCGGCACGCCCCCTGTTCCCTGCGCGCGTTCATGCTTTAACGCTTTCAGGGCGAACGAATAGCAGGCTTCCGGCTCCCATGTTTCCCGTTGGCATGAGATCCACGTGCACGGGATGCGCCCCCCGACACGCAACTGTCACCGCGCCATCACGCCCCTGTCATATCGCACGCCAACAATGCGTAGCGTGAGCCGGGGCTGAAAAAAAGGGGAGTGACGCGGTTACCCGTCACCCACCCGATCCCCCCCGGTATCACGCCAATTCAACGCTGCGCGTCGGGGAGAATGTATGGACGAGAACCTGCAAGCCATGCCGATAGGAGACTGGGCATCCTCGATGCCCGTCTACCCACCCCGGGCGCTGCCCGCGCTGTTGCGCCCCTGCGTGGAGGCGCGGCCTGCAGGGCGTCTGCTGGTGCAGTGGGCACGCCAACAGGACGAGGTACGCGAAGCCCAGCGCCTGCGCCACCAGGTGTTCGTGCAGGAAATGGGCGCGCGCCTGCCGGTCCAGCTCGAAGGCCATGACATCGACCGCTTCGACGACTATTGCGAGCACCTGCTGGTGCGCGATCCGGTGAGCCAGGCCGTGGTCGGCACCTACCGCCTGCTGACGCCGGCCGAAGCGCGGCGCGCGGGCGGGCTCTACTCGGACAACGAATTCGACCTCGTGCCCATAGACGCATGGCGGCCGCGGCTCGTGGAGCTGGGCCGCAGCTGCGTGCATGCCGACTGGCGCCATGGCGCGACCATCATCGCGCTGTGGGGCGCGCTGGCCGAATTCATGCAGCGCAACCGGCTCGAAGCCATGCTGGGTTGCGCAAGCATGCCTATGTACCACCCCGGCCTGGCCTACGGCGAAGGCGCGGCCGCCATCTGGCAGCAGCTGCGCACCCGTTATCTCGCCGAGCCCGCAATGCAGGTCCAGCCGTACACCGCCTTGCCGCTGCCGGCCGAAGGCCGGGCCACGCCGGCTGCCGCCAACGTGCAGCCGCCGGCACTGATCCAGGGCTATCTGCGCATGGGCGCCAAGGTGCTGGGCGCGCCGGCCTGGGACCCCGACTTCCAGACCGCCGACCTGCCGCTGATGGCGCGCATTGCCGACCTGCCCGCGCGCTACCGCCGCCAGCCCGGCTGAAGCTGCCTCATTCCTCGGGCGTCTCGTCGGGCGCAGTGAACATCAGGCCCAGCGCCGAGAGGCTGAGCAGGAAGATCACGAACATGTAGAGCGCGGTCGCCAGCGACAGGCTGATGGTGAACACCCATTGCCAGGTGTTGCAGATATTGCCCGTGCCATACATCGCATGGCATTGCTCCACATGCGGCATGTGCAGGTACCAGAGGACGGCCCACAGCGTGAGCGCGGCCACCAGCGCCACGCCTTGCCAGCCCTGGCGCAGCGACAGCATGGACAGCAGGGCGACCGACACGGCCGTGCCCCAGACCAGCATCAGCGACCAGCTCACGGCGGGCGAGCGCGCGAGCAGATCCTGGAGCCAGGCCATCTTGGGCAGCTGGTCGAACAGGTCCAGCAGATTCCAGACCGCGGGCACGACGGCACCCGCGATCGCCAGGCAGGCGACCAGCAGCGCCAGCAGGCCGTAGCGCCAGCGGCGCGGCAGTCGGTGTTTGTCCGGGAGCGAGTGGCGGTCGTCGTTGTGGGGGGAATGGTGTCGCAGGGTAGCGGTCATGGCAAACCTCCTGAAGATCGACGCCGGTACGCCTGGACTGCGACTCCGGCGCGCTGCAAGAAAGTGCAGCGTGCCTTCAGTCTAGGCCGATCAATCGGCCTGTGCGTGTAGGTTTACGCTGACGCTCCATCCCGGCACAGGGGTCGCCCCCATGCCGGAAAGGGTATATCCCTAGAGCGCCTGCAGCGCGCCATGCACTTCGGCGGGCGACAGCAGCTCGGTCATGACATGCGGCGGCCTGCCCGGCGCATACAACACATAGACCGGCACGCCGCTGCGGCCCAGCGCGGTCAGCGCCTGGGTGATGGCCGGGTCGCGCCGCGTCCAGTCGGCGCGCAGCAGCGCCACGCCGCGCGCGGCGAAATCCGCGCGCACGTCGTCGCGGTTGAGCGTGGTGTGCTTGTTGACCTGGCAGGTCACGCACCAGGCGGCGGTGAAGTCGACGAACACCGGCGTGCCCGCAGCCGTGAGGCTGCTCACGCGCTCGGCCGACCAGGGCTGCCATTCGGTGGCGCTGGCGCCGGCCGTGGCCGCGCTTTCGGCCGCCACGGCACGCGTGATGTGCGGGCCTACGGCGCTGCCCAGCCACAGCGTGGCCAGCAGCAGGCCGGCGCCCAGCAGCCAGCGGGTCCTGCCGCCCAGCGTCAGCGCCCAGACCAGGGCGCTGAGCGCGACCAGCAGCACCAGCAGCGCGCCCGCGCCGTCGATGCCGCTTTGCTGGCCCAGCACCCAGACCAGCCAGGCAACGGTGGCAAACATCGGGAAGGCCATGGCGTGGCGGAAGGTTTCCATCCAGGCGCCGGGCCGCGGCAGCCAGCGCACCAGCGCCGGCAGGAAGCTCGCCAGCACATAGGGCAGGGCCATGCCCACGCCCAGCGCGGCAAACACCGTCAGCGCCTGGGCCGCGGGCATGTCGATCGCCAGTCCCAGCGAGGCGCCCATGAAGGGCGCGGTGCAGGGCGAGGCAATGGCCACGGCCAGCACGCCCGACAGGAACGCTTCGCCCACGGGGTGGCGCACCTGGGCGCTGGCCCAGCGCTGGGGCAGCATGCGGCCGAACTCGAACATGCCGGCAAGGTTCAGCCCCAGCAGCGTGAACAGCACGGCCATGGCCGCGACCAGGCCGGGCGACTGCAGCTGAAAGCCCCAGCCCAGCTGCTGGCCGGCCGCGCGCAGCGCCAGCAGCAGCCCGCCCAGCGCCAGGAACGACAGCAGCACGCCCGCGCCATAGGCCAGGCCGCCGATGCGCAGCGCGCGCCGGTCCTGGCCGTGGCGCGCAAAGCCGACGATCTTGATGGCCAGCACCGGGAACACGCAGGGCATGAGGTTGAGGATCAGCCCGCCGACCAGTCCGCCCAGCAGCGCCATCCAGAAGCCGCTGGCGCCGGACGCGGGCGGCGCTGGCGGCACCTGCTGCGCATTGGCGGCCAGCGCCGCGGCCAGCGCCGGCGAGACGCCGGCAACGGGCGCGCTGCTCCAGCGGCCTTCGACCGCGGCCACGGTGCGCCAGGCCAGCGGGCCGCTCGTGGGGGCGGTGGCGGGTGCGAGCACGAAAGGCAGTTCATTGGGCGTTTCACCGCGCATTGCCGACAGCGGCCAGTCGGCGGTCCAGACCGCGCCGTCCCAGGCCTGGGTCCAGACGGCCGCGTGCTCCAGCACTTCGGGCGTTTCGGGAAACAGCCTCAGGTTCTGGCCTTGCAGCGCCGCGGGCAGGCCCGCGATGCGCAGCTGCAAACGCTCGCCTTCGACCTTGGCCGTGCTCTGGCCCTGCAGGGCCGCCGGCCGGCCCGCCTGGGCCGCGGCAAACGCCGGGGCATGCATGGCGGAAGCGCTGCGCACCGGCAGCTGCAGCGTGAAGTCGCCTTCCTCGGGAATGCACTCGACGCGGCACACCAGCCAGCTCGCGTGCAGACGGACCGTCAATGTGTCGCCGGCCGGGGCCTTGAAGTCGGCGGCGACCTTGAACGGCACAGGCAGCAGCAGCTCGCCTTCATAGCCATAGTTGACCAGCGGGCCGACGCGAATCGCTTCGGGCAGCGGCCAGTCGATCTCGCCGGCTTCGAGGCCTGCGGGCAGCTGCCACTGCAGCTGCGTGGGCAGGCCCGAGTCGCCGGCGTTCTTCCAGTAGGTGTGCCACTCGGGCTGGTGGGTGATCCGCAGGCCCAGCCACAGCGGCTGGCCGGGCGTGACGCCATCGGGTGCATGGGCCACCAGTTCGGCGCGCACGCGCGGCGTGGTGACGACCGCGCTCCCCGCGGTCTGGCTGTTGCCCAGCAATTGGATCTGGGCAAAGCTGTTTTGCGCCGTGACCAGCGTCAGCAGGGCCAGGGCAAGCACCCAGGCGGCGGCGGCCAGGGGCCGGAAGGAGGGGAGGCGGTAGATCATGTTCGCAAGGTGGGAGCCCGGCGGAGGCCGTTTGGTTCCGCAACAGGCTTGGGCGATGGTAGCGCGCGACGCCTTAGCGCGCCGCGGCCAGCCGCTCATCGGGCTGGGAGCACACGGGCGACGGTGGCAGGCCGCCGACTTCGGCGGGCGTGGCCAGCTGGCCTTCGGCCGGCGCGAGCATGTGCGCCTTGCGCCAGCCGCCCCAGCGGTAGTAGCCCAGCGACAGCAGCATCGCGCAGGCCGCGCTGACCGGAAAGCTCCACCAGATCGCGTCCACGCCCAGCACCGGCTGCAGCCACTGCGCGAACGGCACGCGCACGCCCCACAGCGCCAGCGCCAGAATGACCAGCGGCGCGACCACGGCGCCCGTGGAGCGCACCACGCCCGAAATCACAAAGGTCACGCCAAAGAACAGGAACGAGCCTATGGCAATGTGATTGAGGTGGCGCGCGGTCTCGAGCGCGGCGCTGCCGTCGGGCAGGAACAGCGACAGCACCTGGCGGTCGGCGGCGACCGCCAGCGCAATCAGCGTGCCGGTCATCAGCACATTGCACAGCACGCCCGCGCGCGCCGTGGCGTCGACGCGCTTCCACAGACCCGCGCCGACGTTCTGCGCGGCCATCGATGAACACGCCGCGCCTATGGCCATGGCCGGCATCTGCACATAGGTCCAGAGCTGCAGCGACGCGCCATAGGCCGAGGACAGTTCCACGCCATGGCTGTTGACCATGCCCATCAGCATCAGCATGGACATCGAGATCAGCACCATCTGCGCGCCCATGGGCAGGCCCTTGACGACCAGCGCGCGCAGGATGCGGCCATCGGGCATGAACAGGCCCAGCTCGGCCGAGCCTATCCACAGCGGGTGGGCGCGCCAGCGCAGCCAGGCGAGCAGCGCGCCGAAGCCTATGCTGTGCGCGACCAGCGTGGCCATCGCCGAGCCGGCGATGCCCATGCGCGGCACCGGCCCCCAGCCGAAGATGAACAGCGGGTTGAGCGCGGTGTCGAGCAGCACCACCAGCAGCAGAAAGTAGAACGGCGTGCGCGTATCGCCCGCGCCGCGCATCACGGCCGAGACGAAGGTGAACAGATAGAGCAGCGGAATCGCCAGAAAGATCACGCGCAGATAGGCCACGGCCAGCGGCAGCGCCTCGGGCGGCGTGCCCAGCAGATCGAGGATATGGCCGGAAAACTGCCAGCCCAGCGCGGAGATGCCTATGGAGGCCGTGCCGAACAGCGTCGCGCTGGTGCCGATCACGCGCTTGGCCTGGGCCAGGTTGCGCGCGCCCATGGCCTGGGCGACAAGGATGGTCGCCGCCATGCCTATGCCGAACATCAGCCCGATGAGCGCGAACAGCAGGTTGTTGGCATTGGCCGTGGCGGTGATCGCGGCCTCGCCCAGATAGTGCCCGACCCAGATCGCATTGATCGAGCCGTTGAGCGACTGCAGCACATTGCCGGCGAGGATGGGAAGCGAGAAGACCAGCAGGGTCTTGCCGATCGGGCCTTGGGTCAGGTCGCGGGTAGTGGATGCCATGGCGCATTGTGCGTGGTTCGGCCCGGGTCCGCTGTCAGCCATCTGCACTACCATGGCGAACATGTCTGCGACCTCTTCTGCATCCCCGCCCCGCTGGCCCTCGCGCTGGTGGGCCCAGGCGTCGGCGCGCGATTTCGCGCTGGCGCAGTCCAACGGTCTCGCCGCCGACACGGTGGCCCTGTTGCCGGTCGCGGCCGTCGAGCAGCACGGCCCGCACCTGCCGCTGTCGGTCGACGCGACGCTGGCCCGGGGCGTGCTCGATGCCGCGCTGGCGCTGCTGCCACCCGAGCTGCCGCTGCTGTGCCTGCCGCCGCAGAACATAGGGCTGAGCATGGAGCACACAGCCTATCCGGGCACGCTGACGCTGGAGCCCGCGACGCTGATCGCGCTGTGGAGCGAGATCGGCGCCTGCGTGGCGCGCGCCGGCGTGCGCAAGCTGCTGCTGTTCAACGGCCACGGCGGCCAGGTCAGCGCCATGGACATCGTCGCGCGCGAGCTGCGCGTCAAGCACCGGCTGCTGGTCTACAGCACGAGCTGGTTCGGTCTAGCGGGAGAGGCCGCCAACCAGCAGTTCTGCGCGCACGAGCACCGTTTCGGCATCCACGGCGGCGAAGTCGAGACCTCGATGATGCTGCACCTCGCGCCGGACACGGTCGACATGGCCCAGGCGCGCAATTTCGCTTCCACGTCGGAAGAGCGCTCGAAGAAGTACGCGCTGCTGGGCAATGGCCGCAGCGCCAAGATGGGCTGGGCGATACAGGACTACAACCCTGCGGGCGCGGTCGGCAATGCGGCCGCGGCCACTGCCGAGCGCGGCCAGTCCATGGTCGAGGCCTCGGCACGCGGGCTGGTGCAACTGCTGCAGGAAATCCATGCGCTGCCGGCGTCTACGCTGGTCGACGAAGCCCGACCTTATTAGGGCTTGACGCCCGCGAGGTGCAGTTCGCTGACCTGCCAATGGTGCAGGCATTCGCGCAGCACCAGCAGCGCCGCGGCCCAGACCGGGTCCTGGGGCAGCAGCGCATCGGCCGGTCCGGCGCGTTCGGCCTGGCGCGCGAGGCGCTCGAACAGCTGCTCCACGGCGTCGCGCGTGAGCACATTCTCGGCCATGGCGACGCAGGCGATGTCGTGCAGCAGCGCGTCGTGGGTCTGCAGATGCACGGGCCGCGGCAGCCAGGGGCCGGCGGGCATGATCGCGTCCTCGACTTCCTCTATGCCCTGCTCCAGCGTGAGCGCATCGGGCATCTTTCCCTGGAAGCGGTACTGGGCCAGCGTGTGCAGGCCCAGCGGCAGGTCGTGGCGCTCGTCGTCGGAGAGCGCGAGCCAACCCTGCACCGCGCCCAGATGCAGGGTCACGCAGGGTGGGGCGACGATCGTGGCGGAAGTGGCGGTGGTCATGCCACTTTGTACCCCAATGTGGCTCAGGCGTGGGTGGCCCAGTCGCGGTGCGCGTCGCTGTCGAGGTGATTGAGCGTGTTGAAAGTCTGCAGCATCAAGCGCCGCGGGCTGATGCTGAATTCGGTGACGGCGCTGTTGCGTATGCGCATGTTGAGCGCAATCGTTGCTTCGGGCGTGGTGCCCAGCACCTGGCCCACGGCCGCCGAGATGGGCCCGCCGCTGCTCACCAGCAGCACGTTCTGGCCCGAATGCTGCTGGCGCACCTGTTCGAGCGCGCCCTGCACGCCCGCCGAGAAATCGTCCCAGCTGGGCATGCCCTTGGGGCTGATCACGCCGGCCATCCACTGCGCGAGCGCGTCGCACAGCAGGCGGAAATGCTGGCGATACAGTTCGGGCGTGTCGGGCCGGGGCAGGGGCTGGGGATGGATTGCCGCGAGCAGCGCATGGCTGTCGTATTCATTGAGCCCGGGCAGCGGGGTGACCGGCGCTATCAGTCCCTCCAGGCCTTCGCCTATGGCGTCCAGCGTCTGGCGGTGGCGGCGCAGCGTGCCGACCAGCACTGCGTCGAACACCAGTCCGCGCTCGCGCCAATACTCGCCCAGGCGGCGCGCCTGATCGTGGCCGCGCGCGCTGAGCTGGTCGTAATCATCGGCGCCAAACGAGGCCTGGCCGTGGCGCACAAGGTAGAGGGTTCCCATGGGCGCGATTGTGGGCAGCGCGCCCGGCGCCGCAAGTCACGCAAGCGACGGCGCAGGCGCGCATTGTCACTTGCGGGACCGGCAGCTAGAGCAGCACCGCGCCCTGAATGCAGCCCACGGTATGGCCGCCTATCCAGAGCTGGCGCTGGTCGTCGGCATGCACATGGACCCAGCCGTCGCGCCCCAGGCAGCTGCCCTGGTTGGCGACATACGGAGCCTGCAGCCGGCCTTCGGCGATCAGCCACTGCGCCAGGCCCGCATTGAGACTGCCCGTGACCGGGTCCTCGTTGACTCCGGTGGCCGCGGCAAAGGCGCGCACTTCGAGCTGCACCGCGGGGCGGGCGCGCGCCGCGGCGCCGGCAAAGGCGCGCGCTTCGCGGCTGGAGCGCCGCACCAGCGCGGGGCCGGCATCGTCTTCGGCCGGATAGATCGCGGCCACGCCGACTTTCTGGCGCAGTGCCTTGAGGCGCGCGTGGTCGGGATCGAGTGCCAGCACGGTGTCGGGGCTGTCGAGCAGCAGGCCCAGCCACTGGGCGCCGTTGTCGAGCTGCTGGGCCGCGAGCAGCTGTTCGGGCGCTAGCCCCAGCGCCGCGCGCACGGCGGCAAGCAGCTCGGGCGCGGCTGCGCTGCGGTCCAGCGAAGGCGCGGCAAAGGCCAGCGCGCCGTCGCGGCTGGCAATCGTCACCAGCCCCTTCTTGCACTCCTGCACGATGTGCTGCGCCGACTGCGGTTTTCCGCCATGGGCCAGCCAGGCGTGGCAGCTGCCCAGCGTTGGATGGCCCGCAAACGCGAGTTCGCCGCCGGGCGTGAAGATGCGCAGCTGGTAGTCGGCGCCCTGGGCGCGCGCGCCCGGTGAGGGCGGCAGCACGAACGTGGTTTCCGACAGCTGGGTCCAGCGCGCGAACGCCTGCATCTGCGCGTCGGCCAGCCCTTCGCCGTCGAGCACCACGGCCACGGGGTTGCCGCGCAGCGCGACCTGCGTGAACACGTCGACCTGCGCGAAAGCGCGCGAGCGCGGCGCCGGCATTACGCCTTGAGCGTCGCGCGGATGGCGTCGGCCAGCGCGGCGATGGCGGTGTTGATCTCTTCGCTCGATGCGGTCACATAGGACAGGCGCAGCGTGCGCGGATCGGCATGCTCGGCGTAGAACGGCGCGCCGGGCACGAAGGCCACATGGCGTTCGACGGCCGCGGCCAGCAGCGTCTGGGCGACCATGCCTTCGGGCAGCGTGACCCACAGGAACATGCCGCCGACGGGGCGCGTCCATTTCACGTCCAGGCCGGCCATTTCGCGTTCCAGCGCGCTCAGCATGGTGTCGCGCTGGGCCTTGTAGAGCGTGCGTATGGTCGGCACATGGCGGTCGAGGAAGCCGTCCTTGATGACTTCGGCGACCACGCGCTGGTTGAAGCCGGGCGTGTGCAGATCGGCGGCCTGCTTGGCCTGCAGGAACTTCGGATAGATGTTCAGCGGAGCGACCAGGTAGCCCAGGCGCAGGCCAGGTGCCAGTACCTTGGAGAACGAACCCATGTAGATCACGCCGTCGGGATTGCGCGCGGCCAGCGGCAGCGGCGGCTCCTCTTCGAACCACAGGTCGCCGTAGGGGTTGTCCTCGATCAGCGGAATGTTGAGTTCGGCGGCCTTGGCGACCAGCGCGGCGCGGCGCGCTTCGCTCATGGTGCGGCCCGTGGGGTTCTGGAAGTTGGGCAGCACATAGGCCAGGCGGGCCTTGTCGGCGCCGCTGCCGGCCTGGGCGACGAAGTCGTCGATCAGGATGCCTTCGTCATCGCTGGCCACGCTCACGGCAATCGGCTCCTGGGGCGCGAAGGCCTGCAGCGCGCCGAGGTAGGTGGGCGTCTCGACCAGCATGCGGCTGTCCTTGTCGAGGAACACCTTGCCAATCAGGTCCAGCGCCTGCTGCGAGCCCGTGGTGATCAGCACCTGATCGGGATTGACGTCCCAGGGCAGCAGGTCGGCGACGGCCTGGCGCAGCGGCGCAAAGCCTTCGCTGGTCGAGTACTGCAGCGCGGTCGCGCCATCCCGCGCCATCACGGTGGCGCAGGCCTCGGTGAAGGCGCTCAGCGGGAATGCCTTGGGCGAAGGCAAGCCTCCGGCCAGGCTGATGATGCCGGGACGGTCGGTGAGCTTGAGGATTTCGCGGATTGCAGAAGGATTCATCTTGGCCGCACGCGCTGCCAGGGTCCAATTCGTCATAACTATCTCTCTGTCTTTGCTAAAACCGGCATTCGGGAATGCGATTGGGATCGGAGCACGCCGTTGTGGGGCATGTGCTGGCGAGGGGGCGAAGCGTCGGGCTCGGCGTAAATGTCCGCGCTGGCGCACCAGCAATGCAGCCATTTTGTCGCCTGCGGGGCCCATCGCGTGCAAAGCCGCAAAAATGGCAACAGGCGCGGCTATGGCAATTTTGGTGCACACCGGGCGCTTCGAGGGGCAAAACGGATTTCAAGCGGCCAGCATCCAGGCCGCGGTCAGCAGCAAAAGCAGGGCCATCAGCCGGTTGAACCACAGCAGGCGCCGGCCGTGGGCCAGCCAGCCGCGCAGCAGCGCGCCCACGCAGGCATAGAGCAGGTTGCTGGTCAGCGCGAAGAAAGCCATCACCGGCAGCACCACGGCCAGCCGCTGCCAGGCGTCGGCATGGCCGGCAATCCAGCCGGCGACGACGGTCAGCATCAGCAGCCAGGCCTTGATGTTCACGAACTGCAGGCCCACGCCTTGCCAGAATGGCACGGCCAGGGCGCCGCCCCGGGCCTGGGCGAGCTGGCCGGCGCGGCTCAGGCGCAGCGCCAGCCACAGCAGATAGCCTATGCCCAGCGCCTTGATCGCCCAGCGCAGCGCGGGCACGGCCAGCACCAGCGCGCCCACGCCCGCGGCGGTGAGCAGCAGCAGCAGGCACCAGCCAAATGGCACGGCGCAGACAAAACGCAGGCTGGGCCGCAGCCCATGGTTGGCGGCCAGCGTGGTCGCCAGCGTGGTGTTCGGGCCGGGGCTGAAGCTCATGGCGGCGGCCAGCACCAGCAGGGCAGTGAATTCGACGGCGGGCATGAAGCGTGGGAAGAGGGAGGAATGGGGCAGTGGATGCCACTGTATGCGCGAATGCGCCATCCTCCCTAGAGTGTTTTCACGCAAGCCCGCGATCCTCTTCGCCCGGGGGCCATCGACGGATCGACGGGCCCGGTAACAGAGGGGTGTTAGCGAGGTTGCGCGCGCATGGGGCGCACCGACTCGCAGCCGTCGCGCAGCATGCGCAGCAGGTTGCGGTTGACGCTTTCAAGTTCCATCTCGTGCGTCTGGCACAGCGCGCGCACGGCGGCGCCGTCGGGCGTCTCCAGCGCCTGGGCCAGCGCGAGGCTGGGCGCGTAGGGGCCGGTCTTGCCTATGATCGCCTGGTAGATGCGCTCGGACAGCGGCAGGCGGCGCAGCGTGCTGGCCAGCGGCTCGCCCAGCAGCACATCGAGCTGCGAGAACAGGCCGCACAAATAGACTTCGCGCTGCAGCTCATGGCCCATGCCGGCCTCGACCAGCCTCTCCGTGAGCTGGCCGCGCATCACCATCGCGGCGCGCACCGGCTGCAGATCGGGTTCGATGTCGGCATGCGGCAGCTGGTCGGCCAGCCAGCGCTGCAGCGTGCCGTAGCCCAGCATCACCAGGCCGCGGCGCAGCGAGTCAACGCCGGTGCGCAGGCCCAGTGCCGCGGAATTGGTATAGAGCATGAAGCGGTAGGCCAGCACCGGATCGCAGCCCAGGATGGCCTCGAAACTTTCAAGCGACTGCTCGGCGTCTATGGCCTGCATCAGCTCCAGCACCCGCCGGCGGCAGGGCTGGGCGCCGCGGCCGCGCAGCTGGTGCAGCACATCTTCGGCGGGCCAGCCGGCCACGGCGGCCGCGCGGTGTTCATCAAGGCAGCGCGTGAGCAGATGGCGGCTTTGCACGTCTTCGTACATCTGGCCGTCGAGCAGCGCGCCGGGCAGCGCGGGGCGCTCGGGATGCGTCTCGTCGGGCGCCAGGCTCAGCAGGCTGTTGGCAAACCATTGCGCGGTGCGCGCGTCGGGCAGCTCGCCGAGCGCGCCGCGCCAGACCAGCTTGAGTCCGCGCGCCTGCGCGGCCTGGGCCTGGGCGTAGAGCGAGGAGTCTTCGATCCAGTCGCCGCGCACTTCGATCCAGGGGCTGCCCGCGGGCGCATTCTGCAGGAAGGCGCTGAGCAGCTGGTGTGTCTGCGGCGACAGCAGCAGCGGCGGCGCGGCCTGGCTCCACATTTCCTGCAGGATGCGCAGGAAGTGCGGGATATCGGGATCGAGCGCCGGGTCGCAATCGATGTAGAGCTGCGCGCCCGCAAGCGTGCGTTCGTTATTCCAGAGCGGCCGATAACCAAGTGTCAGAGAACTGAGTGCGGACAGAGCCATGGAATAAAGTCAAAAAATCAACCGATGTAATCGAACAAGGACAGCTTCTGGATCTGGGCATAGGACTGCAGCGCCGCCGAATGGTTGGTCTGCAGGGTTTTCAGATCTGATAGTGCTGTAATCATATCGACATCTTCCGCCGAGGAGCGGTCGGCTTCGAGTTGCAGCGACTTGGCGCTGAACTGCACGGTCAGGGTATCGGCGCGCTGGAGCAGATCGCCGGCAAAGCTGCGCACGGTCTGCATGCGGTTCATGCCGGTATCGATCTCGGCCAGGGCCTTGGCAATGCCATGGGACAGCGAGCCCGAAGCCGTGCTGCCATCGGGGTTGACGCCGGTGCGCACCACGTTGATCGCCTCGTCGAGAATGCTGAACAGATCGCTGCGCTCGCTCGCACCGATGGTGAAGCTGTCGCCGTTGGCCGGAGCGCCGGTGATGGTCAGGCCCATGCCCGCGACCGTGATCTTGTCGCCCGATTTGTAAGGCACGGCCGCGCCGCCCGCGATGCTGTACGTCGTCGTGCCGTCCGCGGCCACGCTGAACGTGATGTCGATAGGCGGAACGGTGGTCGCAGCGGCGGCGGCGGCGGTCGGATCGGTGATCTGGCCGATGTCGGTCCAGGCCTTGCCGGTGTTGGTCGCGCCCTGGGTCACGGCCAGCACGCCGTTGCCCGTGGGAACATTCATGAAGGCCGCGACGCCGTCCAGCGAGTTGGCGATGCCGTTCGCACCGCTGCTGGTCTGGCCCGACTGGCCCAGGAAACTGCCGCCCTGCAGCGGCTGCTCGGCGCTGCCCAGGCCGCGGAACAGCGCCAGCCCGTTGCTGTCGGTGCGGTTCGCGAAGTTCGCGATCTGGTCGCGCAGCGAAGTCATCTGGGCGACCAGCGCATCGCGCTCGGTCTGGGTATAGGTGCCGTTGCCCGCATTCACCACCATCGAACGGAATTCCGTCAACGCCGTGTTGGCGCTGCCCAGCGCGGCTTCGCCCTGGGTGATGATGGAAACCTGCGCGTCGAGCGCGCGCTTGTCGGCCTCGGTGCGGTCCATGCGCGTGCGCGCGCGCTCGGCCTGGGCGGCGGCGACCGGATCGTCGCTGGCGCGCACCACGCGCTTGCCCGAAGTGGTGCTTTCCATCAGATGGGCCATTTGGGCCTGGCGCTCGGTGAGGTTGTTCACCGTGCGGTCGTACATGTTGGCGGTGCCAAGGCGGGTGATGGTATTGCTCATCGGAAACTCCTGTGGTGTCAGCGACCGACCGTGGCGATCATGCTGTCGAAAATGCTTTGCGCGATCTGCAGCATCTTGGCCGAGGCCTGGTAGGCCTGCTGGTACTGCAGCAGCTTGGCGGCTTCCTCATCGAGGTTGACGCCCGAGATCGAAGTCCGTTCGGCCTCGAGGTTGTTGGCGATGGTGCTCGACAGATCGGCGGCCAGCTTGGCACTTTGCGTGCGCGTGCCGACCTGGGCGATCAGCGTCGAGAAGCCGTCGCTGAGCGTGGTGCCGCCGTCGTACAGCTTGGCATCGCGCAAGGCGAGAAAAGCGGTCGCATTGCCTGCATCGCGTTTCCAGTTGTCGCCCAGCGCCGTGCTCTTGGCATTGTCCACCGTGACCTTGTCGCCCGCGTGCGGCGTGCCGGTCAGGGTGATCTCCCAGCCGTCGATCTTGAGCGGCTGGCCGGCCACATAGTTGCCCGTGGCGCCGTTGCTGGCGGTGTAGGTGATCGCCGAAGTCGTCGGATCGACCGCAAAGGTGATGTCGACCGGACTGTTGACGCCCGGGATGCCCGCTCCCGTGACCGCGAGGCCGGAGAGCTGCAGCGATCCCTTGTTGCCCGCGGAAATGGTGGCCGCGATGGGGTTGGAAACCGCGAGGTCCTGGGGCGCGAGCACCAGCGCCTTCATTTCGGCGGCGGCGGTGCTGAATGGCTTGAAGAGCACGGTGTCATGCTTGGCGCCGGCCGCGGAAATGTTGAACTGCAGGCCGTCGACGGTCTCGGCGGACAGCGCCGCAACGTCGGCGTAGGTGCGCGTGAGCCCGTCGGACAGGCGCACCAGATGGACTTCGCCGGCGTCGCCGAAAACCGCCTTGTAGTCGGAGGCCACATAGGCCGTGGCGTCGAGCACGGGCTTGGGCGTGGCGGCCGACTGGGTGTCGACGAAGCTGACCGAGGCCGTGACGCCGGCGATCGCGGTGTAGCCCTTCATTTCCGTGATCTGCGAGAACAGCGCACTGCCTGGCGTGCCCGACAGCGTCAGGCCATTGCCCTGCTGGGCATTGAGCGCGGTGCTGATCACCTGGGCCATGCGGCCCAGCAGGTTGCGGCCTTCGGCGAGGTCTTCGTTGTTGAATTTCAGCAGGCCCGCGACTTCACCGCCGCCTATCATGCTGGTGCTCAGCTCCACAGCCTCGTTGCCGGGCTGGCTGAAGTACATGGACATCTGGCCGCTGCCGGGGAACTGCGCGGACTCGCGCACCGCCAGCTGCCCCGCGGTCGCGCCCAGCACCAGCGCCTGGCTGCCGCCGACAAACAGGTTGATCGTGCCGTAGGCGCCATCGACCTGGCTGGTCTGCACGTACTGGTTCATCTCGCGCACCAGCTGGTCGCGCTTGTCGAGCAGGTCGTTGGGAACCAGGCCCGCGGCCTGGGAGCGGCTGATCTGGCCGTTGAGCTCGGCGACCTGGCTGGCCAGGCTGTTGACCAGCGTCACGCCGTTCTGGATCTGCAGCTTGTTGGTGTATTCGAGTTCGTCCAGGCTGCTCGCGGCCGACTTGAAGCGCGATGCCAGCTCGGTCATGCGCGTCAGCACCACGTTGCGCGCGGTGAGGTCGGTCGGGGCGTTGACCACGTTCGAGAAGCCGTTGAGCATGTCGTTCATTGCTGCGCCCAGGCCGCTTTCGCCGCCGGCGAAAGCTTCCTGCATCTTGGACAGCGATGCCGCGCGCGCCAGATCGGCGGCATGGATGGAGCCCGCGGTGTTCGACTGGCGGTTGAGCAGCGCGCTGTAGTTGCGCACGATGGAGCTCACGCTCACGCCGTTGCCGACGTAGCCGTAGCCGATGTCCTGGCCGAAATTCGTGCCCATCGACACGGTCTGGCGCGAGTAGCCCTCGGTCTTGACGTTGGCAATGTTGTTGCCGATGGTCTGCAGGGCGATCTGGTTGGCCATCAAGGCGCCCGATCCAACGTTGAGAAGGCTCATTTTGTTATCTCTCTAGGCTTTTAGGCTTGGGTGCCCTGCACGCGCTGGGTACTCTGGATGGCGCGGTTGAGCTTGTTGGCGTATTGCGGGTCGGTGGCGTAGCCGGCTTTCTGCAGCTCGCTCGCATAGGCGAGCGCCGATCCGGTCTGGGCGCGGGCTTTTTCGTAGCGCGGGTTGTTGTTGATCAGTTGTGCGTAGTCGCGGAACGACTCCTCGAACGAGCTGTAGGCACGGAACTTGGCCGTGACCTTGCGCGGCACGCCGTCGATGTATTCGGTGGTGGTGATTTCCGCGACCTTGCCGGTCCAGCTGCCGCCGGCCTTGATGCCGAACAGGTTGAACGAGTTGCTGCCGTCGGCGTTGCGGATCTCGCTCTTGCCCCAGCCGGTCTCGTGGCCGGCCTGGCCCAGCATGTAGGCCGCGGGAATGCCGCTGGCCTGGGCCACGCGTTCGGCGGCGACCGCATGCGAGCGCACGAAATTGTCCAGGCCCTGGGGCGATGGCGCTTTCGCGGCATAGGCGTCGACGGTGCTGGTGGCGGCCACGCCCTTGTTCGGCACGAAGCCGCCGTAGCGCGCAAACCCGCCCTGGCGGCCCGAAAGGCTCAGCGTCGAGGGCAGGGCGTCATCGCCGTCGCCTTCGGAGACGCCGCCCATGGCCTTGGACAGTTGGCGCGCGATCGCGTCGGCCAGTCCGCCGGGCTGGCCCGACATAGAGACCGACAGCTGCTGGTCGAGCATGTCGGCGCCGAGGTTGCCCTGGGCGCCGTCAAGCAGGCCCGACTTCATCGTCGCCTCGCGCATGCTCTTGATCATTTCGCGCATGAACAGCGACTCGAGCTGCTTGGCGGTCTCGCGCACGGCTTCGGGGTTGTTCTGCCCGGCTTCGTATTTCAGCGCATTGAGCGAACGCGCGTCGACGGCGAGCGCGTTGGAGGTGCCCATGGACACGGTGGAATTCAGCGACATGCTCATATGACCTCCAGTTCGGCGTTGAGCGCGCCCGCGGCCTTGATGGCCTGCAGGATGGCCAGCAGGTCCTGGGGCGTGGCGCCCAGCGAGTTGAGCGCGCGCACCACGTCGGTGAGCTGCGGCGAGGCCGGCACCTGGATCACGTTGCCCGGTTCCTGGCGGATCTGGATGCTGGCTTTTTCCGCGACCACGGTCTGGCCTTGCGACAGCGGGTTGGGCTGGCTGATGACCGGCGTGGAGCTGATGGTGATCGACAGGTTGCCGTGGGCGATCGCGCAATTGCCCAGCGTCACGGCCTGGTTGAGCACGATGGAGCCGGTGCGCGCATTGATCACCACCTTGGCCGAGGGCGTCGAGGCGCCGATCGCCAGCTCTTCGAGCTGGGCAATGAAGCGCACGCGCGCGCCCGGGTCGTTGGGCGCGTTGACCTGGACCGTGCGGCCGTCAAGCGCGGTCGCCGTGCCGAAGCCCAGGTTCTTGTTGATGGCCTGCACGACCTTGTCTGCGGTCTGGAAATCGGTGGCGTTGAGGCTCAGCTGAATGGTGTTGCCCTGGTGCAGCGGCGTCGGCACGGCGCGCTCGACCTGCGCGCCCTGCGGAATGCGTCCGGCGCTCAGGTGATTGATCTGGACCTTGGAGCCGCCCTGCGACGCGCCCGCGCCGCCGACCACCATGTTGCCCTGGGCCAGCGCGTAGATTTCACCGTCGGCGCCGCGCAGCGGCGTGGCGACCAGCGTGCCGCCCTTGAGCGACTTCGCATTGCCCATGGACGATACGTTGACGTCTATCATCTGGCCGGGCTGGGCGAATGCCGGCAGCTCGGCGGTGATGATCACCGCGGCCACGTTCTTGAGTTGCAGCTGGCTGGCATTGCCGCCTGCGGGCAGGGCGATGCCCATCTGCTGCAGGTAATTTGCGAGCGCCTGCTTGGTGTAGGGCATCTGCGTGGTCTGGTCGCCCGTGCCATCGAGGCCGACGATCAGGCCGTAGCCGGTCAGTTGGTTGCTGCGCACGCCTTGGACGGCGGCAACCTCCTTGATGCGCAGGGCGTGGGCTGGCAGGGCCGGCACCGCCGCGCCTGCGGCGATTGCCCAGAACGCAAGGTGGGTCGGGCGCAGTTTGAGGAGCGTGGACAGTGCTTTCATAGCTGTCCATTCTCCGGAGAATCAGAACGGCATAACGTTCAAAAAGAAGCGTGACAACCAGCCAATTGACTGGGCTTCGGCCTGTTGGCCGCGTCCGCGCGACTCGATGCGCACGTTCGCCACCTGGGTCGAGCTGACCAGGCTGCCGGGCTGCAGGTTGCGCGGATCGACCGAGCCCGAGAAGCGCAGCACATCGACGTTGTGGTTCACGCCGATCTGCTTTTCGCCGGTGACCACGAGGTGGCCGTTGGGCAGCACATCGACCACGGTGGTGGTGATCGAGCCGGTGAAGTTGTTGCTGTTGGCGGTCTCGCCCGCACCCGAGAACGAGTTCTCGCTGCCGACGCCTATCTTCGAGCGGCCGACGATGTTCGCGGCGTTCGCGCCCTTGAAGATCGGCAGCGCGGTCAGGCCGGCCTTCATTTCGTTTTCGCGATCGATGCTGGACGTGGAACGCTGCGAGGCCGTGACGCGCTCGGCAATCACCACCGTCACCATGTCGCCGACCAGGCGCGCGCGCTGGTCCTCGAACATGGGGCGATAGCGCGCCGCGTGGAACAGTCCGCCCGTGGGCGTGGCCGGCAGCGAGGCCGCAGGGCTGGGAATGGGCGGCGGCGAAGTCGACGGCATGTCGACCGGCGGCGGCGGGTTGAGCGTGGCGACGCAGCCGCTGAGCACGCTGATCGCGAGGCCCACGAAGCTGAGACGGGAAAAGAGGGCGGGGCGGGTGGTCATGGCGGGAAGTCCTGGCAAGATGCGCAACCGCGCACAGGTGGGTGGGGTGAGCGCACTTCGACCCTTGAAGATCGAAGGAGGAACGGTCGCTTACAGCTGGGCCAGCTTGGCCAGCATCTGGTCGGATGTCTGGATGGCCTTGGAATTCATTTCGTAGGCGCGCTGCGTCTGGATCATGGTCACGAGTTCCTGCACCACGTTGACGTTCGAGCCTTCGAGGTAGCCCTGGTTGACCGTACCCAGACCGTTGAGGCCAGGCGTGCCCTGCTGGGGCTGGCCCGAAGCCGCGGTCTCGATGTACAGGTTCTGGCCGCGCGGCTCGAGGCCGGCCGGGTTGATGA
>NZ_JAVWWA010000088.1:0-24106 GCF_036666375.1 Comamonas sp. | reverse complement strand
TCGACGCCAAGGTGCGCAAGGAACTGCGCCGCTGGCTGCGCCGCCTGCACGACGAACTGCATGTGACCTCGATCTTCGTGACCCATGACCAGGAGGAGGCGCTCGAAGTGGCCGACCGCGTGGTGGTGATCAACCAGGGCAAGATCGAGCAAAGCGGCTCGCCCCAGGAAGTCTGGGAGAACCCCGCGAGTCCGTTCGTCTATGGCTTCCTGGGCGACGTGAACCTGTTCCACGGCCGCGCCAACGAAGGCCTGGTGCACATGAGCGGCATCGAGATCGACGCGCCCGAAGCCGATGATGCGAAGAACGCCAAGGCGTTCGCCTATGTGCGACCGCATGACCTCGACGTCGAGCGCTATTCGCCGGGCCAGAACATGGATGCCCAGGGCCGTCCGCGCGGCATCGTCGCGCGCCTGGAGCGGGCAATCGTTGTCGGTCCCATCGCACGCCTGGAACTTATTCCCGCCGACGATAATCATTCAACCACCCAGAACGGGGAGGATGCCTTGATCGAAGCGCAGATTCCTGCCCATCAGTTCAAGGAATTGGGATTCAAGGAAGGCGAAACGCTGGTGGTGACACCGCGCAGGACCCGCGTGTTTATTGACCAGGCTGCAGGCATCTGACGGTTCCCAGGGGCCGCGCCGCGGCCTTTGAAGGACAAGAAAAATGGTGTTGTTGAACTGGATGGAAACGGCGCCGCGCCGCGTGCTGGCGCTGATCAGCGCGGCCTGCGTGGCCATGCTGGCATTTGGCATGTATCTGCAATATGGCCAGGGGCTCGAGCCTTGTCCCATGTGCATCGTGCAACGCTATGCGCTGATCGGCGTGGCGGTGTTTACCGGCATCGCGAGCCTGCGCCGCGGCCGCGGCTGGCTGTTGGGCTGGGGCGGCCTGGCGCTGCTGAGCGCGGGCTTTGGCGCCTTTGTCGCCGCGCGCCAGAGCTGGCTGCAATGGAACCCGCCCGAGATCGCGACCTGCGGCCGTGATTTCTACGGCATGGTCGAAAACTACCCCTTGAGCCGCGCGATTCCCATGATCTTCCGCGGCTCGGGCGATTGCACTGCGATCGACTGGACCTTCCTCGGCGGCTCGATCGCCAATTGGTCGTTCATCTGCTTCGTGGTGATGGCGCTGGCCCTGGTCGCACTGTTCGTGCGCCAGCGCGCAGCGCGTTAACTGCCCCTTGCCGGCTGCGCCGCCGGTGGCGCACCGTATCATGGCCGAATGAGTCTGAGCCATTCCACGTTGGATATCGCCGCGCGCATCTGGGACGGCGCGTGCGAGACCGCGTCGGCCTGGTGGCGCAGCGTCTATCTGGGCGCGGTGATTCTCGTGCTGCTGCTCTCGCCGTCGAGCTACCGCGGGCAGTCGCGCGCGCGCATGGCCTACCAGCTGTATGTGCAGACCGGGCCGGTGTTGATAGGCTTCACGGCTCTCGCGGCGCTGCTGTGTGCGGTGATCACGCGCATCGTGATCGTCACCGCGCTGAGCTACGGGCTCTCGCGTTACGCGCTGGAAATGGTGGTGCGCGTGCTGGTGCTCGAGTTGATTCCGCTGACCGCCTGTCTTTTCGTCGCCATGCGCTGCACCATTCCCAATGGCACGCAGCTGGTGCAGCTGCGCCTGCGCGGGCGCGCCCAGGCGCTGCAGCGCCTCGGGCTGGACCCGGTGCGCAGCGAGCTGCTGCCGCGCGCCGTGGGCGGGCTGTTCGCCTGCCTGACGCTGGCTGCGCTCAGTTGCGTGGTGGCGCTGGTCACGGTCTATCTGAGCGTCTACGGTTTCAATCTCGCGGGACTGCCCGCCTATACCCGGCTGTTCGGCCATGTGTTCTCGCCCGTGGTGACGCTGGTGTTCACGCTCAAGACGCTCTTTTTCAGCCTGGCCGTGGCGCTGATTCCGTTGGCCTCGGGCTGGTATTCGCCGCTGCCGCGGCTGCGCCAGGAAGGGCGCGAGCTCGGTGGGCTGACGCGCATGTTCGCGGTGTTGCTGCTGATCGAGGTGCTTTCGCTTATGGGCAATTACTATTGATGTTTTGGAGCTTGGCTATGTTCGGGAATCACCATGGACCCCACTGAATCGGGCGCCGAGGCGGCGGGGCTGCATTCGCCGGCCGAGCTGCGCCCCGTGGCCCATCTGCGCGCCAAGGCCGCGGCGCTGCTGCTGTTCACGCTGGCGCTGGTCTTCGGCTCGGCGCTGTACCTGCTGTATTCGCGCGGCGTGTTCGAGCCCACGCAGCAGCTGGTGCTGACCACCGACGACTCCGAAGGCGTGGTGGTCGGCATGGACATGACGTTCTCGGGTTTTCCGATAGGGCGCGTGCGCCGCATCGAGCTGTCCGAGGATGGCAATGTGCGCATCGTCGTCGACGTGCCGCGCAAGGACGCGCACTGGCTGCGCGAGTCCAGCATCTTCACGCTGGTGCGCGGTCTGGTGGGCGGCACGACCATCAAGGCCTACAGCGGCATTCTCACCGACCCACCGCTGGCCGAGAACTCCGTGCGGCCCGTGCTGCGCGGCGATGCCACGGCCGAGATTCCGCAGATCATGGCCTCGGCCAAGGAGCTGCTGGCCAATCTGGGCGCGATGACGGCCCAGGATTCGGCGCTGGGCGGGGTGCTGGGCCAGGTCCAGTCGCTGGCCGAGCGCCTGCAGGGCCCGGGCGGGGCGCTGGGCGTGCTCATGGGCAACGAGGCCGATGCGCGCAAGGTCGTGCTCACGCTGGAGCGCGCGAATGCGCTGATCGCGCGCATGGAGCAACTGGTGGTGCGCGCCGACCGCCAGGTGTTCGATGCCGACGGCGTGATGCCCGAAGTGCGCGCCACCGTGGCGCAGCTCAACGGCCTGCTGGCGGACACGCGCCAGAGCCTGCGCAAGGTCGATGCGGTGCTGGTCGAAGCCCAGGCCGTGGGCGCCAATGCACGCGAGGCGACGACTGATCTGGGCGCGCTGCGCGGCGAAGTCGAAAGCAATCTGCGCCGCCTCGAGGATATTCTTGCCGACCTCCAGCGCAAGTGGCCGCTGGCGCGCAAGCCGGAGCTTGAACTGCCATGACCGTGATACGCCGCCTTTCCCCTCCCTGGATCCGCTGGTGCGCGATCGCACTGCTCGGCGGCACGCTGGCCGCCTGCAGCCAGAAGCCTCCAGCAGCGGACTGGGCGCTCAACGCCGAATCGGCGTCCGACCGCGCGACCCAGGCCTATCTGCGCGCCGATCAGCGCGTGCAGGCGCTCGAGTGGGACAAGGCGCGCGCCGAGGTGCGGCGCACCGCGAGCCCGCAGCTGCTCGCGCGACTGGCGCTCATGCGCTGCGCGGTCGAGCACGCGAGTCTGCAGTGGAATGAATGCGGCGAGTACCAATTGCTGGCCATCGATGCCGACCCGCAGGAACAGGCCTATGCGCGTTATCTGCAGGCGCAGCCGCTGTCGGCGCAGCAGATTGCCTTGCTGCCCGAAACGCAACAGCCCGTGGCCCGGGCTTTGGCGAATGGTGAGGGCGCTGCGCTGGCCGCGGTGAAGGCAGTGTCCGCACCGCTGTCACGGCTTCTTGCGGCATCGGTGGTGCTGCGCGCCCAGGGGCCGTCGCCGGCCTTGCTGGTGGCGGCGGTGGATACCGCCGCTGCGCAAGGATGGCGACGCCCGTTGCTAGCCTGGTTGCTGCTGGCTGCCAGCCAGGCCCGGCAGGCCGGAGACATGGAAAACGCGCAGCGGCTGGAACGCCGCGTGCGTGTGCTCGAAGGCCAGGCGCCAAGCGCACCCGCGTCCGATCTGGCAGCCGCAGGGCGCTAGAACTGGACTTTATTCGTCCAGCAGCGAGAACAGGTCGACCACCTGGACGCTGTCCGCGGCCTGGGCCGCGTTGTCAATCCACAGCATCAAAGTCATTGAAGCGACGGCCAGCACGACGGTGATGGCGAAGGCCACCAGGGGGTGGCGAGAGATCGAAGGATAGGCTTGCATGGGACCTCCTTGAAGAGGTGAATGGCGACAGGGAAGGGGCGAAACGTCGCACCGATTGAAAGCTATGCCATTCATCCTGCGACCCCTCGATTGCAGCTCGGATCCAGCGTTTTCCTTGTGGGACAAATGCGCGTGCCGATGACGCCCGTGATGCCGCGATGTGCGGGCGAAAAAAAAGCGAAGCACAAGGCTTCGCTTTTTGCAGGGCGTGCAGGCCCGCAGGCATGCACGCGAATGGGGATCATCAGAAACGGTGGCGCACGCCCAGCACCAGGCTGGTGCCCGATTTCAGGCTGGTGATCTTGTCGTGCATGACCACGCTGTACAGATCGGTGCGCTTGGACAGGAAGTGGTCGTAACCGACGCTGGCGGTGGTGCGCGTGGCATTGACCGGGCCTTCCACCTTGGTGCGGGCGACAGCGGCCTTCACGGTGCCGGCCTTGCCCAGCACTGGAACGTCCAGGCCCAGCGAAATGGTGCGGGCTTCGAAGTTGGTGGCGTCGACTTCGGCCTGGCCGTAGGTGGCATAGGCCTTGACCACGCTGAAGTCATAGGTGCCGCCGAGCATCCAGTCGGTCTTGGTGTTGGCCAGAGGCGTCAGCGCCACCGGGTTGTTGACCTTCACGTTCTCGTAGAAACCCAGCAGCGTCAGCGGGCCGCCGAAATACATCACGTTCAGGCCCACGTTGCGCTTGCCCGAGTCGCCGGCTTGCTCGCCGAACTGGTAGTGCAGATTGGCGCTCAGACCACCGAAGCTGGGCGTGGAGTAGGTCACCTGGTTGCTCCAGCCGGTGTCGGCGGGCGTGGTCAGGTTGCCAAAACCCCAGGCGGGCAGGCTGGCCATGTTGGCGTGCAGCACCAGCGGCGAGACGGTGAACGAGTCGCCGTAGGGGTTGGCCAGAATGGTCGGCAGGAAGTTGGGCGCCTTGGAGCGGCCCAGGCGCAGCGCGCCGAAGCCACCCGACAGACCGACGTAGGCATCACGCGAGAATGCCGGGTCGCCATCGTAGCGGCCCAGATTGCCGACGTCGGCGCGCAGGAAGGAGTTCACCATGAACTCGGCCTTGAGGCCGCCGCCCAGATCTTCCTTGCCCGAGAAGCCAATCCACGAGGTCGTCATGCCGCCCGAACCCACGGTGCTGGTGCGCCCGACGCTGCCCGACTGGCGCATCGAGCCAGCGTAGACATCGACCAGACCGGAGATTTGCACCGTGCTTTGGGCATGTGCCGCTCCAGCGCATGCAAGGGCTGCAACCAGGGCGAGCAGGGACTTCTTCATAGGGACTCCTGTAATAAAAGGTTAGGAAATGTGAATATAGCAAGACCTGTGCCAGCTTTGGCCGTAGGACCCGTCCTGCGTGAATATATGCTTGTGTCGAACAAATGACTGTTGCATGTCGCCAACAATCGTCTGTCTGCGGCCCGCGCGTCATCCAGGTTGCCGCTGCGCCCCGGTGACCGCACAATGGGCTTCCCGATATGTACAAGGAGACCTGTATGCAGTCCGAAGCACCCGAAGAAAATGTCTTTGGCGAGAACGATGGCAGCAGCTACAGCGCCACGCTGCGCCATGCGGATGGCGTCTGGTATTGCACCAGTTTCGTCGTGGATGAGCACAACATCCTGCTCAACGGGGAGACCTGGCCGTCGCGCGAGGCAGCGCTTGACGCGCTGCGGCGCATCGCCTCGGGCGACAGGGCGCCGCTGTGAGCCCGCAACTCAACACTTTGCAAACATAGGGTATCGGATAATTGTTTTAATAGTCCATGGCTATTAAATTTCCAGCCTTTGATTACATTGAGGGAAGGGCGGGTATGCGCAGAGTTCTCGTCGTCTGCATAGGAGCGCTTGCTTTGGGCAGCGTGGGCGCCGCGCCCGAGCACCTGATCCCCGAGGAGTTCGTCGGCAGCTATCTGGCGAACCGGTCTTCGGAAGCCTGCCTGCGCCAGGAGCGTGCGGGCCTGGCGTCTCCTTCGTACCTCGTGGTGCAGCCGCGGTTCTTTCGCTATGGTTTCATGAATCCCCAGCAGGGCAACAGCCTGGATGCCATGGTCTGCAGGGCGAGCGAGCCTGTCGTTGTGGTGAGCGATGGCGTGGAAGTGCGCAGCGAGTGCTTCCTGACCGATCAGCTGGTCAAGCGCCATTTCAAGTTCTCCAAGCGCGCAGGCGTGCTGCGCATGCGCGACCTGGAGCGTCAGACCGAGGAAGAATTCGAAGCCTGTTATTGAACGGGCCCGGGCTTCAGCGGTGGCGCCATGTCCAGGGGGCCACCGGATGCGCATCGGCCCACAGCCCGCGGCGTTCGGCGCGGGCACGCGCCTGCAGTGCCGGGAGGTCGGGACGCATGCGGGCATAGCGCGCGTAGACCCAGGCCATGCCTGCGCTCACCTGGTGGCGGGCCACATCTTCTCCACGGCACTCGACCTGGGCCACGGTGCGTCCAAAGTCATCGGTTTCAATCAGCCGGATGCGGGCCCGGATGTCGAAGCACAGCGCGGCCAGGCTGCTGCGCGCCGCGTCGCTGAACGACTGGTAGCGCTCGGGCGCGTCTATCGCATGGATGCGCACCTGGCGCTGCGGTTCGGCCGCCGCGCAGCGCACGCTCAGGGAGTCGCCATCGCTGATGCCGACGACCAGACAGACGAGGACCGCGGAGATCATCCGCACATGATGCCGCCAAGATATCTCCTGATATCCCGACGCAGGCATGGCTTGCGCCGCCAGACCGCGGTATCGATATGCAGGCCATCAACTTGCACATGCGGAAAACCGGATTGCCAGGCAGCCCCCTGCAGGTCCAGACTGAAGGGCCGTCCATTCACTCCGTCTTTTCAAGGTTCCGCACATGACACTTTCCCTGGACCATCTGGTGATCGCCGTTGCCGATCTGCCGCGCACCATTGCCGACTATGGCGCGCTGGGCTTTCATGTCATCGAGGGCGGCCGCCATCCGGGCCGGCCCACGCACAACGCCCTGGTGGTGTTCGAAGACGGCAGCTACCTGGAACTGATTGCCTGGCATGGCCAGGGCCTGGCCGACGACCGCTGGTGGCAGTGGCTGCAGTCGCAGGGCGAAGGCCTGGTCGATTTCGCGCTGCACCCCGGCGATGTCAGGGCCCAGGTCGAGCGCGCGCGTGCTGGCGGTCTCGCGCTCGAAGGCCCGCTCGATGGCGGCCGCGCCCGGCCCGATGGCGAACTGCTGAAGTGGCAGATCGCCAGGGCCGCGACGCCCGACCTGCCTTTTCTGTGCGGCGACATCACGCCGCGCCAACTGCGCGTGCAGCACGGCGCGGTGCGCGAGCATTCCAATGGCGTGAGCGGCGTGGCCAGCGTCACGCTGGTGGTCAACAGTCTGGAAGCCACGCTGGCCGGCTACCAGGCCTTGCTGGGCAAGGATGCGCTGCGCACCGCGCCGCTGCGCCTGGCCGGCACCGGACTGCGCCTGGCAAGCCTGGATCTGCCCGCGCATGCGAGCGAGCATGGCGTGGCGCAGGGCGGCACGAGCCTGGTGCTGCTCGAGCCCGACCGCGACAGCCAGGCCGAGGCGGCGCAGGCCTTGACTGCGCTCTTGCGCCAGCGCGGCCAGGGCCTGCTGGGCTTTGCGCTGCGCGGCCGCCTGGGCGCCGAGGCGCTGCCCTGGGGCCGTGCGGCTGAACTGCCCAGGGGACTGACCCATGGGGCGCTGATCGACTACCAGCGCCAGGCCGGGCTCTGATCGGCGCGTGTCAGCCGGCGGGCGTGGGTTCGCCCAGCGACAGCATCAGCCGGTTGGCCCAGTTGAAGAAGGCCGCGCCATGGATGGCGTCCGAGATCGCCGCGTCGTCCAGGCCCGCGGCGCGCAGGCGCAGCACATGGCTTTGGTCGAACGACGAAGGCGTGTTGCTCAGCGCCACGCTGGCCGCGGCGATCGCGTTCCAGCGTTCGTCGCCCAGATCGGCGCCGCTGCCCTGGTCCAGCAGGCGCTGCACATCGTCGCTGCGCTTGGAGAAATGGCTCGCAAAGCGCGCGTGCACCGAAGCGCAGTAGATGCAGCCGTTGTGGCGCGAGGTCGCAGCCGCGGCCAACTCGCGCTCGGCGCGCGGCAGACCGGCTTCGGGGTTGTAGAAGATGTCCTTGTCGGTCCTGGTGCGCGCGGCCAGCGTGTCGGGGTCGCGCGCCAGCAGGCGGAAGTAAGGCGACTTGATGCGCGCGGCATCGACCAGGCCGGCCTGGTGGCGCGCGCTGAAATCTTGCTCGGGCAAGGGCGCGATCCAGGGCAGCCAGTCGAGCTGGGCCTGGGTGAATGCCACCGGCGGCTGATTGTCGGGGTGGGCGATGAGCGCGTTTTCGGGATAGGTCATGCGGTTTCCAGGCGGGGGGAGGCGGTGGCGGGATGGGCTTGCAGCGTGCGCAGGCCATGCACGACGCGGATCTGGAAGCTCAGGAAAGCGATGAGTTGGGACAGGATCACGATGTCGGTGTTGTCCCAGCCCGCATCGAGCAGGGCCTGCAGTCCCGCGGGACTCGCGTCGCGCGGATGGAAGACCAGCAGATGCGCCTGCTCGAATGCGGCCGCGAGTTTTTCGCCCAGTACGGCGCGCAGACGGCTGTCTAGCGCATACACGGGGCCGTCCTGGTTTTCGACGCTCAGCGGGCCTGCTGGATAGCGGCCATAAGGGCCCTGGCCGCGTGCGCAGTCGGCGGCCTGCTCCAGTGCGCCCAGCAGGGACTGTCCGGCGCCCGCGGCCTGCAGGCCCTGGGCGTAGAAGCCGGCGACATGGGGCGCGGCGTGCAGCGTGGCGACCCACCAGGCCAGCGCATGGCGCTCAAGCGCCGTGACGTTGCCGACCACGGGCGCGGCGGGATGGAACAGCGCCAGATAGCTTTGCTGGGCATGGATGCGCGCCTGCGGGCGCTGGGCGCGAATCCGGTCCAGCGGGTCGCCGGGAAGAATGGCCAGCAGCTGGTCGATCACATCGGGCAGGTCTGGCTGGTGGTCGGGAAGGGTGTGGCTTGGTGCGGTCATGCAAAGGCTTCCAGGGGTGAATCGGTGGTCGTGGAGGTGGCGGCGCGCGCGCGCCAGCCCAGCGCCGGCGCGACTTCGGTGGCGATCAGTTCGATGGAGCGCAGGATCTGCGCCTGCGGCGGGTCTATGGAGTGCACCTGGAACACGATGTCGCTCACGCGCTCGAGCGTGGTGTCGGCGCGCAGCGAGGCGACCACATCGGCGACCGTGCCCACATGCACGTCATAGGCGGCGATGATCTGCGCCAGCGGCGCGTCGGCGGGAACCAGCGACTTGCCCAGGGTGGCGGAGCGCGCAATGCTGCGGCGCAGGCCGAGCTCTGCCAGCCGCAGCGCTTCCGTGCGGTCGTCGGCGACGAACAGGCTGCGCGAGGCGACGATGCGCGGCGCCCGGCCCGCGGGCAGCGCCGCGAGATAGGCGTCGATGATGGGATGCTGGATCTCGGCCAGTGTGGCCTGCGGGGCCTGGGCGCTGCGCGGCTGGGTGCGCGACAGCATCAGGCCGTCGCCGGCCGCGCCGGCCAGCGCCGCGCCCTGCGGCGAGAACGTGGCCTGCCACAGGCGGCCGAGCAGCTGCGCGCCAGCGGGGTAGAGGCGGTCGCCGCCGGCGAGCGCTTCGCCGGCCCAGGCGCTGCGCAGCGTGGCGAGCTGGCCCGCGAAGATCTCGCGGCGCTGTTCGCTGTCGAGGCCGAACGCGGTGAACGAGGCGGGCGTGCCGCCCGTGCCCACGCCGACTTCGAGCCGGCCGTTGGCCAGCAGGTCGAGAACAGCCGCGTCCTCGGCCACGCGCAGCGCGTTTTCCAGCGGCAAGGTGATGATGCCCGTGCCCAGGCGTATGGTCCGGGTCTGGGCCGCGAGGTAGGCGAGAAACACCAGCGGCGCGGGCAGGCCGCCTTCGTGCTCGTGGAAATGGTGCTGGGCGACCCAGGCCGAATCGAAGCCATGGGCTTCGGCATGGCGGATCTGCGCGGCGACCAGCTGGTAGCGCTCGGCGGCGCCGGCCTCGTCAAGCAGCCTGCTGAAAAAGCCCAGGCGTTTGGGCTGCGCTGCGGTGTGCGAAGGAGTGGAAATCTGCGGTTGCGTCATGTGGGATGCGGGGGGAAGAAGGCCAATGCTTTTGGCCGGGAATGGCGGCAATCAGCGCGCGCGTGTAGTCGCTGCCGGGGCGCTCGAAGACGTCCTCGATGGGGCCGGCGTCGACCTGGCGGCCGTTGTGCAGCACGCTCACGGTGTCGGCGATCTGCCGCACCACGGCCAGGTCGTGGGAGATGAACAGATAGGTCAGGCCCAGCTCGCGCTGCAGTTTCTCCAGCAGTGCGAGGATCTGCGCCTGCACGGTCACGTCGAGCGCGGAGACCGCTTCGTCGAACACCACCACCTGGGGCCGGAGCACCAGCGCGCGCGCAATCGCCACGCGCTGGCGCTGGCCGCCCGACAGCGCGTGCGGCCGGCGCGCGAGCAGCGTGGGCCCCAGGCCCACGCGCTCGAGCATTTCGCGCACGCGCGCCTCGCGCTCGGCGCGCGCCAGGCGCTCGTAGTTGCGCAGCGGCTCCTCGATGATCTCGAAGATGGTCTGGCGCGGATCGAGCGACGAGAACGGGTTCTGGTGCACCAGCTGTATGCGCCGGCGCGCCAGGCGCAGCGCTTCGCCGCGCAGCGCCGTGAGGTCCTGGCCTTCGATCAGGATGCGGCCCGAAGTCGGCTGGCGAAAGCCCACGACATCGCGCGCCGTAGTGGTCTTGCCCGAGCCCGATTCGCCGACGATCGCATGCGTGGTGCCGCGCGCCACGCTGAACGAGACCTTGTCGACGGCGACGAACGGCGCGCTGCGCCCGGGCAGGTCGAACTGGTGGACCAGGTCTTCGACGACCACGGCCGGCGCTTCGTTGCGCGCGCTGCGTTCGGTGGCCGGGCGCTGCCGGCCCTGGGCCAGCGACGGCGCGTCGGCCAGCAGCTTGCGCGTATACGCGCTGCGCGGGTTGGCCAGGACCTCGTGCGTGCTGCCTTGTTCCTGGATACGCCCGCCCTGCAGCACGACCAGGCGGTTGGCGCGGTCGGCGGCCACGCCCAGGTCATGCGTGACCAGCAGCACGGCCGTGCCCGATTCGCGGCGCAATTCGTCGATCAGGTCGAGAATGCGCTTTTGCACCGTCACATCGAGCGCGCTGGTCGGCTCGTCGGCGATGATCAGCGCGGGCTTGAGCGCGATCGCGATCGCGATCAGCACGCGCTGCTTCATTCCGCCCGACAGCTCATGCGGATACTGGCGCGCGCGCAGTTCGGGCTGCGACAGGCCCACATGGCCCAGCAGTTCGATCACGCGTTGCTGGCGCGCGCGCCGTGCCGCCGCGCCGCGCGCGCCGTCGTGCAGCCGCAGTATCTCGGCCACCTGCCGGCCCACGGTCTGCACGGGATTGAGCGAGCTGGTCGGGTCCTGGGGAATGAGGCTGACCACCGCGCCGCGCAGGCCATCCATCTGGCGCGGACTCCAGCGCGTGATGTCGCGGCCTCCCAGCTGAATGCGGCCCGAGACCAGGCGGCCGTTCTCGGCGAGCAGGCCAATCACCGCCTGGGCGGTCGTGGTCTTGCCCGAGCCCGACTCGCCCACCAGCGCGACGACTTCGCCGGGCAGCACATCGAAGCTCACGCCATGGACCACGTTCTGGGCCGGCTGCTGGCCTTCCTGATAGGCGATGACCAGGTCGCTGAGCGACAGCACCGGCACGGCGGCGGAGGCGGTGGCTTGAATGGGCGCGGTGGGCAGCGCGGCCGCGGGCCGTATGCGGCGCAGGAGTTGTTGCAGGCGGTTCATGCGTTGGCCTTGTGCAGTGCGGCGCTGATGCGGTTGGCGGACAGCACCACCAGCACCACGACCAGACCGGGAACGGTGGTCAGCCACCAGGCGGTGGAAATGTAGTTGCGGCCTTCGGCGATCAGCAGGCCCCATTCAGGCGTGGGCGGCGGCGCGCCATAGCCCAAAAAGCCCAGCGTGGAGATGGCCAGGATGGCCGAGCCGAACTGCAGCGCCGCGAGCGCGATCACCGAGGTCAGCGAGTTGGGCAGCACATGGCGCCACAGCACGGGCCAGAAGCGCCCGCCGCTGCCGAATGCGGCTTCCACATAGTCGGAGCGGCGCACGCGCACCACCTCTGAGCGCAGCAGCCGCGCAAAGCCCGCGATCGACGCCACACCCACCGCGATCGCGGCGTTGATGGTGCCGAAGCCCAGAATGATGATGATGGCCAGCGACAGCAGCAGGGCGGGCACCGACAGCAGCACATCGACCAGGCGCATGATGGCGTCGTCAACCAGGCCGCCGCTCGCGCCGGCGATCAGACCCAGCAGCGTGCCCAGCACCAGCCCCATGGCGACGGCGACAAACGCGCCCGACAGCGAGTGCACGGCGCCGTAGACCACGCGCGTATAGACATCGCGGCCCAGCGCGTCGGTGCCCAGCCAGTGCGCGGCGCCCGGGGCCTGCAGCTGCTGGCCCGCAATGCCTTGCACCGGGCTGAAATGCGTCAACAGGCCAGGCGCGAGCGCGCACAGCGCCACGGCGGCGAGCACCAGCCAGGCCAGCCACAGGCTCAGCGGGCCGCGGCGCGCGCGCCGCCAGACGGAGTGCGCGCGCGCGGCGAGCGTGGACGACGCAGGCGTCGACAGGGAAGGGAATGTATCAGGTAATGCGCTCATGGCTTCAGCCCTCCAGGCGGGTGCGCAGCCGTGGGTCCAGCACTGGATAGAGCAGGTCCACAAGCAGATTGATCAAGACAAAAGAGGTCGCGGAAATCACCACGATGGCCTGCAGCACGGCGGTGTCCTGATTGGCCACGGCCTGCTGGGTCAGGCTGCCCAGGCCGTTCAGTCCGAACACCGCTTCGGTGACCACGGCGCCGGCGAGCAGCTCGCCGAACAGGATGCCGGCCATGGTCAGCGTGGGCAGCAGCGCATTGCGCGCCACATGGCGCCACAGCACCCAGGTGCGGCTCGCGCCCTTGGCCCGGGCCACGGCGACGAAAGGCTGGGTCAGCACGGCGTCGATATTGCGTATCAGGATCTGCGCCAGCGGCGCGGAAATCGGCACGGCCAGCGTGAGCGTGGGCAGCACCAGGCCTTCCCAGGGGCCGGGGTTGATCACCGGCACCCAGCCCAGGCGAAACGAGAACACCTGGATCAGCATGATGCCCAGCCAGAACACCGGCACCGAGACAAACAGCGAGGGCAGCGACTGCAGCGCCGCGCGCAGCCAGCCAAAGCCCAGCTGGCTCGACAGAAAGGACAGCGCCACGGCCAGCAGCAGCGCGGCGCTGAAGCCCGAGGCCGCGAGCTTGAGCGTGGGCGGCAGGCTGGTCGCGAGGCTGTCGCTGACCGGCACGCCGGCCTGCATGGAGTAGCCGAAATCGCCGCGCAGGAAGTTCAGCAGGCTGTGGCCGTACTGTTGCCACAGGGGCGCATCGGCGCCATAGGCCAGCCGGATTTCTGCCAGCTGCTCGGGGCTCAGCCCCAGCTCGGGGTTGAGGAACTTGATCAGCACCGCATCGCCGGGCAGGAACTGCAGGAGCACGAAAGAGGCGGTGAACGCCGCCCAGAGCACCAGCAGGGCCTGGGCGATGCGACTCGTCAGATAGCGGGACATGGTCGTTGGCCTTGAAGAAAATGCCGCGTGCCGTCAGTGGGGCGCGATCCAGGCGGCGTAGAGGCTGGGCCGGCCCACGGCCTCGAAGTCCACGCCATGCAGCCAGGGCGCGCCCGCATAGACCTGGGGCTCCTCGAACAGCGGAATCACATAGGCCTGCGCGAGCAGATAACGCTGCACCTGGCGCGTGAGTTCCAGCCGGCGCGCGGTGTCGGGCTCGGCCGCAATCGCCTCGAACAGGCCGTTGAGCTTGCGGTCCTCGAACGACTGGACCTTCTGGCTGATGCCGCCCTTTTGCAGCAGCAGATTGCGGTTGGTCGGGTAGTAGTTGCTCTTGATCACGTCGGGGTCGGCGCGCCCGACCATGGCCGGCAGCAGGGCGATCTTTTCGGGATCGAGGCTGTCTATGGTCTTGCTGCCCAGGTCGCCCGAAAGCACGTTGAGCTGGACACCCACCTTGGCCCATTGCTGGGCCACGAGCTGCAGCACTTCGCGGTTCTGCACATAGTTCAGCGACTCGTAGGTCGACAGCGCCAGCGGCCGGCCGTCCTTGGCGCGCATGCCGTCGGCCTGCAGCTTCCAGCCGGCTGCGTCAAGCAGCGCGCGTGCGCGCTCGGCGTCGTATGCGAGTTCTGCGCTCTGGTCCACAAAGCCCGCGGCGCTGGCCGCGAGCACGCCCCTGGCCTGGGGGTAGTTGGCGCTGAACAGCGTCTGCACGATCTCCTTGGCATGGGTCGCATGCAGCAAGGCCTGGCGCACCTTGAGGTCGGCGAGCAGTGCGTTGTCCGGGCGCAAGGCCAGGCTGTCGTTGACGCCGCGCGTGGACGCCGCATACAGCGGGAACCTGCCCTCGTTCACGCGCTTTTCGTCATAGGCCTGGACCTGGCGTATCAGCCCGGCCTGGCCCGACAGCAGTGCGCCTATGCGCACGCCGTCTTCGGGCGTGACGATGATCTTGATCGCGTCCAGCCGCGCGCGGCCCTGGTGGGCCAGCTTGACCGGACCCCAGTTGTACTTGTCGCGCGCCTGCAGGTTGACTTCCTTGCCCAGCACTTCGCCGCTGACCACGAACGGGCCCGAGCCGATGATGCGCGTGGCATCGCCGAGCTGATCGAGCGACAGCGCCAGCGTGGCCTTGGACACCAGGCCCGAGCCGATCACCGAGGTGGCCTGCAGGAAGCCCGGCGAAGGCTGCCTGAAATGGAACTTCACCGTGAGCGGGTCGAGCACTTCGCTGCGCGCGTAGTTGTTGATCACCTCCGAGACCGAATGCTTGAGCGTCTTGTCGCCCAGGCCGAAGCGGTCGAAGTTCGCGGCCACGGCGTCGGCGTCCAGCGGCGTGCCGTCCGAGAACGTGACGCCGGGGCGCAGCTGGAAGGTGTATTCGGTGGCGTCGGCGTTGATGCTCCAGGAGGCGGCGATCCAGGGCTCGATCTCCAGCGTCCTGGGGTTCTGGTAGGTCAGCTTGTCGGTGATCTGGTTGAGGATGCCGCCATTCGGATAGAAGCCGCCATTGGGCGGATACAGCGCGTTGTGCGCCTGCTGCTCCAGATAGACCAGGGTGCCGCCGTTTTGCGGCGTAGCCGACGTGCTGGCCGCGGTGTCCGGGGCCTTGTTGCAGCCCGCAAGGGCCAGCGCCAGCGCGACGGCGGCCAGCGGCCGGGCCAGCGCGCTGGCGCAAGGAATGATTGCTTTTGAAGTCATGACAACGCGGGAAGGCGGGCATGGCGCGGCGCGCCAGCCGGGGACAGGAGGGAAAAACGGATTCGGGGAGCGGTGTTCAGTGCGGCGCGATCCAGCTTGCGTAAAAGCTCGGCCGGCCCACGGCCTCGAAGCCCACATCACGCAACCAGGGCGCGCCGGCGAACGCCTGCGGCTCCTCGAAGATGGGAATCACGTAGGCCTGATCGAGCAGATGGTTCTGCGCCTCGCCCACCAGTGCCAGGCGCTGGGCGGGCTGGGTTTCGGCCGCAATGCGCTCGAGCAACTGGTTGAGCTGCGCGTCCTCGAACGACTGCACCAGCTGGCTGACCCCGCCTTTTTGCAGCAGCACATTGCGGTTGCTCGGATAGAACTGGCTCTTGAGCACATCGGGGTCGGCGCGGCCGACCATGGTGGCCATCACGGGCGTCTTCTTGGGGTCGAGGTTGTCGACGGCCGAGCTGCCGTTGTCGCCGGTCAGCACATTGAAGCGCACGCCCACCTTGGCCCACTGCTGGGCCACGAGCTGCAGCGTTTCCTTGTTCTGCGGCTGGGGCAGGGCGACATAGGCGGCCAGCTCCAGCGGCTTGCCGTCCTTATGGCGTATGCCGCCTTCGCCCGGCACCCAGCCGGCCGCGTCGAGCAGGTTCGCGGCCTTGGCCGGGTCATGGGCCAGCTTGCTCGACAGATCGACATAGCCCTGGGCGTTGGCCGCGATCACCGAGGTGGCGCGCGGGTAATGGCGGGAGAACAGCGTGTCGACGATGGCCTGGGTGTCGGTCGCGTGCAGCAGTGCCTGGCGCACCTTGAGGTCGGCGACCAGCGGGTTGTCAGGGCGGAAATACAGGCCGTTGTTGACGCCGCGCGTCGACGGCGCGTAGATGCTGAACTGCTTGTCGGTGACGCGCTTTTCGTCATAGGCCTGGACCTGGCGGATGAAGCCCGCCTGGCCCGACAGCAGCGCGCCTATGCGCACGCCGTCTTCGTTGTTGACGATGAACTTGATCTCGTCGAGCCGCGCGCGCCCCTGGTGCGCGTGTTTGGCCGGGCCCCACTGGTAGTCGGCGCGCGCCTTGAGCACCAGCTCCTTGCCCAGCACTTCGCTGGCGATGACAAACGGGCCCGAGCCGATGATGCGCGTCGCATCGCCCAGTTCCTCGAACGGCCGCGCGAGCGTGGCTGGCGACACCAGGCCCGAGCCTATGACCGACGTCCCCTGCAGGAAGCCGGGCGAAGGCTGCCTGAAATAGAACTTCGCCGTGAGCGGGTCCACCACTTCGCCGCGCTCGTAGTTGTTGATCGCCTCGGACACCGGCAGCTTGAGCTCGCGGTTGCCCAGGCCGAAAGTATCGAAGTTCTTCACCACGGCCGCGGCGTCCAGCGGCGTGCCGTCGGAAAAGCTCACGCCGGGGCGCAGCTTGAAGGTGTACTCGGTGGCTTTGTCGTTGACGGTCCAGGACTCGGCGATCCAGGGCTCGATCTCCAGCGTCTCGGGATTCTGGTAGGTCAGCTTGTCGGTGATCTGGTTGAGCACGCCGCCATTCGGATAGAAGCCGCCCGCGGGAGGGTAGAGGTTGGTGTGGGCCTGCTGCTCCAGATAGACCAGCACGCCGCCGCTGACTGGCGTAAGGGCCGCGGCCGGGGTCTGGGCCGACGGCTGCTGCCTGGAGCAGGCGGTCAGCAGCGCGCTGCCCAGAACAACGGACAAGCTGGCCGAGGCCAGAAGGGAACGGCGGGAAATGAACGGCAAGGCAGGCTCCATAAGGGACGATGCTGGCCGGCGCGCAAGAGGCGGGCACGGCGTGAAAGTCCTTGAATGGTGCGTTTGCCTGCTTAGGTTGTGAACGTATAAATCGTCACTTCCTTATTTGATTTCCGCATAGTCACGCGGCCTGGCCGCGCAACTGGTGCTTGAGCAGCTTGCCCGTGGCCGTGCGCGGCAGCGCGTCGCGCAGGTCGAAGACGCGTGGAATCTTGTAGCGCGCGAGCCGGGTCTCCAGGAAAGCGCGCAATTCGTCGGGCGCGAGCGTGCGGCCCGGCCGCGCGACCAGCACGGCGACCACGGTCTCGCCCCACTCGGCATGCGGTCGGCCGATCACGGCCACGTCCTGCACATCGGGATGGGCGCCCAGCGCATCCTCGACTTCCTTGGAGTAGACGTTCTCGCCGCCCGTGATGATCATGTCGCGCAGGCGGTCGACGATGAACAGGAAGCCGTCTTCATCGACGCGCGCCAGGTCGCCGCTGCGGTACCAGCCGCGCGCGTCGAACGCCGCGGCCGTGGCCTGGGGGTTGTCCAGATAGCCTTGCATCATCGCCGGCGAGCGCATGTGGATCTCGCCGACTTCGCCCGCTTCGCAGCGCCGGCCGTCGGGCCGGCGCACTTCGATGGCCACGCCGGGAACGCCTACGCGGCCTATGGAGCCGGCCTTGGCGATCGCCTCTTCGGGGTGGAGCACGGTGCCCAGCGGCCCGCTTTCGGTCATGCCATAGACCTGGACGAAACGGTCGCTGCGGTAGCTTTGCGCGAGCTTGCGCGCCATGTCCGCGCCCAGCGGCCCGCCGCCGTAGGCCCACAGGCGCATGGCGCTGAAATCGTAGCTGGCGATATCGGGCACGACCGCCAGCGGCGCGAGAAACGCAATCGGCGCGCCGAACGTGAAGCTGATGCGCTCGTCAACCAGTGTGTCGAGAAACGCCTGGGGTGCGTATTCGCGCAGCAGCACGGCCGTGCCGCCCATCAGCAGCGTGCCCAGCAGCCAGTTGTTGAGCGGCGACGAATGCCAGATGGGCATGGCAATCAGGGTGCGGTCGCGGTGGCTCAGCGCGGTGCTGGCCGCGGCGCACAAGGCGGCGTGAAACACGTTGGCGTGGCTGTGCAGGCAGCCCTTGGGCTGGCCCGTGGTGCCCGAGGTGTAGAGCACTTCGGCCAGCGTGTCGGCCGCAGGCGAGTCGTCACCGGCGAGCGGCGCGGCGGCCTCCAGCAGCGCGTCGAAATCGGCCAGCGCCGGCGCTGCGCTGTCGGTCGCGAGCCAGGTGACGGGAGCGACCACGCGCTGCGCCAGCGGCGCCAGAGCGCCGTCCACCAGGCACAGGCGCGCGCCGGAATGCGCGAGCACGTAGTCGACCTCGGGCGCCTGCAGTTTGTGGTTGACCGGCACCACGGCCGCGCCCAGGCGCCAGGCGCCGAACAGCGCGAAGACAAAGCCCGGCGTGTTGAAGCACAGCAGCGCGACCTTGTCGCCGGCCTGCACGCCCTGGGCGCGCAGCACCGTGGCCGCACGCCGGCTGGCCTGGGCCAGCTCCTCATAGGTCCAGGAACGGCCCGCGCCGCGCAAGGCCTGCTTGTGCGGCTGGCTGCGTGCCTGCTGATCGAGCAGCGAAACGAAATCCATCATCTGGTGACTCCTCAAGCCCAGGCCGCGCGCAGCAGCGCGGCCGTATCATGGCTGCCCGACGTGATGCCCATGACCGGGCCCCAGTCGGGATCGAAACGGCTGCCGATGAAGGCCGACGCGGCCGCGGTGCTCGCGTGCTGCAGCATCAGGCAGCCCTGGGCGGTGAGCGCCAGCCGCTGGGTGAAGCGCCTGGCCTGGGGTTCGAGCGTCTCGGGCGGCAGCTGCAGCGCGGCGCGCAGCTGCTGCACCTGGGCCAGCAGCTGCGGCGCCTGCGTGGCGATGTCCTGCAGATGGTCTAGCAGCAGATGGGCGTCGTCGGGATTGCGCGACACCGCGCGCAGCACGTCCAGGCACATCACGTTGCCCGAGCCTTCCCAGATCGAGTTGACCGGCGCTTCGCGGAACAGCCGGCCCATGGGGCCGGTCTCCACATAGCCGTTGCCGCCGAACACTTCCATCGCTTCGCCCGTGAGGCCCACGGCGCGCTTGCAGTTCCAGAACTTGGCGACCGGCGTCATCACGCGGCGCCAGGCGGTGTCCAGCGGCGCCGTCGCGCCGAAGTGGCTGGCCAGCTCCATGGCCAGCAGCGTCGCGGCTTCGGACTCGAGCGCGATGTCGGCCAGCAGTTCGGTCATCAGCGGCTGGTCTATCAGCGCCTTGCCGAACGCATGGCGGTGGCGCGTGTAGTGCAGTGTCTGGGCCAGGGCCTGGCGGATGAAGCCGGCGCTGGCCAGCGCGCAGTCCAGCCGGGTGAACGTGGCCATCTCGATGATGGTCGAGATGCCGCGGCCTTCCTCGCCTATGAGCACGCCGAAAGCATCCTGGAACTCCACTTCGCTGCTGCTGTTGGAGCGGTTGCCGACCTTGTCCTTGAGGCGCTGGATGTGGATCGGATTCCTGCTGCCGTCGGGCCGCCAGCGCGGCACGAAAAAGCAGGTCGAGCCGCGCTCGCGCGTCTTGGCCAGCACCAGGTGGCCATCGCACATGGGCGCGGAGAAGAACCATTTGTGGCCGGTGAGCAGGAACTCCTCGCCCCAGGGGCCCTGGCCCGCGGGCACAGCCTGCGTGGTGTTGGTGCGCACGTCGCTGCCGCCCTGTTTTTCGGTCATTCCCATGCCCACGGTCATCGAGCTTTTCTGCGCCAGCGGAATGTCGCGCGCATCGTGTTCGAGCGAGGCGAGCAAAGGCGCGGTCAGGGCATGGAGCGGCGCGTTCAGCCGCATCAGCGGAATGCAGGCCTTGGTCATGGTGGTCGGGCAGGTGGAGCCCGACTCGATCTGGCTGTGCATGTACAGCGAGGCCGCGTAGGCCGACCAGGCCGAGGGCCGCGCGTCCACGAAAGGCAGGTTGGCAATGCCATTGCGCCTGGCCATGGCCATCATGGTGTGCCAGGACGGGTGGAACTTCACCTGGTCTATGCGCTCGCCGCGCGGCGACAGCGCTTGCAGTTCGGGTGCGTAACGGTTTGCGTCCTCGGCGGCGCGCAAGGTCGCTTCGGCGCCATATTCCTCGCCCTGGCGCACCAGCTCGGCGTCGCGCCACTGGGCTGCGCCGCGCGCGACCGCGCGGCGCAGCACGGGGTCGCTGGTGTAGAGGTTGTAGTCCTTGAGTTCGGGCGCCTGGTTGTCGGGATGGATGCCTGTCATGCTGACTCTCCTTGAAGGCTCTTGAACGCATTGGGCTGGGCCTGGTTTGGAAAACGCGGCACGGCCATGCAAAAATTCTAGGCAAAACCACGCTATCAGGTGTTCGGATTCCGCTCACATGTCTTCCAGAAGCTTGCCTCGACCTCCGTCCCCGCGCAGAAAGCCGCGCCAGTCGCGCGCGCTGCACACTTCGCTGGCGCTGCAGCAGGCCTTTGTTCGGCTTTTGGTGGAGCAAGGGTATGCGCGCATGACGATCCGCGAGATCGTGGCCTTGGCCGGAACGGGCCTGGGAAGCTTCTACGAATACTTCGCGAGCAAGGAAGACCTGGCGCGGGTCTGCCTGCATCTGCGCACCAAGACCTTGCTCGCGGCCTTGCGGGATGCGCGCATGGCTGCGGCCGGGCGCCCGCTGCGCGAGATGGTGGACGCGGTCATCGACTCCCAACTGGCGGCCCACACGGGCGCGGCCCAGGAATGGAGCGCGCATTACCTGCTGGAGCGCCACTTTTCGAGCGCCGAGGCCTACCGCACGATGTATGACCGTTTCGTGGGCGAATGGGGGAGTGCGTTCGACGCGGCATCGGACCTGCCTGCGGCCTTTCCCGTGCGCGAGGCCGCACGCGTGGCGCAGACCATTCTCTACGGCCTGTGCGCCCACACCTATATCCGCACGCCTGAGCGCCCCGATGTGCCGGCGCTGGAGCGCCAGGCGCGGCAGGCCATACATTCCTACCTCTCAGCCCTGCTGCCGGGGTGAAGCCCGGTCTGCGGCACAACGGATCTCCCGGATCGATTGCAGCTTACATGCAGTTGAAAGGAATCGGCATTGTTTGCTGGAGTTCGGCTGAGGACTGGGGTTTGGCCTGACCTGACCAGATCCTGCAAGCGGGCCTTTTGTGGATTGCCCGGAGCCAGACGGACAAAAGGCCTTGGCTATTTCTAGCCAAGGCCTTGAATCACTGGTCGGAGCGGCGGGATTCGAACTCGCGACCCTCTGCTCCCAAAGCAGATGCGCTACCAGGCTGCGCTACGCTCCGACAGCTTGTATTGTAAGGGTTTTTTCGGGGTCCAATGAGTTCGCGGCATTAAATTTGTCTAACTTTCGAACGTCCATCGACCCACGCCTTGCCTCTGAGCGTGGAATCTAAGTTAGACAACTTAGCGTGTCGCGCCAACACGTATTGCGAGCTTGTGGCGGACGTAACCAGCGGTCTGTGACTGCGTGGAATGTGCGCCCATTCGCTGCGCATCCATGATCCCACGACCCTTGTCCACGTCGGTGAGTGCCTTGCTTCGAAGGTCATGAAAGTGGCAGTTTTTGATACCTGCTCGCTTCACGGCGCGCTTCCAGGCGGTGGACGCGCCAGAGTAGGTGTAAGGCTTGCCTTGGAGAGTGCAGAACACGAACTGGGCATTGCTTTTGGGCAGCAACTTGATGCGCGCTACCAGTTCCGTCAGGCGGGGACTCCATTCGATCAATACCTTGGCGCCCGTGGAGTCTTCGATCTTGGCCGGTTGAAAACTGATGCCGTGCTTGCCCACCCCAGACCATTCGAGCGTAAGCAAGTCGCCGATGCGCTGGCCCGTCAGGTAGGCCATGTCGATCAAGGCGCACAAGGTGGCACCGGCGCGCGTGCGCAGGCCGTCGTCACCGTACATCGCGGACACCTTGATCCGCCGGACTTCCGAGTCGGTGATATATCGAGTTCTGGCTTTGATGGTCGCCGTTTTAAGACTGTCCACTGGATTTGTGCCAGGATCCCTGAAGCCTTTTTGCTCTGCAAATCGCATCAACTCGCGCAGCATTGCGCGATACGCGTTGTACGTCCGGGGCTTGTCGGCGAAATGCTTGAGGAACTCCAGCACACTGGGTGCCGTCACCTCCTTCGCGCGGAACTCCTGAAAGGACTCGCTGATATTGCGTGTTTGGTAAGCGCTATTGGCTTGCGTTTTGGCGCTGTGCTTTGAGTCCACTTCGATGAGCCAGGTTTTGATCAAGGCAGGCATCAAATCCTGGGCCGTGTCCTCCTGTTCAACTTCGGCGAGCGCTCGATAGAGAGCTGGCAAGCCGTCGCTGATTGAAGAAAGCCTGGTCCATAGTTTCTTCTTGCCGGATGAACGAACGTGCCAATAGGAGCCATGTTTTTTGTATACGCGTTTGGGTAGCGATCGTTGCTTCATGCCACTCTCCTGAGGGTTGGGGGACGCACTTTGGGTGCTGGGGTTGGCAAAGGGCCAGAGCAAACTGCTGTGTAGTGCTCACGCTCGAGCAAAACGCGGCCCGTACGCTCATTGATTCGCGCCCGGAAGAAGCCTTGTTTCTTCAGTGCAGCCAGTTGCTTTGAGGGCCATTGATAGCTGGTGAGATCAATCAGCTCTTGATCAGTCATCAGGATGGTCATGACAGTCCAGTTGCAAAAAAGCCCGCTTGCTGGGCGGGCTGGTCAAAGTCGGGGATTGCTGCGCGCTTGTCGCGGCGCTCTCGTTTGCGGTGGCTCATGGCGTGGGCTCGATCGCGCGGCGCGCTGGTCGCGGGACATTGCTCATGTAGGGCATGCCTACAAAGATCCCTTTCGGGTCCGTTTTCCAGGTCGCAGCGTCATCGCGGAGAAACTCGTCGTCCGCCTGAATGGTGTCGACGTTGCGCTGCAGCAGGCGGTAGTGCTTCTGCGCGGCTGGTGGCCGCGGGGCTGCTGCGAGCAGGGCGTGCCATGCTGCCCTGAAATTGCGCACATGGGTCGTTGCGGCCTCCATGGCGTTTTCGAAAGCGTCCACCATCACATCAGGCAGATCCACCGGTACGGCCTGCCATCCTGGCGGCACGCGGCCCATGGCCTGCGCCTGGGCTGTGGTGTATAGCTTGGCGCCCGCCGGCATTGCTTTGTCGATGACAGAAGTATCATTCCCTGGGCGACTTGAAAGAACCTCCGCAACCGGCTCCATGCCCGCAGGCAGTGCGCGCGCTGCTTGCCAGACATCCCAAGCGAACTGCACATCGTCGTCACCGGTATAGGCGCCGTCGATGAAGCAGAAGTCGGACGGTTTGAACTGGCGGTTTGCGATCAGCTCGCGCTCGAAGTCCGCGCGGCTCTGTTGGTCTTGTTCTGTGGTCATGCTCGCGCTCCAGTCTTGAACACCATCATCAGGTTATGAAAGCGCGGCACGTCCAGAACGTCGCGGTAGAACTTGCCGGCGCCAGAGATGAAGCCTTTCGGCACCTTGCATGGCGCGCGGCCGAACTCCTTCCATTCAGCTTCTCCACCGTTCGCCTCCCATGACCGCTGTACTCGCTGTGGCAGCTCTGCATAGGTCTTGTAGAGTGCGTCGGTGTTTGCAATGTCGCAGATGCGCTGCCAGCCAGGATGCGCCGCGCACCACGATTTGGCGCGCTCGGATGCCTGCTCTGTGGTGAACGTCGCCTCGGCTTGTGTCTGTGCTGTGGTCATGGTCCCTCCATCATCTGTTCGCGGAATGCGATTCGCATCAGGTCGCGGCCCTTGCGGGTCGGAAGCAGCGGCTCTTTTTTGCAGATCAAGCCCAGGTCACGCATGATCATCGTGATGGTGTGGCCGCAGTGGTAGCCGCAGGCCTTCTTGAGCACAGCCTGGTGCAGCAGGTGGCGGTGCTCCGTGGTGCCGAAGTTCGTCCCGCGAAATGCGGCGATCAGCTCTTCCTCCGATACCACTTCACTGCTGTCTGGCGTCTTTGTCCCATCGAGGATGGAGCGCACCAGGGGCGCCTTGAACATCAGTCCGGTTTCTT
>NZ_JAVWWA010000087.1:22391-24146 GCF_036666375.1 Comamonas sp. | reverse complement strand
TGGCCGGGTCGGTCATGATCGTCGCGGGGTTGCTGTTGATCAGGATGACCTTGTAACCCTCTTCGCGCAGCGCCTTGCAGGCCTGCACGCCCGAGTAGTCGAACTCGCAGGCCTGGCCGATGACGATGGGGCCGGCGCCGATGATCAGAATGCTTTTGAGGTCTGTGCGCTTTGGCATTATTTATTCTCCTGGGCCTTGGCCATCAGTGCCGTGAAGCGGTCGAACATGTAGGCGATGTCGTGCGGGCCGGGCGATGCTTCGGGGTGACCCTGGAAGCAGAACGCGGGCTTGTCGGTGCGCTCCAGGCCTTGCAGCGTGCCGTCGAACAGGCTCACGTGCGTGGGCCGCAGGTTGGCGGGCAGCGATGCCATGTCGACCGCGAAGCCGTGGTTCTGGCTGGTGATGCTCACGCGGCCGGTGTCCAGGTCCTTGACCGGGTGGTTCGCGCCATGGTGGCTGTTGGCCATCTTGAACGTGGTCGCGCCCGAAGCCAGGGCCATGATCTGGTGGCCCAGGCAGATGCCGAAGGTCGGCACGCCGGCCTCGATCAGCTCCTTGGTCGCCTGGATGGCGTAGTCGCAGGGCTGTGGATCGCCAGGGCCGTTCGACAGGAACACGCCATCGGGGTTCATTGCCAGCACGTCGGCGGCCGGCGTCTGCGCGGGCACCACCGTGAGCTTGCAGCCGCGCTCGGCGAGCATGCGCAGGATGTTGAGCTTGACGCCGTAGTCATAAGCGACGACGTGGAAGCGCGGCGCGGTCTGCTGGCCGTAGCCCTGTCCCAGTTGCCATTCGGTCTGGTCCCAGGTGTAGGTCTTGGTGGTCGACACCACCTTGGCCAGGTCCAGGCCCTTCATCGACGGCGCGGCCTGGGCTGCAGCCACGGCCTGCGCGATGCGCTCGGGGGTCGCGCTTTCGCCTTCGGCCAGGCCGACGATCGCACCGTTTTGCGCGCCCTTGTCGCGCAGCAGGCGCGTGAGCTTGCGGGTGTCGATGTTGGCGATGGCAACGGTGTTCTCGCGCACCAGGTACTGGGGCAAGGTGTGGGTCAAGCGGAAGTTGCTTGCCAGCAGCGGCAGATCCTTGATGATCAAACCTGCGGCGTGGACTTTTTCAGCCTCGATGTCCTCGGCATTGACACCATAGTTGCCGATATGCGGATACGTGAGGGTCACGATCTGCTGGCAATAGCTTGGGTCGGTGAGGATTTCTTGATAGCCGGTGATCGCGGTGTTGAACACCACTTCGCCGACGGTGGTGCCGACTGCACCGATCGAGTTGCCGATAAAGACCGTGCCGTCTGCGAGCGCCAGGATGGCTGGGGGGAAGGATCCCTTGAGAGACAAAAGCACTGGGTTCTCCGGTTCTAATTACGGTTACGCCCAGCGAGCCTAGACGTGAGTCTGGCTATAGCTTGTGTTGCGGGGGAAGGCTCGAAGCGGCGCTAGGCGTAGATGTGGAATGCTTGAAAGCCGCCCATTATAGCCGTGTGCCATGACAGGCCCGTGGCCGCGCCCGGGATTACCCGAGAGCGCAGAGGACCTATAGGCGCGCGTTGCGCGCGTTTGTGATGCGCCTTGCCAGAGGCTTTTGCATCTTTTCCTAGGGCCGGCCGTTCATGGTTCGACAGGCTCACCACGAACGGTTTTCCCCGTTCGCCCTGAGCCTTTCGAAGGGTCAACGGCCTGCCCTGCAGTCCCGCACCTCGCCGGCCGCACCTGGCCGGCCGCACCTGGCCGGCCGCACCTGGCCGG
>NZ_JAVWWA010000087.1:0-22291 GCF_036666375.1 Comamonas sp. | reverse complement strand
GCACCTATACGGCCGCCGTCAGCGCGCTCGCATGCAGGCAGATTGCCGCCGCCGCCGCCACATTGAGCGATTCCTCGCCGCCGGGCTGGCCTATGCGCACCTGCAGCGCCGCGCGCGCCTCGACGGCCGCGCCCACGCCCTGCCCTTCATGGCCCATGGCCCAGGCGCAGGGCCAGGGCAGCTGGGTGTGCTGGATCAGCTTGCCCTGGTGCGAGCTGGTGACGATCAGCGGCACCTGCAGCGCGTCGAGCGCCTCCACATCGGCCGACTCGACCAGATGCAGACCGAAATGCGCGCCCATGCCTGCGCGCAGCACCTTCTGGCTCCACAGCGCGGCCGTGCCCTTGAGCGCGACCACCTGCAGAAAACCAAAAGCCGCGGCGCTGCGCAGGATGGAGCCCACGTTGCCCGCGTCCTGCACGCGGTCCAGCACCACGGTCGCCAGCCCGGCCTGCGGCGCCTGGCCCGGCAGCCATTCGAGCAGATAGCCCATGCGCGCCGGCGACTCGAGGCCGCTGATATCGGCAAACAGCGCGTCGGCCAGCACCACGACCTTGTCCGCGGCCTGGGCCCATTCGGCCGGCACCTGGGGCCAGAACGATTCGGCAAACACCGCCACCGCGGGACGCAGGCCGCGCGCCAGCGCCGCGCGGCACAGATGGTCGCCTTCGAGCCAGACCTGGCCCTGCTTGCGGTAGGCCGTGCTGTCGTGCGACAGCTTGCGCAACTCCTTGACAAAGGCGTTGTCACGCGAATGGATGGCGGTCACAGGTGAAGTCATGGCAGTTCAGGAAAAGGAAGGGGCCAGCACCTGGGCGACAGGCGAAAACGAACGGCGGTGCTCGGGGCAGGCGCCATGCGCCTGCAAGGCCGTCAGGTGGGCGGGCGTGCCATAGCCCTTGTGGCCGGCAAAGCCATAGGCGGGGTATTGCGCGTCCAGGCGCTCGCACCAGCGGTCGCGGTGCACCTTGGCGAGAATGGACGCCGCGGAAATCGCCTTGACCAGCGCATCGCCCTTGACGATGGCTTCGGCATGCATGTCGAGCACCGGAATGCGGTTGCCGTCGACCAGCACCAGCACGGGCTTGAGGCGCAGCCCCATGACGGCGCGGCGCATCGCCAGCATCGTGGCCTGCAGGATGTTGAGCTCGTCGATCTCCTGCACGCTGGCTTCGGCAATCGAGCAGCACAGCGCCTTCGCGCGGATTTCGTCGAACAGCGCTTCGCGGCGCGCGGCCGTGAGCTTCTTGGAGTCGGCCAGGCCCGCTATCGGGTTCAGGTCGTCGAGAATCACGGCGGCCGCCACTACCGGGCCGGCCAGAGGACCGCGCCCCGCCTCATCCACCCCGGCTACCAGGCCGGGCGGATGCCACGGCAAGCAGACCTGTTCAGGTGGAAGAGACAACTTTCTGGATTGCATCAGCGGCCAATCGGGCGGTATCGCGCCGCAGCAGATGGTGCAGCGCTGTGAAGCGCTGCTCCAGCGCCTCAATGGTTGAAGGAGAATCATCGCGCGCGCGCAGCCAGCGCAGCACCTCGGCGGCCAGCGCCTGGGGCGTGGCCGCGTCCTGCAGCAATTCCGGCACGACAAACTCGCCGCACAGGATATTGGGCAGTCCGACCCAGGGCTGCAGCTGCTTGCGGCGCATCAGCCGCCAGCTCAGCGACTGCATGCGGTAGCCGATCACCATCGGGCGCTTGAACAGCGCCGCTTCGAGGGTGGCCGTGCCGCTGGCAATCAGCGTGCAGTCGCAGGCCGCAAGCGCGTCGTGCGACTGGCCCGACAGAATGCGGATGCGCGCCTCGATGCCCGCGGCACGCGCCGCCTGGCGCACGGTGTCGATCAGCGAAGGCACGGCCGGTACGATGATTTCCACCGCCGGAAATACCTGGCTGACCAGGGCTGCGGCCGCGAAGAACGCGGGCGCGATATAACGAATTTCGGAAGTCCGGCTGCCGGGCAGCACGGCCAGCACCAGCGCGTCCTGCGCCAGGCCCAGACGCTGGCGCGCGGCCTGGCGATCGGGCGCAAGGGGAATCACGCTGGCCAGCGGATGACCTACATAGGTCGCCGCAATGCCATGGCCGGCGAGCAGCTCGGGCTCGAACGGAAAAATGCACAGCACATGGTCGGCCGCGCGGCGGATCTTCTCCACGCGGTTGGCACGCCAGGCCCAGATCGACGGGCAGACGAAATGCACGGTCTTGACGCCCTTGGCGCGCAGATCGGCTTCGAGCCCGAGATTGAAATCTGGCGCATCGACGCCGACGAACACGCTGGGCGGATCGGCCAGCAGCCGATCGCGCAATTGCCGGCGTATGCGCAGCAGCTCGGCCAGTCGCTGGAACACTTCCCAGTTGTAGCCGTGCACGGCCAGCCGCTGGCTGTCCCACCAGGCGTCGAAGCCGCGCGCGCGCATCTGCGGGCCGCCTATGCCCGCGCTTTGCAGCGCCGGCCACTGGGTCTTGAGACCGTCGAGAATCAGGCCGGCCAGCAGGTCGCCCGAAGTCTCGCCGGCCACCATCGCCACACGCGCTGCAGTCATTGGAAGCTCCCGTTCAGCGCGCGAGACCGCGCCTGGAGCCGGCGATGAACGCGCTCAGCGCGTCGATATCGGCGACGGCTTCGGGAAATTGCGCGGCCAGCGCGACAATCGCCTGGCGTGCGGCTTCGAGCGTCAGCCCCTGGCGGTACAGCAGCTTGTGCATCTGCTTGACCGCGGCCAGGCGCTGGGGCGAAAAACCGCGCCGGCGCAGGCCTTCGAGGTTGAAGCCGCGCACCGACAGCGGATTGCCGTCGACCAGCATGAACGGCGGCACGTCCTGCGAGATATGGCTGGCGAAACCGGCCATCACATGCGCACCGATCTGCGTGAACTGGTGCACGCCCGTGAGGCCGCCCAGAATTGCATGGTCGCCGACCTTCACATGGCCGGCGAGCGTGGCATTGTTCGCCAGCACCGTGTGATTGCCCACGACGCAGTCGTGCGCAATGTGCACATAGGCCATGATCCAGTTGTCGTCGCCGACCTGGGTCAGCCCCTGGTCCTGGACCGTGCCGAGATTGAACGTGCAGAACTCGCGGATGGTGTTGCGATCGCCGATGACCAGCCGCGTGGGCTCGCCCGCGTACTTCTTGTCCTGCGGCTGCGCGCCCAGCGAGGCAAACTGGAAAATCTGGTTGTCCGCGCCTATCGTCGTATGGCCTTCGATGACGCAATGCGCGCCCACCGAAGTGCCGGCGCCTATGCGCACATCGGGACCGATCACCGCATAGGGACCCACGGTCACCGATGCGTCGAGCTGGGCCGCCGGATCAACCAGCGCGGTAGAGTGAATACGGCTCACGACCAACCCAGCGCTTTCAGCCCACGGCCCGCATGGTGCACATCAGGTCTGCTTCGCAGGCCACTTCGTCACCGACGCGGGCCACGCCCTTGAACTTCCAGATGCCGCCGCGCACGCGGTCGATGGTGATTTCCAGCACCAGCTGATCGCCGGGCTCGACCGGACGCTTGAAGCGCGCGGCATCGATGCCCACGAAATAGTAGATGTTGTTTTCGTCCGGCACCTTGCCCATGGCGTCGAACGCCAGCAGGCCCGCGGCCTGGGCCAATGCTTCGAGCATCAGCACGCCGGGCATCACGGGACGGCCGGGGAAATGGCCCTGGAAGTAAGGCTCGTTGAACGTGACGTTCTTGATCGCCTTGATACGTTGGTTGCTCTCGAGCTCCAGAACCTTGTCCACCAGCAGAAACGGGTAGCGGTGGGGCAGTTGCTTGAGAATTGCGTGGATATCCATCATTGCGTTCCGATCTTGCTGCCCTGCGGCTGCTGCTGCTCAAGCGCCTTGATGCGCTCGCGCAAGCTGTGCAGCTGCTTCAGAGTGGCAGCATTTTTTTCCCATTTGTTGTTTTCATCGACAGGAAACATTCCTGTATAGACGCCGGGCTTGTTCAAAGAACGCGTCACCACAGTCGCCGCCGAGATATGTACATTTTCGGCCAATTGCAAATGCCCGAGAACGATGGCGCCGCCGCCGACGGTGCAATGCGCACCGATACGCGCACTGCCCGCCACGCCCACGCACCCGGCCATGGCGACATGCTGTCCGACATGGACGTTATGTCCGATCTGGACGAGATTATCCAGCTTCACGCCGTTTTCAATCACAGTGTCATCGAGCGCGCCGCGATCCACGCAGGTATTGGCACCGATTTCCACATCATCACCGATGCGCACCGCACCGAGCTGCTCGATTTTCACCCAGGTTCCGCGCTCGGGCGCGAAGCCAAAGCCGTCGGAGCCGAGCACCACGCCCGCATGCAGCAGGCAGCGCGCACCCACGACGCAGTTCTCGCCTACCGTGACGCGCGACTTGAGCACCGTGTGCGCGCCTATGCGCGCGCCGCGCTCGACCACGCACAGCGGGCCTATATAGGCCGTTGGATCGATCACCGCTTCGGGGTCGACCACGGCGCTGGCATGCACGCCGCTGAGCGGCGCGCGCTCGTGCAGACGCTTCCACAACTGGGTCGCGCGCGCGAAATACACATAGGGATCGGGCGCCACGATACAGGCGCCACGTTGCATCGCAGCGTCCCGCATGGCAGGCGCCACAATGACACAGGCCGCCTTGGAGGCGGCCAGTTGCTGCTGGTAGCGTGGATTGCTCAGGAAACTCAAGTCTCCCGCGCCTGCGGAGTCCAGCGGAGCAATACGGGAAATTTCCGTATCGCTGTCCGCCAGCTCCAGCGTCCCCCCCAGCGCACCCACAATTTGCCCGAGTAGCAAGCTCACTGTCTGTACGTCTTCAGCAGCAGATCACTTGGCGGCGTTGAGCGCCTTGAGCACCTTGTCGGTGATGTCGTGCTTGGGGTTGATGTAGACGGCTTCCTGCAGGATCACGTCGTACTTTTCGGCTTCGGCAACGGTCTTGACCACGCGGTTGGCGCGCTCGAGCACTTGCGACAGCTCTTCGTTCTTGCGCGAGTTCAGGTCTTCCTGGAATTCGCGGCGCTTGCGCTGGAATTCACGGTCCTGGTCGACCAGTTGACGCTGGCGTGCGGTGCGCTGCGATTCCGACAGCGTGGGGGCTTCGCGCTCGAACTTGTCCGAAGCGGTCTTGAGCGTGTTGCCGGCGTCGACCAGCTCCTTTTCGCGCTTGGAGAATTCGGCTTCGAGCTTGGCCTGTGCAGCCTTGGCCGTGGTGGCTTCGCGGAAGATACGGTCCGTATTGACAAACCCGGCCTTGAATTCTTGCGCATGCGCAGCCAGAGCCATGGTGCTCATCAGCACGGCCAGAGAGATTTGGCGAGAAAGTGATTTCATTAGAAGGACGTTCCGATTTGGAATTGAAGTTTCTGGATTTTATCCCCAGCGAATTTACGCACGGGATGAGCATACGCCAAGCGCAATGGCCCCAACGGGGAAATCCAGCTCAAACCAATGCCAGCCGAAGCCCGCATCAGCGAGAAGTCAACCGTTTCGCGGTCGCCAAACACATTACCGACGTCAACAAAGGTGAACACACGCAAAGTTTTGTCATTGCCGGCGCCTGGCAGCGGCGCCATGAATTCGGCATTCAGCGTGACTTTCTTCGGGCCGCCGAGCGACGAGCCGATCACGTCACGCGGACCCAGCGTGCCCTGGTCGAAACCGCGCACCGAGCCCAGGCCGCCCGAGTAGAAGTTCTTGAACACCGGGAACGGCCGGCCATTGAGGCCCTTACCCCAGCCCAGCTCACCGTTGAAGGCCAGCGTGAACTTCTTGCTCAGCGGCACGTACTGCTGGATCTGGTAGTTGGCGCGCACGTAACGCGCATCGCCGGCCACCGACCAGTCGGTGTTCAGGCGCTGGTAGCGGCCTGCATTGGGAGCGAGCGCGCTGTCGCGGCTGTCGCGCGACCAGCCTATGGTCAGCGGCACGGCCGTGCTGGTATAGCCATAGGTGTCGCCATAGGCCAGGTAGGCTGCGGGAATATTGGTGCCCGGCTTGATGCGCGTCTGCTCCAGGCCGGCGCCGAAGAACACCGTGTCGAGCTCGCTGAACGGCACGCCGAAACGCACGCCCGTACCGGCCGTGACGAGCTCGTAGTTGCCGCCCTGGTCTTCGTAAGGCTTGTCGGTGCGGTAGTAGACGTCAAGCGTGCGCGAGATGCCTTCCTTGGTGAAATAAGGATCGGTGGTGCTCAGCACCAGGGTACGGCGGTATTTACTGGTATTTACATCAATACCCAGATAGTTACCGGACCCGAAGACGTTTTCCTGCTTGATGCCGAACGACAGCGAGATTTTTTCAGCACTTGAAAAACCTGCACCCAATTGCAACGAGCCTGTGGGCTTCTCGGCCACGGACACGACGATATCGACCTGATCGGGCGAACCGGGCACTTCCTGGGTCTCGACATTGACTTCGGTGAAGAAGCCCAGGCGGTCGACGCGGTCGCGCGACAGCTTGATCTTGTCGCCGTCGTACCACGAGGCTTCGAACTGGCGGAACTCGCGGCGAATCACTTCGTCGCGCGTGCGGTTGTTGCCGCTGACCTGGATGCGGCGCACATAGGCGCGGCGCGAAGGCTCGGCCTTGACCACGATGGACACGCGGTTGTTGGTGCGGTCGATCTCGGGCACGGCCTCGACGCGCGCGAACGCAAAGCCGAAGTTGCCGAAGTGATCGGAAAACGCCTTGGTGGTCTGCGTGACCTGGTCGGCGTTGTAGGGCTCGCCGGGCTTGATCGTGACCATGGACTTGAACTCGTCGTCGCGGTCGAGGTAGTTGCCTTCGAGCTTGACGTCCGACACCACATAGCGTTCGCCTTCGTGGATGTTCACCGTGAGCGAGATCGTCTGCTTGTCGGGCGAAATCGCGACCTGGGTCGACTCGATGCGGAATTCGAGATAGCCGCGCTGCAGATAGTACGAGCGCAGCGTCTCCAGATCGGCATTGAGCTTGGAGCGCGCATAGCGGTCGGACTTGGTGTACCAGCTGAGCCAGCCGCCGGTGTCCTGGTCGAACAGGCCCTTGAGCGTGGATTCGCTGAAGGCCTTGTTGCCGACCACGTGGATCTCGTTGATCTTCGCGGGTTCGCCTTCGGTCACCGTGAACGTCAGGTTGACGCGGTTGCGCTCGATGGGCGTCACGGTGGTGACGACTTCCGCGCCATAGAGGCTGCGGTTGATGTACTGGCGCTTGAGTTCCTGCTCGGCGCGGTCGGCGAGCGCGCTGTCGAAAGGCCGGCCTTCGGCCAGACCCACGTCGCGCATGGCTTTCTTCAAGGTGTCCTTGTCGAACTCCTTGGTGCCGGCGAAGTTGACGTCGGCAATCGTCGGACGTTCCTCTACAACCACCGTGAGCACGTTGCCGTTGGCTTCGAGACGCACGTCCTTGAACAGGCCCAGAGCGAACAGCGCACGGATCGCGGCCGAGCCTTTTTCGTCGTTGTAATCATCACCCACACGCAGGGGGATGGACGCAAAAATGGTACCCGCTTCCACCCGCTGCAGACCTTCGACGCGGATGTCCTGGACCTTGAAAGGCTCCAGTGCCCAGGCGGCGTTGGCCGCAAGAACCATGGCGGTCAAGGCCGAAGCGGTACGCGCGCCTAAGCGATTGATGTGTTTTTTCATGAGTGAATTGCCGCCGACTTGCTTGGCAAAATTCGGCAAAATTAGTTAGCCCAAGAGCCGGTTGATATCGTTGAAAAAGGCGATGCACATCATCAGCAGCAGCACAGCCACGCCGAGACGCTGCAATCTTTCCATCCAAGCTTCGGACACCTGCCGGCCCGTCACGCCTTCCCAAAGATAATACATCAGGTGCCCGCCGTCCAAAACGGGCAGGGGCAGCAGGTTGAGAACACCCAGGCTCACGCTGATCAGCGCGAGGAAAGCCAGGTACTGCGTGAAGCCCATGCTGGCCGATTTGCCCGCATAGTCGGCAATCGTCAGCGGACCGCTGATATTCTTCAGCGACGCTTCACCGATGACCATGCGGCCCATCATGCGCAGCGTCAATACCGACAGATCCCAGGTGCGCTGCGCGCCATTTTGCAGGCCTTCGACAAAGCCGCGGCGCACCAGCGTCATTTCGGGCGCGGCGCCCACGAATGCGCCTATGCGCCCCACCCACTGATCGTCCTGCTGCACCGCATCCGGGCGCACCGACAGCTGCATGGGCTGACCGCCCCGCTCTATGCGCCAGTCCTGGGCCACGGCTTCGGTGCCGCGCACCGAGGCGCGGATCAGGCCGCGCAATTGCTGGCCGTCGACCACCGGGACCGCGCCCACGGCGAGCACCTTGTCGCCTTCACGCAGGCCTGCGCGCCGGGCCGCGCCGTCGGGCAGCAGTTCGCCCATGACGGCCGGCGTCCAGGGCGCGACCACGCCTATGCGCTCGAACAGTTTTTCGTCGGCTTCGCGCGTTTCCAGCGTTCCCAGCGGCAGCTTGAGCTCGGTCGCCGCGGCGGTCTGCGGCCGCACGATCTGCAGGCGTGCATCCTGGCCTTCGAGCGCGGCGCGCGCCAGCGCCCAGCGCAGCTCGTCAAACGACACCACGGGCTCGAGCGGGCCGTCGCCGCGCGCCACGGCCTGCACCAGCTCCGCGCCCTGCAGGCCCGCAGCCTGGGCCAGCGAGCCGGCCGGCGGGCTGGCCACATACGGCTTGGGCTCCTGCACCCCTATCCAGTTGACTCCCGCATACAGCAGCACCGCGAGCAGCAGGTTGGCCGCGGGGCCGGCCGCGACGATGGCCGCGCGCGAACGCAAGGGCTTGTTGTTGAACGCCAGATGGCGCTCGCCTTCGGCCACCGGTGCTTCACGCTCGTCGAGCATGCGCACATAGCCGCCGAGCGGAAACGCGGCCAGCACGAACTCGGTCGACGAGCCCTTGGGCGTCCAGCGCAGCAAGGGCTTGCCGAAGCCCACCGAGAAACGCAGCACCTTGACGCCGCAGGCCACCGCGACGCGGTAGTGGCCGTACTCGTGCACGGCGATCAGCACGCCCAGCGCCAGCGCGAAAGCGAGGACAGTCATCAACATGGGTGGCGCCTATCTCGAAAAAAAGAGGGTCGGGCCCGGCCGTTCAGGCCAGCGCCCAGCGTTCGACCGCGGCGCGCGCGCAAGCCCGCGCCTGGGCATCGACGGCCAGCAGGTCTTCGAGCGAACCTGGAGCCTGCGGCAGCTGCATCTTCTCGAGCGTCTCGAGGTTGACCGCATGGATGCGGTCGAAAGTCAGCCGGCGGTGCAGGAAGGCATCGACGGCCATTTCATTGGCCGCGTTGAGCACCGTGGTCGTGCCTTCGATGGCGCGCAGCGCCTGCCAGGACAGGTGCAGGCCCGGAAAGCGCTGGGCATCGGCGTCCTCGAACGTGAGCGCGCTGAGCTTGGAGAAGTCCAGCCGCGCCGCGCCGCTCGTGATGCGCTCGGGCCAGGCCAGGCCGCAGGCAATCGGCACGCGCATGTCGGGCGTGCCCAGTTGCGCCAGCACCGAGGCATCGTTGAACTGCACCATCGAGTGCACGATCTGCTGCGGGTGGATCACCACCTTGATCTGATCGGGCGCCATGTCGAACAGCCAGCGCGCCTCGATGACTTCCAGCGCCTTGTTCATCATCGTCGCGGAGTCGACCGAAATCTTGCGGCCCATGGAGAAGTTCGGATGGGCGCAGGCCTGTTCGGGCGTGATCTGCGACAGGCTCGCGGGATCGCGCGCGCGAAACGGCCCGCCCGAGGCCGTGAGCAGGATGCTGTCCACGCGCTGCGCCCAGGTCGTGCGGTCTTCGGGCAGGCACTGGAAGATCGCCGAATGCTCGCTGTCTATGGGCAGCAGCGTCGCGCCGTGGCGCTTGACGGTGTCCATGAACAGCGCGCCACCGACGACCAGCGCCTCCTTGTTGGCCAGCAGCAGGCGCTTGCCGGCCCGGGCTGCGGCCAGGCAGGGCCCCAGGCCCGCGGCACCGACAATCGCTGCCATGACGGCGTCTACGTCTTCATGCGCCGCAATCTGCTCGAGCGCATCGGGCGCCTGCAGCACTTCGGTCGCCAGGCCGTTGGCCTTGATCCTTTCGGCCAGTTCGCGCGCATGGGCCGGGCTGGCCATCACCGCGAAGCGCGGCTTGAACTGCGCGCACTGCGCCAGCATCAGCTCGACCTGGGTCGCTGCGCTCAGCGCAAACACCTCGTAATCCTCGAGGTGGCGCGACACGACATCCAGCGTGCTGGTGCCGATAGAGCCCGTGGAGCCGAGAATGGTGAGACGTTGTTTCATGGATTTACAAAAGAAGAAAGCATCATGGCCAATGGCAGGGTCGGCAGCAGCGCATCGATGCGGTCGAGCACGCCGCCGTGGCCCGGCAGCAGCGCGCTGCTGTCCTTGACACCGACGCTGCGCTTGACCAGCGACTCGACGAGATCGCCGACCACGCTCATGGCTCCCATGAACACCACGGCCAGCACCAGGAACCACAGGCCCTGACGCAGCAAAAGAGAATAGAAGCTCGGCAGCGTCGCGCCCAGCTGGCGGTCGGCAAGCACCCAGACCGCGGCCAGCACCAGCACGCCGGCCATGCCGCCCCAGACCCCTTCCCAGCTCTTGCCGGGACTGATCGAAGGCGCGAGCTTGTTGCGCGTGAACTTGAGGCCGAAAGCGCGGCCCGCGAAATAGGCAAAGATGTCGGCCACCCAGACCAGCAGCAGCACCGACAGCAGGAAATTGACACCCATGCGGTGCGCCTGCAGCACGGCCAGCCAGGCCAGCCACAGCGCGAGCACGCCGCCGACCAGGCGCAGCGCCAGCGGCACCCGCGCCCAGGCGCCCACGCCCGCGCGCAGCAACGCCGCGCCCACGAGCACCCACAGGCTGCCGCCTATGAGCCACAGCCGTGTCAGCGGCTGCTCAAGCCAGCCCAGATACCAGCTCAGGCCGCACAGCAGCAGGCAGGCCGCACCCAGCGCGCTCGCGCCGGCCTGGCCCAGGCCGTGCATGCGCCCCCATTCCCAGGCGCCCGCGGTCATCAATACCAGCACCACCACCGAGAACGGCAGCGGGTCCGGATAGAACAATGCGGGAAGAAGAATAGCCAGCAGGACCAGGGCGGTAATGACACGCTGCTTGAGCATGGTTCCCTTTCTCAGACCGGCAACTGCGCGGGAGGGGCCGACTGAATTTGTGCAGAAGTTTTGCCAAAGCGGCGCTCGCGCGCGCCGTAGGCAGCAAAAGCCTCGTCCAATGCCGCTTCGTCGAAGTCGGGCCACAGGACAGGGCTGAAAAACAGTTCCGAGTAGGCCAGCTGCCACAGCAGGAAATTGCTGATGCGCATTTCTCCGCCCGTGCGTATCAGCAGATCGGGATCGGCGACATGCGCCAGCCCCATGGCCGCGTTCAGGCTGGCTTCGGTGATGGGCTCGCCGCGGGCGGCCAGACCGGCTGCCGCCTGGGTGATGTCCCAGCGTCCGCCATAATTGAAACAGATATTGAGCACCAGGCGGCCATTGTGCGCCGTTTCGCGCTCGGCGACATCGAGCCCGGCGCAGATGCGCTCGCTCAGGCCGCGGCGTTCACCGACGAAGTGCAGCTGCACGCCTTCGCGGCCCAGCTGCGCCACTTCGCGGCCCAGCGCCGAAGTCAGCAGGCCCATCAGGCCGGAGACCTCGTCTTCGGGCCGCTGCCAGTTCTCCGAGGAAAACGCAAACACCGTGAGCACCTTCACACCGCGCTCGAGACAGGCCTTGACGCAGCGGCGCAAGGCCTTGACGCCTTGCGCGTGCCCCGTCAGCCGGGGCATGAAGCGGCGCTTGGCCCAGCGGCCGTTGCCATCCATGACGATGGCAACATGCGCGGGCACGGAAAGTTCGGTGAACGTCTGCAAGGCGTGATCTACGGTGACGTGACCTGTCAAACCGCCATGATCTCTTGTTCCTTGGCCGCCACCAGCTGATCGATTTCAGCGATGTGGCGGTCGGTCACTTTCTGCACGTCGGTTTCGGCGCGCTTCTGGTCGTCTTCGGACGCGAGCTTTTCCTTGACCAGCTTCTTGACCGAATCGTTGGCATCGCGGCGCAGGTTGCGGATGGCGATCTTCGCGCCTTCGGCTTCATTGCGCGCGAGCTTGGTCATTTCCTTGCGGCGCTCTTCGCTCATCGGCGGCACGGGCACGCGGATCAGATCGCCCAGCGACGAAGGGTTCACGCCCAGATCGCTTTCGCGGATGGCCTTTTCGATCTTGGCTCCCATGGGCTTTTCCCAGGGCTGGACGCTCAGCGTGCGCGAATCGAGCAGCGACACGTTGGCCACCTGCGTCAGCGGCACCATGGAGCCGTAATATTCGACCATGATGCTGTCGAGCATGCCGGCGCTGGCACGGCCCGTACGGATCTTGCCCAGGTTGTTCTTGAACGCCGTGATGGACTGGTCCATCTTGGCTTCGGTGGTTTTCTTGATGTCAGCAATCGTCATGTCTATTCCTCGGGGATCGGCTATGCACCTGCGTGGTGCATGATGCTCAAGCGTACACCAAGGTGCCTTCGTCTTCGCCCATCACCACGCGCAGCAGCGCTCCATGCTTGACGATGGAGAACACCCGCACCGGCAGCTTCTGGTCGCGGCACAGCGCGAAAGCGGTTGCATCCATGATGCCCAGATTGCGCGAAATGGCTTCATCGAAGCTCAGCTTCGTGTAGCGGGTTGCTTCAGGGTCCTTGAACGGATCGGCCGTATAAACGCCATCCACCTTGGTCGCCTTGAGCACGACTTCGGCACCGATTTCCGCACCGCGCAGCGCGGCGGCGGTGTCGGTGGTGAAAAACGGGTTGCCCGTACCAGCGGCGAACACCACGACCTTGCCCTCTTCGAGGTACTGCAGCGCCTTGGGGCGCACGTAAGGCTCGACCACCTGCTCGATCGCAATGGCCGACATCACGCGGGCCGTCAGGCCCTGCTTGTCCATGGCATCGGCCAGGGCCAGGGCATTCATGACCGTGGCCAGCATGCCCATGTAGTCGGCCGTTGCACGGTCCATTCCTACGGAGCCGCCCGCCACGCCACGAAAGATGTTTCCGCCCCCGATAACGACCGCCACCTGCACACCCACGCGGGTGACGGCAGCGATCTCTTCCACCATGCGAACGATGGTGGCCCGGTTGATGCCGAAGGAGTCGTCGCCCATGAGCGCCTCACCAGACAACTTGAGCAAGATGCGCTTGTGGGCTGGTGCTGCGTGGGTCATGAAAAATACTCCGTACGGTAAAAAATGGGATCAGGGGAAAGAAAACGGTCTACGGATGACTTAAGCGCCAGCCTTGGCAGCAGCCACTTGGGCAGCCACTTCAGCAGCGAAGTCGTCCACCTTCTTCTCAATGCCTTCGCCAACCACGTACAGGGTGAAGCCCTTGACGGTGGTGTTTGCGGCCTTGAGCATCTGCTCGACGGTTTGCTTGCCGTCAGCGGCCTTCACGAAGACCTGGTTGTTCAGCGAAACTTCCTTGAGGTACTTCTGCACCGAACCTTCGACCATCTTGGCGACGATGTCGGCGGGCTTGCCCGATTCAGCGGCCTTGGCGGTGGCCACGGTGCGCTCTTTTTCAATCAGGTCGGCAGGCACTTCAGCGCTGCTCAGGGCCACGGGCTTCATTGCCGCCACGTGCATGGCCACATCCTTGGCAGCCGTTGCATCGCCTTCGAATTCGACGACCACGCCGATGCGCGAGCCGTGCAGGTAGGAAGCCAGGTTGCTGCCGCTGAAGTACTTGAAGCGGCGGAACGACATGTTTTCGCCGATCTTGCCGATCAGGCCCTTGCGCACGTCTTCCAGCGTGGGGCCGAAAGTGTCCTGCTCGTAGGGCAGTGCAGCCAGCGCTTCGAGGTCGGCGGGGTTGTGCTCGGCGATCAGCTTGGCAGCGGCATCGGCCAGGGCCAGGAAGCTGTCGTTCTTCGAGACGAAGTCGGTTTCGCTGTTGACTTCGACCATCGCACCGACGTTGCCGTTGATGTAGGTAGCAACCACGCCTTCGGCGGTGATGCGCGAAGCGGCCTTGCCAGCCTTGGTGCCGAGCTTGACGCGCAGCAGCTCTTCAGCCTTGACCAGATCGCCGTCGGCTTCGGTCAGTGCCTTCTTGCATTCCATCATCGGTGCGTCGGTCTTAGCACGCAGTTCAGCCACCAGTTTTGCGGTAATAACAGCCATCTTAATTCTCCGGTTTCAGTTCGATTCGTTACAAGTATTGAGGCTAAAAAAAGGGGGCTACCAGAGCCCCGCTTCCTTTTCGCGACAGGTCGCGTTGCCGGACTTTAGGCAGCCGACTCTTGCACTTCCACAAATTCGTCCGAGCCTTCAGCAGCCACGGCCTTGACGACGTCGTTGACGGCGTCGGCACGGCCTTCGATGATCGCGTCAGCGATGGCCTTGGCGTACAGTTCCACGGCCTTGGCCGAGTCATCGTTGCCAGGGATCACGTAGTCGATGCCTTCGGGGTTGTGGTTCGAATCCACCACACCGATCAGGGGGATGCCCAGCTTCTTGGCTTCGGCCACGGCGATCTTGTGGAAGCCCACGTCGATCACGAAGATGGCGTCAGGCAGACCGTTCATGTCCTGGATGCCGCCGATGTCCTTTTCCAGCTTTTCGAGTTCGCGAGCGAACATCAGCTGTTCCTTCTTGCTCATCGCTTCCAGACCGGCTTCCTGCTGGATCTTCATGTCCTTCAGACGCTTGATCGACGTCTTGACGGTCTTGAAGTTGGTCAGCATGCCGCCGAGCCAGCGCTGGTCGACGTAAGGCACGCCAGCGCGCTGGGCTTCAGCAGCCACCAGCTCACGGGCCTGGCGCTTCGTGCCGACCATCAGCACGGTACCGCGGTTGGCGGACAGCTGCTTGGCGAACTTCTGCGCAGCCTGGAGCATCGGCAGCGACTTTTCCAGGTTGATGATGTGAATCTTGTTGCGGTGACCGAAGATGAACGGAGCCATCTTGGGGTTCCAGAAGCGGGTTTGGTGACCGAAGTGGACACCGGCTTCCAGCATTTCGCGCATAGTGACGGACATATGAATACTCCAAAGGTTGGGTCTAAAATCCAGCCCGACATTTGCCCGTGAGGGCAACACCTTGAGGGGACTGGTTTGCTATTTGCTTTGCTGCTTGCCGCTGGGGCACACTGTGCGTCAGACGCGGCGGCGGACGCGAAAAACGCGCCCAGCGCTGCATGCCGCAAGGCAGCACTCAGCAAAGCCGAAAAATTCTACCACAAGCATGCACTCTGATCTTTGCTCGGCACTCGCCAACGTGCGCAGCGGCGAATGCCGCGCCACCGATCTGCTCCAGGCCGCGATCGCCACGGCGCGCTCGCCGGTCTGCGACCATGTGTTTGCGCAGACGCTGTTCGAGAGCGCGATGCGCAGCGCCGCGCGCGCCGCGCCGCAGCTGCCGCTGGCCGGCCTGCCGATCTCGGTCAAAGACCTCTTCGACATCCAGGGCACACGCAGCGCGGCAAGTTCGCGCGTGCTGGCCGATGCGCCCGCTGCGGCCGCAGACTGCCTGGCCGTGGCGCGGTTGCGTGCGGCCGGCGCGGCAATCATAGGCCGTACCCATATGGTCGAGTTCGCCTACTCGGGCGTGGGCGTCAACCCGCACTACGGCACGCCCGCGGCGCTGGACGCCCGCTTCGGCCCGCTGCCCGGCCCGGCGCGCGTGAGCGGCGGCTCGTCTTCGGGCGCGGCGGTTTCGGTCGCCAGCGGCGCGGCCTATGTGGGACTGGGCTCGGACACCGGCGGCTCGATCCGCATTCCCGCGGCGCTCAATGGGCTGGTCGGCTTCAAGAACACCGCGCGCCTGACCCCCACCAGCGGCACCATCCCGCTGTCACCCACGCTGGACACCGCCTGCGCCATCACGCGCAGCGTGCGCGATGCCATTCTTGTGCATGAGATCCTCGCGGCACGCACCGTCACGCGCGCTGCCGCGGGCATGGCCGACTGGCGCCTGGCCGTGCCGCGCCAGCTGTTTCTCGACGACCTCGAGCCTGCCGTGGCACTGGCTTTCGAACGCAGCCTCGCGCAACTGCGCGCCGCGGGCGCGCGCATCGACGAGATCGAGCTGCCCGAAACCGACACACTGAACCACATCAACGACCACGGCAGCTTCTCGGGCGCCGAAAGCTATGCCTGGCACCGCCCGCTGCTCACGCGCGCCGACGCGCTGGGCCGGCCCTATGACCCGCGCGTGCGCAGCCGCATCGAGCGCGGCGCGGGCATGAGCGCCGCGCACTACATAGACCTGCACAGCGCGCGCAACCAGTGGATAGCGCGCATGGAGCGGGCATTGGCCGGCTATGACGCGCTGCTGTCGCCCACGGTGCCGATTCTCGCGCCGACAATCGACAGCGTCGCTCCCGCCGACGGCCTGGACGCGGCGCTCGACGCCCAGCGCAACGCGGCTTTCCAGCGCGCCAATACCCTGCTGCTGCGCAACACCAGCGTGGTCAACATGCTCGACGGCTGCGCGCTGTCGCTGCCTTGCCACATGCAAGGCGAGCTTCCCGTAGGGTTGATGGTCTGGCACGGCGCACTGCACGATGATGCAGTTCTCGACATCGGTCTGCAGATCGAAGGCATACTCGCGGCCTCGTAGCGCTTGCCGCGCTGCGGGCCGCAATTCCCTGATCACACCCCTCTCATGAATATCGCCATCGTGGGTGCCGGCGCCGCCGGCATCGCCACTGCGCACGCGCTTGCACGCGACGGCCACGCCGTCACGGTCTACGACCAGAACGGCAGTGCCGCCGAAGGCGCGAGCTTCGCGCCCGCGGGCTGGCTCGCGCCCGCCCTGCTCCAGCCCTGGAGCGCTCCGGGCCTTGCGCCCTCGCCCGGCCTGCGCCAGCACCCCGCGCTGCTGCGCATAGGCAGCGGGCTGGGCCGCGCCGATCTGACATGGCTGTGGCGCTGGCGCCAGGCCGGGCAGCGCGTGCGCAGCGCGCCCGAAAGCGTGCACCCGGCACTCGCCGCCATCGAACGCCTGGCCCAATACAGCCGCGCGCTGCGCGACAGCGAAGGCACGGCGTTCGACCAGGAGCTGCAATCGCAGACCGGCGCCATGGTCGTGCTGCGCACCGAAGCCACATTGGCCCGGCTGCAGCCCGCGCTCGCGGTACTCGCCGACGCGGGCGTGGCAGTGCAGCGGCTGGACGCGGCCCAGGCACGCCAACTCGAGCCGGGCCTGGCGCATGACTTCAAGCTGATCGGCGCACTGAACCTGCCCGGCGCCACCACGGCGAATTCCCGTCTCTGGGTGCAGTTGCAGCGCATCGAAGCCCAGCAGATGGGCGTGCAGTTCGTGTTTGACGCGCGCATCACCCGGCTGCGCCATGCGCCTGCGGGCGTGCAGCTCGCGGGCGAGGCCGCGCCGCGCGTGCACGACGCGCTCGTGGTCTGCGCCGGCGCCGACAGCGCCGCGCTGCTGCGCCCGCTGGGCCTGAAGCTGCCCGTGGTCGGCCTGAGCGGCTACACGGTCAGCGCCCCCATGCGCGAACCCGTGCATGCGCCGCGCTGCGCTGTCGTCGACTGGGACAGCCAGATCATGCTGGTGCGGCTGGGCCAACGCGTGCGCGCGAGCGGCGGCGCCGAAATCGGCACCTCGGCCGCGCACCACGCGCCCAGCCTGCAGCGCCTCTATGACGCGCTCAACCACTGGTTTCCCGGCGGCATGCAGCCGTCGCAAGGCGTGCAGACCTGGCGCGGCACGCGCGCCATGACGCCCGACGGCGCACCGCTGCTGGGCGCGAGCGGCCTGCCCGGCGTCTGGCTCAACCTGGGCCACGGCAACCACGGCGCGGCCATGGCCCATGGATCGGGCCAACTGCTCGCCGACCTGATCTCGGGACGCGCGCCCGCAATCGATACCAGCGGACTGCTGTTGCGTTGAATCCCGCCCCGGCTATGCTGGGGCCATGGAACACATTTCCTCCGACACAGCGCACGCGCTGCACGGCGTGGCCGCGACGCGCACGCTGGAAACCGCGGCCGCCAGCGGCCTGCCCGCGCATTGCCTGATGCAGCGTGCGGGCGCGGCCAGCGCGCGCCTGGCGCTGGCGCTCGCGCCGCATGCGCGCCACATCTGGATCGCCTGCGGCAGCGGCAACAACGGCGGCGACGGCCTCGAGGCCGCAGCCCTCTTGCACCAGTCCGGCCGCAACGTCAGCGTCACCTGGCTGGGCCAGCCGGGCAGCGCGCCTGCCGACGCGCGCGCGGCCTGGCAGCGCGCGGTCGCCGCGGGCGTGGTGTTCGCACCCGGACCGCCTGCCGACCTCGGCCCGCGCGACCTGTGCATCGACGCCCTGCTGGGCATAGGGCTCAGCGCGGCGTGCGCGCGCCCGCCGGGGCCGGCATTGCGTGCGCTGCTCGATCAACTGCACACCAGCGCGGCAGCGCTTCTCGCGGTCGACATTCCTTCCGGGCTGGACGCCGATACCGGCCAATACGCCCCGGGATTCGCACCCGACTCGCCGCGTGCTGGACCTTGCCACACGCTGAGCCTGCTCACGCTCAAGCCAGGGCTGTTCACCGCCCAGGGGCGCGACGCCTGCGGCAGCGTCTGGTTCGACGACCTGGGCTGCGGCGCGCAGGCGCCTGCGCCCACGGCACAGTTGGGAATCGATGGCCGCAAACCGCACGCAGGCACGCGTGGCGCTGCGCGGCACGCCAGCCACAAAGGCAGCTTCGGCGATGTCGCGGTGATAGGCGGAGAAGGCCTGGCCGCGCGCGGCATGGGAATGACCGGCGCGGCCTTTCTCGCCGCCGGCGCGGCGGTGTTCGGCGGCGCGGGCCGGGTCATGGTGGCGCTGCTCGACGAAGGCCTGACGCTGGCCCCGCCCTGGCCCGAACTGATGCTGCGCCGCATCGATGCCTTGCGCCTGCCCGATCTGACCGTGGTCTGCGGCTGCGGCGGCGGCGAAGCCGTGCGCGCCGTGCTGCCCGGCGTGCTCGCCCAGGCCGCGCGCCTGGTGCTCGACGCCGACGGCCTCAATGCCATCGCCGGCGACAGCGCGTTGGCGGCGGCGCTGCGCGCGCGCGCCAGCGCCGGCCAGGCCACCGTGCTCACGCCCCACCCGCTCGAGGCCGCGCGCCTGCTGCAGACAACCACGACCCAGGTGCAGGCCGACCGGCTCGCCGCCGCGCAGGCGCTCGCGGATCGCCATCTCTGCACCGTGGTGCTCAAAGGCTCGGGCTCGGTCACCGCCACGCCGGGCAGGCGGACTATCATCAATCCGACCGGCAATGCGCGGCTGGCGACAGCCGGCACGGGCGATGTGCTCGCCGGACTGATAGGCGCGCGCCTGGCGCAGGGGCTTGCGCCCCACCATGCGGCCAGCGACGCCGTGTACACCCATGGCGCGGCGGCCGACCGCTGGCCCACACATCTGGCGCTCACGGCCAGCGCGCTGGCGACCACGCTGCAATGAAAAAGCCCTCGCAGGCGTGACCGGCGAGGGCTTTGTGGTGCAGCAGCGGCTCAGCGGCGCGGCTTGCGCTTGGGCTTGCCGCTGGGCGGCTTGGGGCCCGTCGCGGCCCTGCGCACCGAAGCCTTGAGGCCTTCGATGGGCGACGGTGGGGGCAGCGATGGCATCAGCAGCGACGGTTTGGAGCGGCTGCCGCGATGGTCGCGGCCAGCAGGCGCATCCATGTCCCCATCCTGCACGTCTTCCACCTGCGGCTTGGCGTCGCCACCCTGGCGCGCACCTGCATCGTGGGGCTTGCGCTCGGGGCGCTCGCCGCGATGGCCTGGCTCCTCGCGCCGGCCGCGTTCGTCGCGCGGGCTGCGCTCTTCACGCGTGCCGCGCTGGGGCTTGGCGTCGCGCTTGCCGCCGCTGTTGCCGCGTGCCGGCAGGGCTTCGCCGCCCTCCTGCACCAGGCGGAAATCGATGCGCCTGCCGTCGAGATCGACGCGGCTGACCTGCACGCGCAGGCGCGAGCCGATCGCGTAGCGTATGCCCGAGCGTTCGCCGCGCAGTTCCTGGCGCATTTCATCGAACTTGAAGTAATCGCCGCCCAGCTCGGTGATGTGCACCAGACCTTCGACATACATCGCGTCGAGCGTCACGAAGATGCCGAATGTGGTCACGGCCGTGACCATGCCCGAGAACTCCTCGCCCAGATGCTCGCGCATGTACTTGCACTTGAGCCAGGACTCGACATCGCGGCTGGCTTCGTCGGCGCGGCGTTCGTTGGCGCTGCAATGCAGGCCTGCGGCCTCCCAGGCCATGAGCTCGGCGCCGCCCGCGGGCTTCTTGCGCGGCGTCTGGCCGGGCGCACTCACGCGGTTCGCGAGGCGCTTGGCCAGCTTGGCATGGGCTTCGCCCGGCGTGGGCAGCACGGGCAGGCGGTAGCGCTTGCCTTCGAGCGCGGACTTGATCACGCGGTGCACCAGCAGATCGGGGTAGCGCCGGATCGGGCTCGTGAAGTGGGTGTAGGCGTCGAACGCCAGGCCGAAGTGGCCTTCGTTCACGGGCGTGTAGATGGCCTGCATCATCGAGCGCAGCAGCATGGTGTGGATCTGCGGCGCGTCGGGGCGGTCCTTGGTGGCCTGGGCAATCGCCTGGAACTCGGCGGGCTTGGGGTTGTCGCTGATCGACATGCCCACGGCCATGGCCTTGAGGTAATTGCGCAGCACTTCCTGCTTCTCTACCGAAGGGCTGTCATGCACGCGAAACAGGCCGTTCTGGCCGCTTTGCGCGATGAAGTCGGCGCTGCAGACGTTGGCCGCGAGCATCGCTTCCTCGATCAGCTTGTGCGCCTCGTTGCGCGTGCGCGGAATGATCTTCTCGATGCGGCCGTTGTCGTCGCAGACGATCTGCGTCTCGGTGGTCTCGAAATCAACCGCACCGCGCGCCTGGCGCGCCTTGAGCAGCGACTGGTAGACGCCGTGCAGGTTCAGCAGATCGGGCACGCGCGCGCTGCGGCGCTGGGCCTCGGGGCCGCGCGTATTCGACAGGATGGCGGCGACTTCGGTATAGGTGAAGCGCGCATGGCTGTGCATCACGGCCGGATAGAACTGGTAGGCGTGGATATCGCCCTTGGCCGTGACCAGCATGTCGCAGACCATGCACAGGCGGTCGACGTCGGGGTTGAGCGAGCACAGGCCGTTGCTGAGCTTCTCGGGCAGCATGGGAATCACGCGGCGCGGAAAGTAGACGCTGGTCGCGCGGTCGTAGGCATCGGTGTCGATCGCGCTGCCGGTGCGCACATAGTGGCTCACGTCGGCGATCGCCACCAGCAGGCGCCAGCCCTTGGCGCGGCCCACCTTGGCGGGCTCGCAATACACCGCGTCATCGAAGTCGCGCGCATCTTCGCCGTCGATGGTCACCAGCGGGACGTCGGTCAGGTCTATGCGCTGCTTGCGGTCGATCGCCCGCACCTTATCGGGCAGGCCCTTGGCCTGCTCCAGGCACTCGGGCGAGAACTCGTGTGGCACATCGTACTTGCGCACCGCGATCTCGATCTCCATGCCCGCGTCGTCGACTTCGCCCAGCACTTCAGTGATGCGCCCCACGGGCTGGCCGAACAGCGCGGGCGATTCGGTCAGCTCTGCGACCACGACCTGGCCGGTCTTGGCCGTGCCCGTGGCGTTCGCGGGAATCAGCACGTCCTGGCCGTAGCGCTTGTCTTCAGGTGCGACCAGCCAGACGCCGCTTTCCTGCAGCAGTCGGCCGATGATGGTCTTGGTCGGGCGTTCGATGATTTCGGTCACGCGCCCTTCGGGGCGGCCGCGCCGGTCATGGCGCACGATGATGACCTTGACCCGGTCCTTGTGCAGTACCGCACGCATTTCGTTGGCCGGGATGTAGATGTCTTTTTCACCGTCATCGCGCAACACGTAACCGTGGCCGTCACGATGCCCCTGCACGCTGCCTTCAATTTCTTCGGTTGCGCTGGCAGAGTTTGTGCTGAGGTTCATTTTTTTGCTATACAATGTTGATCTTTCCTGAGATGCCCAGGTGGCGGAATTGGTAGACGCACTAGTTTCAGGTACTAGCGAGTAACATCGTGGAGGTTCGAGTCCTCTCCTGGGCACCAAGTTTAACGAGAACCTGTGAAGGTTTTTGAAAAATTCAGGGCTACTGCTACCTCAGTGGTCTTGTAATGTGATTGTGCGATGTGGCAGGGCCCACGCAACAAGTTTCTGGAAATAAATATTTTCGGAAGTTTTGAAAAACTCAGCTTTTTATGCTGCATAATTCAAATCTTTCCTGAAATGCCCAGGTGGCGGAATTGGTAGACGCACTAGTTTCAGGTACTAGCGAGTAACATC
>NZ_JAVWWA010000086.1:2021-24201 GCF_036666375.1 Comamonas sp. | reverse complement strand
CAGCCTGCCGTTGCCGGTAGCGCTGTGTTCGAAGCGGAGTGCAAATGTAGCACAGCAAAAAGCACGAAAAAGGTATTTTTCAACTTTTTGTCAGCTTTCCTTCTCCCGCCTGCGGCGTGAGACAGGCGCCCTGGCGGGCGCCTGTAGGGCCAGGCACGCACTGTAGGTTTTAGGGCGCCCGTCCATAATGCGCGCACCATGGCACTTATTACCTTAATCGACGCGCAACTGGCCTTTGGCCATGTGGCCCTGTTAGACCACGCACAGCTTTCACTGGAAACCGGGGAGCGCATCGGACTGATTGGGCGCAACGGCGCCGGCAAGTCTTCGTTGCTGAAAATTCTTGGCGGCCTCGCCAAGGCCGATGACGGCCAGATGCAGGTGCAATCCGGCGTGCGCATCTCCTATGTGGCACAGGAACCCGAACTGCTGCCCGAACACACCATTTTTGAATCGGCGTCCGCCGGCATCGCGCATGTGATCACGTTGCGCGACCGCTATCTGTCGGGCGACGAGAATGAAGACCTCGATGCGCTGCAGTCGCAGATCGAAGCCTACGACGCCTGGAACTGGGAGCAGCGCGTGGAAGAAACGCTGCAGCGCCTGCACCTGGACCCGCAAGCCGTGGTCGGCACGCTGTCGGGCGGAACGAAAAAGCGCGTGGCATTGGCCCAGGCGCTGGTCACGCGCCCCGACGTGCTGCTGCTCGACGAGCCGACCAACCACCTTGATCTGGACGCCATCGAATGGCTCGAAGGCCTGCTGGTTGATTTCAAGGGCAGTGTCATCACCATCACCCACGATCGCAGCTTTCTGGATGCCATCGCGACGCGCATTGTCGAACTCGACCGCGGCACGCTGCGCTCCTACCCGGGCAATTTCGCGCAGTATGTGCTCCAGAAGGAAGAGCAGATGGCGCAGGAGGCGGTGATCAACGCCAAGGCCGACAAGCTGCTGGCTCAGGAAGAAGTCTGGATACGCAAGGGCGTGGAAGCGCGCCGCACGCGCAGCCAAAGCCGCATCGGTCGCCTGGAAGTGCTGCGTGACAACCGCAACAGCCGGCGCGAGAAGCTGGGCAGCGTCAATATGGACATCGCTTCCGGCAAGGGCGACGGCTACCAGGGCAAGATCGTTGCCGAATTGCAGGAAGTCAGCAAGTCGTTTGGCGACAAGCTGATCGTGAAGAACTTCACTGGCACCATCCTGCGCGGCGACAAGGTCGGCCTGATCGGCCCCAACGGCGCGGGCAAGACCACGCTGCTGCGCATGATCCTGGGCAGCCTGCCCGCCGACAGCGGCGCCATACGCCAGGGCGGCAACCTGCAGATCGCCTACTTCGACCAGATGCGCCATGCGGTCGATCTGGACGCCACGCTCGAGGACTTCATCAGCCCCGGCAGCGAATGGATCGAGATCGGCAACCAGCGCAAGCATGTCAAGAGCTACCTGAGCGACTTCCTGTTCTCGCCCGCGCGCGCGCGTTCGCCCGTGCGCTCGCTGTCCGGTGGTGAGCGCAACCGCCTGCTGCTCGCACGGCTGTTCGCGCGCCCGGCCAATGTGCTGGTGCTCGACGAGCCGACCAACGATCTGGACATCGATACCCTCGATCTGCTCGAAGACCTGCTGGCCAACTATGACGGCACGGTGTTCCTGGTGAGCCATGACCGCACCTTCCTCGACAACGTGGTGACCAGCACCATTGCCTATGAAGGCGACGGCCTGTGGCGCGAATACGAAGGCGGCGTGCAGGACTGGATCGAGCAGTCGCGCCGCAGCAAGGCCCTGGCCGCATCCCAGGCCAAGCAGGCGGCCAGGCAACCTGCGCCAGCACCCGCAGTTGCCACCGCACCCGCGCCTGCCGCGGCACCGGCCAAGCGCAAGCTCAGCTACAAGGAACAGCGCGAACTGGAACAGTTGCCCGAACAGATCGCGGCGCTGGAAGCCGAGCAGAAGTCTATCCAGGGTGAACTGGCCGACGGCAGCATCTACGCCAAGGACGCAGCGCGCGCCGCAACGCTCGCCGCGCGCGACGCCGAGATCGACGAACTGCTGATGGACGCGCTCGACCGCTGGTCCAAGCTGTCCGCCTGAGCGCGAACAGACCGAAAAAAAGGAGCCTAGGCTCCTTTTTTTTATGGGGCGCGCATCGCGATCAGATGCGGTGATGCGCGTTGCCGCTGCGCAGACGCGTGAGCAGCGCCGGGGCAATCTGCGTCAACGGCAGCACTTCGTCGGCCGCGCCATGCGCGATGGCTTCGCGTGGCATGCCGAAGACGATGCAGCTGGCTTCGTCCTGCACGTAGTTGTAGCTGCCCGCGAGTTTCATCTCGCGCATTGCGACCGCGCCGTCGGCACCCATGCCGGTGAGCATCACGCCCACCGCATTGCGGCCGGCGCTGGCGGCGACCGAACGGAACAGCACCTCGACCGACGGCTTGTGGCGGTTGACGGGGGGAGCGTCGTCGACCACGGCCACATAGTTGGCACCGCTGCGGTTGATGGAGAAATGCTTGCCGCCGGGTGCGATGTAAGCGTGACCGGGCAGGATGCGCTCGCCGTTCTCGGCTTCCTTGACCTTGATCTGGCACAGGCTGTTGAGCCGCGCTGCGAAACTGGTGGTGAAGCCCGGAGGCATGTGCTGGGTGATCACGATGGCCGGGCAGTCGGCCGGCAGATGGGTCAGCACTTCGCGTATGGCTTCGGTGCCGCCCGTGGATGCGCCAATGGCGATGATCTTCTCGGTCGACAGGCGGCCGAGCATGGCCGCGGGTGCGGCGGGCGCTGCCTGGCCGGGCCGCGCGGACGCGCCGCCGCTCTGGGCCGCAGCGCCGGAGTTGGCGGCAGCCAGCGTGCGGTGCACGCGCGCCACCGCAGCGACGCGGATCTTGTCGACGATCTCGGTAGCCAGATCGTTCAAGCCGTTGGCCACGCCCACGCGCGGCTTGGCGACGAAATCGACCGCGCCCAGCTCCAGCGCCTTCATCGTGACTTCGGCACCGCGCTCGGTCAGCGTGGAGATCATCAGCACCGGCATGGGGCGCAGGCGCATCAGCCGACCCAGAAAGTCAATACCGTCCATGCGGGGCATTTCCACATCGAGCGTGATCACGTCTGGGTTCATCTCGCGGATCATCTCGCGCGCGATCAAGGGATCGTTGGCCGTGCCTATGCACTCCATATCAGTCTGTCGATTGATGATCTCGGACAAAAGACTGCGCACCAGCGCAGAGTCGTCGACCACAATCACACGTGTTTTCCTGTTCATTCGCTCTGGTCCTATTCAAAACAGGTCGACCGAGCCGCCTGCCGTCGTTCGCGCCAAGGTGGCGGCATTGCCGCGCAAGGCCTCCTGCGCCACCAGGGTTTCCGGGTGCGCATGGGCCAGGCGCTTGACCATGGCCTTACCTGTAGCGGGAAAGTACACCACCTTGCGGGGGTAGATATCAAGCACATCCTCGGAAACCAGAGGAATACGCTCCGTCTGCAAATATTGTTTGACAAATTCGGTGTTGCGTTCACCGACGTTCATCGTCGTGAAATTGTGCATGACCTGGCCACCGCCGAAAATCTTGGCCTGCATGGTTTCGCGCCGCGCACCGAGCTTGAGCATTTCGTTGATCAGCAATTCCATGGCGTACGAGCCGTAGCGCCCCGAGGAATCGCTCGAGTCGCTGTCGGGCAGCATGAAGTGATTCATGCCGCCGACATGCATGCGGCTGTCCCAGAGGCAGGCCGCGATGCACGAGCCGAGCACGGTGACGATCGCCATGTTCTCGTTGGCGACGAAATATTCGCCCGGCAACACCTTGACCGCGTTGTACTGGAAGTGCGGATCGAAATAGAAGAACGACGCCTGTCCCGGCCGGCGCGCGCGCGCGCGCAGGATTTCGAGCGACGAGGCAGGCGCGGGCGCCGCGGCCAGGTCGCTGCGCAGCGGCGCGATGCGCGGCGCACGGCGCCGGTCGGCGCTGGCGAGGTCCGCCCTGGAGCTTTCAGCGTCGTTCATAGACTGTCTTCCCACGCAAGGTGAACAGATCGCGCGACTCGCTGAAGTTTTCCGCGTGGCCGACGAACAGCATGCCGCCGGGCTTCATCACACGATGGATGCGCTCGAGCACGCGACGCTGGGTCGCAGCGTCGAAATAAATCATCACGTTGCGGCAGAACACCACGTCGAACGGATCGCGAAACGGCCAGTCGTCGCGTATCAGATTGACGCTCAGAAACTCTATCATCTGCTGCAGCTCGGGTTTGACCCTGGCCATGCCCGCATTCGATGCCTTGCCCTTGAGGAAGAAACGCTGCAGCCGTTCGGGCGACAGCCCCTTGAGGTTTTCGGCACGGTAGACCCCCGCGGCGGCCGAGGCCAGCACGCGCGAGTCGATGTCGCTGGCCCAGAGCTTGAATGTCGCCTTGGCACCCAGTGTCTCGAGCGCCGTCATGACGATCGAATACGGCTCCTCACCCGTCGACGCGGCATTGCACCATGCGCGCCAGGGCGTGCCCGCGGGCTTGCTGCGCAGGTGCGACGAGAGAATCTCGAAGTGGTGCGGCTCGCGGAAAAAAGCCGTGAGGTTGGTCGTCAGCGCGTTGACGAATTCCTGCCATTCAGGCCCGTCGTGCTTCTCGAGCCAGGAAAGATAGTCGCGAAAGCTCGCGTGCCCGGTCTCGCGCAGCCGGCGCGACAGCCGGCTGTAGACCATGGCGTGCTTGCCGTCGTGCAGGCTGATGCCGGCACGCTGGTAGATCAGCGCCTGCACGCGGGCGAAGTCCGCGTCTGCCCAGACGAATTCGCGGCCCTGCACCAGCGGGCTGCCGGCACTTTCCGCCGGATCCATGCCGGGTGCCGAAGGAAGGGTTGAAGTCTGGCGCATGGGTGCAGTCATGGAATCGCACGGGCCCGCAGGCACTGGCGGTTAGGGATAAGGCTCACTCGGTGGCCACCAGCCCCATGTCGTCGCTCGACATGAGCTTTTCGATGTCCAGCAGGATCAGCATGCGTTCGCCCACCGAGCCCAGGCCGGTGATGCTGCCGCTGTCGATCGCGCTGTCGATATCGGGCGCGGAACGGATGGCATCGGCAGCCAACTCCATCACGTCGCTGACCGAGTCGACGACGATGCCGACGACACGCTGGTGCATGTTCAGGATGATCACCACGGTGAAGCTGTTGTACTCGGCCTGCGAGCAGTTGAACTTCAGCCGCATGTCCACGATGGGCACGATGGTGCCGCGCAGATTGACCACGCCCTTGATGAACGAAGGCGCATTGGCGATGCGCGTCGGCGGCTCGTAGCCACGGATTTCCTGGACCTTGAGGATATCGATGCCGTATTCCTCCTGGTCCAGACGGAACGTCAGGTATTCACGCGCGGCCGTACCCTCGGCCATCTTTCCCATCACGCTCATGATTGATCTCTTTCTTGTTGGATAGCAGCCAGAGCCTTCAGGCCCCGGCTTTCATGCGGATTGCCTTGCCGAACCATCAATAACGCACACGCCGCACGAGGCTGCCGGTATCCAGGATCAGCGCCACGGTGCCGTCGCCCAGAATGGTCGCACCCGAGACGTTGGGCACCTTGCGGTAGTTCGACTCGAGGTTCTTCACCACGACCTGGTGCTGGCCCAGCAGTTCGTCGACCAGCAGGGCCACGCGGTTGCCGTCGGATTCGACGACCACCATGATGGCGTTGGGCGCGCTGCCATTGGCGCGCGGCACTTCGAAGATGCGCTCGAGCGCGATCACCGGCATGTATTCGTCGCGCACCTTGACCAGCTGCGAGCCCTGGGCCACGGTGCTGATGTCATCGGCCTTGACCTGGAAGGACTCGACGACCGAGGACAGCGGCAGGATGTAGACCTCTTCGCCCACGGCCACGGACATGCCGTCCATGATCGCCAGCGTCAGCGGCAAACGCACCGCGACGCGCATGCCGACGCCCTGGGCCGACTCGATCTCGACCGAGCCGTTGAGCGCGGCAATGTTGCGCTTGACCACATCCATGCCCACGCCGCGGCCCGAAACGTCGGTCACGACATCGGCCGTGGAGAAGCCGGGCGCGAAGATCAACTGCCAGACATCGGCATCGGCCATCTGGTCCGACACGTCGAGGCCACGTTCGCGCGCCTTGGCGAGAATCTTCTCGCGGTTCATGCCGCGGCCGTCGTCGCGCACCTCGATCACGATGGAGCTGCCCTGGTGCGAAGCCGCGAGCGTCAATGTGCCCTGCTCGCTCTTGCCTGCGGCCAGACGCTCTGCAGGCGTTTCGATGCCGTGGTCCACGCTGTTGCGCACCAGGTGCGTCAGCGGATCGGTGATCTTCTCGACCAGGCCCTTGTCGAGCTCGGTGGCTTCGCCCAGCGTCTGCAGGTCGATTTTCTTGTCGAGCTTGCTTGCCAGGTCGCGCAGCATGCGGGGAAAGCGGCTGAACACCGTCGACATGGGAATCATGCGAATCGACATGACCGACTCCTGCAGATCGCGGGTATTGCGGTCCAGGTCGGCGAGGCCGGCCAGCAGTTGCTGGTTCACGGAAGCTTCGAGGCCGCGGCTGGTCTGGGCCAGCATGGCCTGGGTGATCACCAGCTCGCCAACCAGATTGATCAGCTGGTCGACCTTGTTGACGGCCACGCGGATGCTGGTCGACTCCATCTGTGCGGGGCTCGCGGCCCTGGCCGTGGGCTTGGCCGCGGCCGAGGCATCGACGGCCTGCGGCTCGCCGGGCGCGCCGCTGAAGAAACCATAGGCTTCGTGGGCCGGGGGGTAGATCACGGCCTGCGCCACCACGTCGGGCGCGGCTGGTGCAGGCGCCGGCTCGGCCACGGCGGCAGGCGCTGCGGCCGCAGCGCCCGCGATCTGCACCTGCTCCTTGGAAACATGGAAAGCGAACAGATCGAGCAGATCGTCATCGGTCGACGTCGTATTGACGCTGAACAGGCGACAGCCCTCATCGGCGCAGGGCAGGTCATTGATGGTGCCCAGACCTGGAATATCGCGGAACAGCTCCTTGATCGAATCGGCGAGGTCCAGGCGCTCCAGCGGCCCGATGCGGATCTGCAGCGCGCGCGTGCCGTCGGCCGCGACGGGTACAGGCGCTGGCGCGGGCGCGGGCGCCGGGGCCATGACGGGAGGCGTGGTCGGCACGAACACTTCGGCGGCGGGTGAGGCGACGGCCGGCGCACCGGCTTGGCCCGCACCCGCGGCGAGTTCGCTGATGCGACGCACCAGATCGATCGTCGAGATGGCTTCGCCCACACCGCCGGCCTGATGGCGTGCCAGCAGGCTGCGCGAAGCGTCCGCCGACTCGAGCAGCACATCGACCATCTGCGGGATGGGCGTGATTTCATGGCGACGCAGCCGATCGAGCAGCGACTCCATCTTGTGGGTCAGTTCCGCGACATCGGCAAAGCCGAATGTTGCCGAGCCGCCCTTGATCGAATGGGCGCAACGGAAAATGCCGTTGAGCTCTTCCTCGTCGGCGGCCGACAGATCCAGATTGAGCAGCATCTGCTCCATCTGGTCGAGGTTCTCGCCGGCCTCTTCAAAAAAGATCTGATAGAACTGGGTCAGATCGAAATCCGCGCCTGCGTCGTGCTGTGTATCCGCCATCTGGTTTCCTGTATTCCGTGGATCGTCCGCGCCGGCGTTGCTCAGCGAATGACTTTTTGTATGACTTCGATCAGTCGATTGGGATCGAAAGGCTTGACCAGCCAGCCCGTCGCGCCCGCAGCGCGGCCCGCCTGCTTCATCTGGTCGCTGGACTCGGTGGTGAGAATCAAAATCGGCGTGTTCTTGAAACGCGGCAACTCGCGCAACTGGCGCGTCAGACCGATGCCGTCGAGGTTGGGCATGTTCTGGTCGGCAAGCACCAGATCAATCTGCTGCGCCTGTGCCTTGGCCAGGGCATCCAGACCATCCACCGCTTCCACGACGTGGTAACCCGCCCCCGAAAGGGTAAAGGCCACCATCTTGCGCATGGAAGGGGAATCATCTACGGCCAGAATTGAACGCATGTAACGAACTTTCAAATAGGGGGCGTGAAACGGGAGGATGTCAAAACAGTTCCACCGAACCGGCATCCATCTCGCTCTGGGTCACGGGGTTGGGGCGCTGGGGGGCCATTGCGGCGAGCGGTGCGCTCACTTCGTCCTCGTCCTGCCCCATGGTCTCATTCGCCAGGCGAAATGCACAGCCTTGCAGCACCCGCGTGGTGTGATTGATCAATTGACTTGCGAGGTCGTGAAACTGCAATTCGGTCACTGCCGAACGCAGGACATGGCGTGCTGCCCCAAGCTGGCCGGATTGGTCGACTCCCAAGGGATCGAGCAAGGCATTGGCCTCGTCAAAACGGGCAATCAAGTTGTCGGTCGCATGGTTGAGCAGGCCTTCGAGGCGATGGAGGTCGCGCATCACCACCAGCAGCGAGTCCTGTATATCGGCCGCCGCCATGACTGGCAGTTGGACCGCAGGCTGCCCCGACTCTGTTAGCGTTGACTGCATTGTTTTTCCAGCACCCTGCTCGGATGCAAATGCTTCATAAACCACGCTGGACGCGCCAGAGTGAACCCATCGACCGCCCTCGTGCTTGCGCACAAGGCCAGCGGCACACGGCTGGAGTGGCGCAATGAATCACGTCCTCCTCCAGCCCAGCAAACAAAAGCTTACCCGGTGTGTTCCAAGATGTATCCTATGATAGCGCTCCTATGGTCATTGAAAGCCTAGATCAAGCCCTGCATATCCTCCATATCGAGGATTCACCTGCCGACCAAGGCCTGGCCCGCATCATATTGCGACGTGCCGGGCTGGACTGCCGCATCCAGACCGTGGACACGCTGGATGCATTGCAGCAGGCGCTGCAAAGCCAGGTCTTCGACCTGATCCTGGCGGACTATCACCTGCCCGGCTTCACCGCGCTCGACGCCTGGGCGCTGGTCGCGCCGCTGGCCCAGCGACCACCGTTCGTTCTGCTGTCGGGCGCGATCGGCGAAGCCGCGGCCGTCGACGTGATGCGCCTTGGCATGACCGATTTCCTGCGCAAGGAAGACATCGCCCGCCTGCCCCAGGTGCTCACGCGCGCCATGGAAGTGCATGAGGCGCGCCGCGCCAAGAAGCAGGCCATGGCCGAACTCGCGCTGTCGCAGCAGCGCCTGGCCGAGTTGACCGATCACCTCCAATCCTCGATCGAGGAGGAGCGTGCGTCGATCGCGCGCGAAATCCATGACGACATCGGCGGCTCATTGACATCCGTCAAGTTCGACCTGGCCTGGATCACGCGCAATACCCCGGCGGACCAGCCGCTGCACGCCCATGCGCTGTCGGCGCTTGAAATGCTGCAGCTCGCGCTGGGCGCAAGCCAGCGCATCATGATGAATCTGCGCCCGCCGGTGCTGGACCAGGGCCTGGTGGCCGCGGTGCAGTGGCTGGCCGAAGGCTTCGAGCGCCGCACGGGCGTCGCGGTGCAGATGCGCACCAGCAGCGCGCAGATCGCGGCCTCGCCCGAAATCCAGCTGGTCGCCTACCGCTGCGCGCAGGAAGCGATGACCAACATCGGCAAATACGCCCAGGCCAGCCGGGTGGAGATCGACCTGTCGGACCGCGAAGGCTTTCTGACCCTCGAGGTGACGGACAATGGCTGCGGTATGACGGCTGCGCAGCGCGAGAAGCCGCGCTCCTTCGGCTTGCGCGGACTGCAGGAACGCGCGCGCACCGTTGACGGCTGGCTCGATGTGAGCAGCCAGCCGGGCCGAGGAACATCCATCATTGTGTCCATACCTTTGCCATCCCACTAACATTCAGGCTGATTTCATTCCGGGAGAGTTTCTTTGATTCATGTGGTAATTTGCGATGACCATGCGATCTTGCGCCGGGGCATACGCGATACCCTGACGGAGGCTCCAGACATCACCGTCACCGCCGAGGCCTCGGGTTACTCGGAACTGCGCGAGGTGCTGCGCACCGCGACCTGCGATGTGCTGCTGCTCGATCTCAACATGCCGGGGCGCAGCGGCCTCGAAGTGCTGGCCAGCCTGCGCGAGACGCACTCGACCATCAAGGTGCTGGTGGTGTCGATGTACCCCGAAGACCAGTACGCGCTGCGCTGTCTCAAGGCCGGCGCCCAAGGCTATGCGAACAAGGCGGGCGACCCGGTGGTGCTGATCGACGCGGTGCGCGTGGTCATGCAGGGGCGTAAATATCTCACCGCCGAAGTCGCCCAGATGCTTGCCGAGAGCCTGTCGCAGCCTATGGTCGAAGTGCCGCACGAAAGCCTTTCAGAGCGCGAGTTGCAGACGCTGCTGAAAATCGCCTCGGGCAAGCGCCTGACCGATATCGCCGAGGAACTGATGCTCAGCCCCAAGACGGTGAGCGTCTACCGCGCACGCGTGCTCGAGAAGCTGCAGCTGAGCAACAACGCCGAACTCACGGTGTACGCCATTCGCAACCAGCTGGTTTGAGGGCTTGCCCCGCGGGGCGGGCATTCAGGGGAACCCCCCGACGGCCTAGCTTTACGCCCTGCGTTGACCCTTTGACTGGGCCTCGCAGGTGAGCTCAGGGCGAGCGGAAAACCAGGGGATGGGGGGCTTTCCCCCAGCGCAGCCACACGAAGTGGGCAAGCGTGGGGGCCTAGATCTGTACCCCAAAGATGTCCATGGCCCGCTGCAGCAACGCCATCAGCGGCTGCTCCAGCATAGGCAAGGTGGCGACTATGCCTATCAGGCCCACGGTCAGCGTGACCGGGAAACCCACGGCATAGATGTTCATCTGCGGCGCGACGCGCGAGATGATGCCCAGCGCCAGGTTGACGAACAGCAGCATGGCGATCATCGGCAGCGCGATCCAGAACGCGCTCGCAAACACCGCGCCGCCCATCTCGTAGATGCGCATCTGTGCCAGCGACTGCATGAAATTGCCGTCGACAGGGAAGGCGTCGAAGCTCTTGACTACTGCCATCAGCAGCAGCAGGTGGCCATTGATGACGATGAACATCAAGGTGCCGATCTGCACGAAGAAGCGCGAGATCGCGCTGATCTGGGCATTGCTGGCCGGGTCGAAGAACGAGGCGAAGTTCAGGCCCATCTGCAGGCCGATCAGCTCGCCCGCGACTTCGAGCGCGGCGAACACCAGGCGCACCGCAAAGCCTATGGCCAGGCCAACGACGATCTGCTGCACCAGCGTGCCCAGCGCGGCCGCGGAATTGACGCTGACCACGGGCTGGCCGACCAGCGTGGCCTGGGCGCAGACCGCGACCAGGAACGCCAGCCCGACCTTGGCGCGCATGGGGATGGAGCGCTGCGAGAACACCGGCGCCGCCGTGAACATGGCCAGCACGCGCACGAACGGCCACAGAACGGGCGACATCCAGGCAACGATCTGGGCTTCACTGAAAGTAATCACGGCAGGCGCAGGGAAATGAGAAGCCAGGCGTTCTAGCCCAGCGCCGCGGGAATGGATTCGATGGTGCGGCGAATGAAGTCGACCAGCGTGCTGAGCATCCAGGGCCCGGCGATCGCAAACACGGCGACGGCCGCCAGCAGCTTGGGAACGAAAGCCAGCGTGGCTTCATGCACCTGGGTCACAGCCTGGAAAATGCTCACCAGCAGGCCCACGGCCAGCACCACGCCGAGCACCGGCATGGAAATCATCAGCAGCAGCATCAATGCGTCGCGGCCGAAGGTCAGAACCATTTGCGAAGTCATGGCGGGGTCCTAAGTGGCAAAGCTTGCGGCCAGCGAGCCTATGAGCAGGTTCCAGCCGTCGGCCAGCACGAACAGCATCATCTTGAACGGCAGCGCCACGAGCACCGGCGACAGCATCATCATGCCCAGCGACATGAGAATGCTCGACACCACCATGTCGATGACCAGGAACGGAATGAAGATCATGAAGCCGATCTGGAACGCGGTCTTGAGTTCACTGGTCACGAATGCCGGCACCAGCACGCGCAGCGGCGCGGTTTCGGCCGTGACGCCGGCATCGAGCTTGGCCAGGCGCGCGAACAGCGCGAAGTCGGACTGGCGCGTCTGCTTGAGCATGAAGTCGCGCATCGGCGCTTCGGCCTTGCCCACGGCTTCCTCGAAGCTCATGGTGTTCGCCGTGTAGGGCTGATAGGCTTCCTTGTACACGCGGTCCAGCGTTGGACCCATCACGAACATCGTGAGAAACAGCGACAGGCCGACGATCACCTGGTTCGGAGGCGCCGACTGCGTGCCCAGTGCCTGGCGCAGCAGCGACAGCACGATCACGATGCGCGTGAAGCCGGTCATCATCAGCAGGATCGCGGGCAGGAACGACAGCGCCGTAAAGAACAGCAGCGTCTGGATGGGAACGGAAAAGCTGGTGCCGCCGCCCGAGCCCACGAGCAGCGGCAGCGTGCCGCCCGCACCGGGCGCGGACTGCGCCAGCGCCGCGACGGGCAGCGCGGCGGCGGCAAACAGCGCCGTCGCGGCCAGGCCGCGCAGCGCAGAGGGCTTATTCAACATGGGGAGCCTTGTCTGCGGGGGCGGCCGTCTTGGCGACGGCCATGGCCTGGGAAAATGTGGCGACATCCGCGGCCGGCGCCGGCGCGGCGCCTGTCGTCAGAACATGCAGGCAGTTGATCTGCTGCGCGGTCACGCCCAGCACCAGACGCGTCTTGTGCGCGCCTTCGCCGACTTCGACGGTCACCACGCGCTGGTGCGCGCCGACGGCCACGGCCGACAGCACGCGCGTGCTGACGTCGCCGCCACGCGCAATCGCCTGGCGCTGCTGCATGCGCTTGACCAGCCAGGGCAGCGCCGCGATCACGGCCACGAAGGCCAGCACCGCGAGCAACGTCTGGGACAGGCTGCCGCTATCCACGGCTGACACGGCGCAGACGCTCGGAAGGCGTTACGACATCGGTCAGGCGGATACCGAACTTGTCGTTCACCACCACCACCTCGCCCTGGGCGATCAGGTAGCCGTTGACCAGCACGTCCATGGGTTCGCCGGCCAGCGCATCGAGTTCGACGACCGAGCCCTGGGCCAGTTGCAGGATGTACTTGATAGGCACCTTGGTGCGGCCCAGCTCCACGGACAGCTGCACCGGGATGTCGAGCACCATGTTGATGTCGTTGACCGGCACTTCGCCGCCCGCGAAACCGGGACGCGTGGGTTCGCCGCTCAGCGGTCCGCCCTGTTCTACGTCGACTGTCTTGTCGCGCTCGTTCTGCTCCTGCAGGGCCTCGGCCCAGCCGGAGAAAGCGTCGTCGCCGGTTGCATCGGTGGTGTTGTCATTTGCCATGTTTCTCTCCCATCCAATTCGCATCAGCGCCGCGCAGGCACTGCTCGATGCGGATTGCGTATTTGTCGTTGTGCGTGCCGTACTGGCACTCGAAAACCGGAACCCCGCCTATCGAGGCACGAATGCGGGGCTCGCGATCAAGTTCGATGAAATCGCCGGCCTTCATGGCCAGCAACTGTTCGACGGTTGCATCGGCGCGCGCCAGCTCGGCCACGAGCGTCACTTCGGCAGCCTGGATCTCGCGCGTCAGCACCTTGACCCAGCGGCGATCGACTTCTATCGAATCGCCCTGCGTCGAGGAATACAGCACGTCGCGGATAGGCTCCAGCGTCGCATAGGGCATGCAGATATGGATAGCGCCCGAGATGTCGCCGATTTCCAGCTGGAACGCCGTGGAGACGACGATTTCGCTGGGCGTGGCGATGTTCGCGAACTGCGGCTGCATTTCCGAGCGCTGGTAGCCCAGCTCCAGCGGATAGATGCCGTGCCAGGCCTTGCGATACTCCTCGCAGATCACGTCGACCAGACGGTTGATCACGCGCTGCTCGGTGTGCGAGAAATCGCGGCCTTCGATGCGCGTCTGCAGTCGGCCGGTGCCGCCGTAGAGCGTGTCGATCACGCCGAACACCAGCGACGGATCGCAGACCACGAGGCCGTTGCCGCGCAGCGGGCGAATCGCCACGATGTTGAAATTGGTGGGCACCGCCAGATCGCGCAGGAAAGCGCTGTAGCGTTGCACCGCCACCGTGCCGACCGAAACTTCGGGGCTGCGGCGGATGAAATTGAACAGGCCGATGCGGAAGTTGCGCGCAAACCGTTCGTTGACGATTTCCATCGTGGGCATGCGCCCACGCACAATGCGTTCCTGGCTCGAGATGTCGTAATTGCGGACCGAGCCCGCCTCGACCTCTTCGATCGTCGACTTCTGGCTCTCTCCGGTCACGCCCTCCAAAAGGGCATCGACTTCTTCCTGGGAGAGAAATGAATCACTCATGGCAGATCCCTTGGTGGTTCACTGAATGATGAAGCTGGAGAACAGCACGCGGCGCACGGCATTTTGCTGCTGGCGGCGACGTGGACGCTCTTCTTCATCGGCCGATTCCTCGTCGGCCTCGGCACGCGGCTTGGCCGCGGCACCCAGGCCCAGCGGACGGCTGACTTCCTCGCGGATGTCGGCGGCGAGTTTTTCCTTGCCTTCGCGCGCCAGCAATTCTTCCGAAGAGCGCTGCGACACCAGCATCAGCACACCGCTGCGTATGCTGGGCAGGTATTGCTTGACCACGCCAGCGGTCTTGTCGTCCTGCAGTTCAAGCGTGATGCCCAACTGCACAAAGCGGTCACCGCCGGGATCGGCAAGGTTGACCACCATGTTTTCCAGCGGCAGGAACGTGGGCACGACGACAGCGGCGGGCGCGTTGGCATGCTCTTCACTGTCCTGGTTGCGGGAGTTGAGGAACAGGAAGGCGGCCGCGGCCAGAACGATCAGCACGACGACAATGGCGCCAATCAGAACCAGCTTGCTCTTGGCGGGTTCCTTGGCGGGGGCTGCTGCTGCTGCGGGGGGTTTGGCGGACACGTTGGGTTTCCTTGCTGTAGAAAAGCCGCCCGACACAGACGCAGGTTCGGCTCACTGATAGCACCCATTATTCCGTCTTCGGCGCCCCCGCATGGGCTGAATAGACGACAGAAACCCCGGCTTTACTGCGGCTTGGAGCCGCTTACACGAACAGATCGACGCTGCGCGCGGCATCGGGACGCGCGCGCAGATCGACCGATACCTGGGCGATCTGGCGCTGGCCGCCTTCACCTGGCGATGTCGCCGGCCGGCCCTGAGAGTCCTGGCGCGAAGCGCTGCCCTGCCCTCCGGCATCGCCGCTCTGCACCGTGACGCTGGCCAGGTTCAGGCCTTGCTGCTCGAGCATTTCGCGCAGCTGCGCGGTGCCGGCGTCGAGCATGTCGCGCGTCTGCTGCTCGCTGCTGCGGAAAGTGACATGGGCTTCGTTGCCGGTGATCGTCACCTGCACCTGGACCGGTCGGCCCTGGCGGTCTATGGTCATCTCCGCGCGCTGGGTTTTCTGCTGCACCCAGAACGCCACCTGTTCAGACAGCTGATCGGCCCAGTTGTCATCGGCTTGCGCCAGCACCGCGTCGGGCGCCGCGGCATCGGTCATTGCGGTATCGACGCTGCCGGCGTCAGCCGCGGTGTCGGCCGTGCCACCCGCGCCAGCGCCGACGGCAGAAATCGCGGCATCGCCCTGGCTAGCAGCAGCGGCCGGAGCGGGGCTACCGGCCATGGGCAAGCCCGGCATCGCCCAGGGCGTGGCCTCGGTATCCATGCGCGCCAACAGCGCGGCCAGCCCATGGGGCTGGGCGCCGCGCTCGGCGGGGTTGAGCGACAGCGTGCTGGGCTGGGCGGCGATATCGGCGGTATCGGCGATGTCGGCCGCGACCTGTGTCAGCGCCTCGCCGACGGCAACCGGCACGCCACCCCAGGCATTTCCAGCAGCCTGCGCGCCGGCCGACAGATTCGCGGCGAAGGGGCCGCGACCGGCGCCCATGGGCAGCGCAGCCTGGCGCGCGCCGCCATCGGTCTCGCCCAGATCCAGGCCCCGTCCATCACGCAGCGCGGCATCGGCCGCGCCATCCATGCGTGCCGTCTGCCCTATCAGGCTGGACAACGCGAAGGCGCCGACTTCGGGCAACCACTCGGTGGGCGTCAGCGAATCGGCAGCCAGCGCGCCGGCAGCCAGCGCGCCGGGCGCCGGCGCCGCGGATGCCGAATCGGCCGCCGGCAGCGCCGCCGCCGATGGCAAGGCAGCCGAAGCCTGGGCCGCGGGCAGCGCAGCTTGTTCGGCGGACGGCTGCGCACCCGGCAACAGCTCGCCAGCCAGCCAGTCGGCGGGCGGCAGCTCGCCACGGGTCAGCGGATCTTCCTGCTCGGCGACCACGGCCGGCAAAACAGGCGCCGGCGTCTCGGCCACGCCCGCACCTTCGGCCATGTCTGCGAGCAGCAGCGAAAAGCCCCCCTTCGCGTCAACCGCGTCGGTGCCCGCGGCCTGGCGGGCGCCGGAATGGCGCGCCACGGCATTTGCGGGCGCTGGGCTGCTGGGGGAACGGATCGCGGTGTTTTCCATGTTCATGCTTCCTGGAACTGCATTCCAAAGGTGCGGCCGATGAATTGCAGCGCGGCGCGCTCGTCGGTCTGTTTCTGTTCGCGGCGCATCTGCGCCAGGGAAATGTCGCGCTGGCGTGCGGCCACGACTTTCTGCAGACTGGTCAGACGCAGCTCGCAGGCCATCAGCGCCTTCTGCGCGGCTTCCAGGCGTATGGCCTGGTCCTTGATGACCTTGGTCTGCAGGTTGCTGGCATGCGACAGGCGTTCCATGAACTGGTACTGGTGGTACATCACTTCGGGCTGGACTGCCTGGTTTTCATGCGCTCCCCAGCGCTGCTGCATCTGCGCCGCGTAGTCCTGCAGCTGGTCCATCTGGGCCTGCGCGGCCTGGCAGGCCTGGACGCGCGCCTGCAGTGCCTGGCGCGCGTCATCGCGCTTGCGCATGGCTGCCTCGATCGCCACCATCAGTGCATTCAAAGACGACATTTCAGCCCTTCGCGTTAGTGACCGAGCAGTGCCGCCATGCCCGAGATGCTCTCGTCCATGGTTGCGGCTTCAAACATGTTCTGTTGCAGGAAACTTGCCATCGCGGGCTGCAGCTTCACGGCTTCGTCGATCTGCGGATCGGAGCCGGCGACATAGGCGCCGACCTGGATCAGATCGCGGCTCTTCTGGTAGCGCGAATACACCGCACGGAAGCGCCGGGCGAGCTCGAAATGCTCGCGTGCGACCACGTTGTGCATCACGCGCGAGGCCGACTGCTCGATGTCGATTGCCGGGAAATGCCCGGTTTCGGCCAGGGCCCGCGACAGCACGATGTGGCCGTCGAGAATGGCGCGCGCCGCGTCGGCGATCGGATCCTGCTGGTCGTCGCCTTCAGACAGCACGGTATAGAACGCCGTGATCGAGCCCACGCCGTTGAGGCCGTTGCCGCTGCGCTCGACGAGCTGAGGCAGCTTGGCGAAGCACGACGGCGGATAGCCCTTGGTGGCGGGCGGCTCGCCAATGGCCAGCGCGATCTCGCGCTGCGCCATCGCATAGCGCGTGAGCGAATCCATCAACAGCAGCACATGCTGGCCCTTGTCGCGGAAATGCTCGGCAATCGCCGTCGCATAGGCCGCGCCCTGCATGCGCAGCAGCGGCGGCGCATCGGCCGGCGCGGCCACCACCACGGCACGGCCGCGGTCCTCGGCGCCGAGAATGTCCTCGACGAATTCCTTGACTTCACGGCCGCGCTCGCCGATCAGGCCGACGACGATCACGTCGGCCTTGGTGTAGCGCGCCATCATGCCCAGCAGCACGCTCTTGCCCACGCCCGAGCCCGCGAACAGGCCCAGGCGCTGGCCGCGGCCCACGCTCAGCAGCGCGTTCAAGGCGCGCACGCCGGTGTCCAGCGGCTCGCGCACCGGGTCGCGGTCCATCGCATTGATCTGGCGCCGGTCCATGGGCTCGGCCGTGACATCGGTCACCGGGCCCGCATGGTCCAGCGGCACGCCTTGGGAATCCACGACGCGGCCGAGCAGGCCGTCGCCCATGGGCAGGCGCAGCATGCCCGTGGCCAGCGACACTTCGGCCACCGGCTCGCCAAAACGCGGCATGGGCACGAAGGCCGGCGCGGGCGTGACCACCGCGCCGCTCGACAGGCCTTGAATGTCGCCCGCGGGCATCAGAAATGCTTTCTCACCGGAAAAACCGACAACTTCGGCCAGCACCGGGGCCTGGTGGGGCATCTGCACATGGCATTGCGCGCCCACGGGCACGCGCAGGCCCGAAGCCTCGAGCACCAGGCCCGTGAGACGGCTCAGCGTGCCGCGGCTTTCCAGCGCCACGGGCTGGGCGTAGCGCGCACGCGCGCCCGCGACGAAATCCTTCCAGGGGGCCAGTGCGGTCTCATTCGGCATGGCCGCCCTCGTACCAGGAAGAAACCAGACCCAGCGCGGCCACGGCACGGCGCCAGCGGCTGTCGAGACCCGCCTCGATCACCGCGCCGCCCGAATCGACGCGCACATCGCCCGCGTGCACCGACGCATCGGCGAGCCATTGCAGCTTTCCAGCAGCGCCATGTTCGGCACGCAGCGGCGCGTCCAGCACTTCCCAGTCCACCGGGTTGAGGCGCACCGTGACGGCGCGGCCTTCGGTGACCAGCATGTCCAGCGCTTCGCGCACCACGGGCAGCAAGGCCTCGGGCTTGCAGGCCAGCTCCTGGCGCACCACCTGGCGCGCGATGTCGCAGGCCAGTTGCAGCACTTCGGAAGCCATGTTCTGTTCGAGCGCCTGCAGGCTGTCTTCGCATTTTTCGACCAGCGCCTGCATGCGTTGCGCGGTTTCGCGACCCGCACCCGAGGTGTAGCTGTCCATGCGCTGCTGCCATTCGTTCGTGGCTTCGGCGCGGCCCTGGGCCAGGCCCTGGGCGCGGCCTTCGGCATGCGCCTGTTCGCGCGCTTGCTGCAGCAGGGCCTCGATTTCCGCGGCGTCCTGCTGAGGCTCGGGCGCCGCTGTGGCAGCCGGTGCGTCGATCACATCCATATCCAGGCGCTGGTCAAGGCTGCTTTCGTGCGGCAGCTTGGGCACCAGGCCGGCATCGCCGACCGCGCCGAAGCGCCACTGCACCACGGCACCAGCGTCGATTTCCTCGCTGGGGATGAAGCGGGAATTCATTCCGTTAGACATAGCTGTCTTCGGCAGCGCCGCCTATGGTGACCTGACCCTCTTCCGCAAGGCGGCGCACCACCTTGAGAATTTCCTTCTGCTGCGCTTCGACTTCGGACAGGCGCATGGGGCCACGCGACTCGAGGTCTTCGCGCAGGGCTTCGGAGGCGCGCATAGACATGTTCGCGAGAATCTTGTCGCGCACTTCCATGGTCCCGCCCTTGAGCGCGACGATCAGTGTCTCGGAAGCCACTTCGCGCAGCACCAGCTGCAGCGAGCGGTCGTCGAGCTTGACCAGATCGTCGAACACGAACATCTTGTCCATGATCTTCTGCGCCAGGTCGACGTCGTAGTTGCGGATGGTGTCGAGCACCGCCACATCGGCGTTGCCGCCAAGCTGATTGATGATTTCGGCCGCGGTCTTGACGCCGCCCAGCGAAGTCTTGCGCACCTTGTCACCGCCGGCGAGCACCTTGAACAGCACTTCGTTGAGGTCCTTGAGCGCCGTCGGCTGAATACCTTCGAGCGTCGCCACGCGCAGCAGCACTTCGCTGCGAAAGCGATCGGGCAACTGCATCAGCACCGCGGCCGATTGCTCGTATTCCAGGTGAACCAGGATGGCTGCGACGATCTGCGGATGCTCGCCGCGCAGCAGCTCGGCCACCGACAGCGGGTCCATCCACTTGAGACTTTCGATGCCCGAGACGTCGCCGCCCTGCAGGATACGATCGATCAGCAGCGATGCCTTGTCTTCACCGAGCGCGCGGCGCAGCACCGAGCGCACGTAGTCGCTGGCATCGTTGACCAGCAGGCTCTGGGCCGCGGCATCGTCGGTGAAACGGTTGATCACGAAGTCGACTTTCTCGCGCGAAACGCCGCGCATGCGCGCAATCGTTTCGCCGAGCTTCTGTACTTCTTTGGGCGACAGGTGCTTGAACACCTCGGCCGCCTCTTCCTCGCCAAGAGACATCAGCAAGATGGCGGCGTCGTTGAGGCCTCGTTCATCCATAGGAAACTTCGTCCATGTGTGGGTTCGATCAGCTTTCGCCGTTCACCCAGGTTTTCACAATATTCGCCACGGCGATCGGGTTCTGCTTGGTCAACTGACGTGCCTGCTCCAGGCGCACTTGGCTTTCCGTCGGCGTCAGTTCCGCCACGGGTCCGCCCAGCAGCGGCGGACGGTCCGGATCGTCGGCTTCGAGTGCGTCGAGCTGCGAGCCCTTGGCCTCGACGGCCCGGCTCTTGAGCAGCGGCCGCAACAGGCCCAGAATCAGGATTGCGCCAAACAGTGCCAGACCCAGAGGCCAGGCCAGCGTACGGGCCAGCTCGATCACTTCGGGCTGCTTCCACAGCGGCAGTTCCACCACTGGAACGCTGTCGTCGCGGAACTGCGCATTCATCAGGTTGACCGAGTCGCCGCGCTCCTGGCTGAAACCAATGGTTTCGCGCACCAGGGCCAGCATCTTGGCTTGCTGCTCGGCCGAAAGGGCCTGCTGCACCGGCGCCTGGCCGGCTTCGGTCGTCACGGGCTGGTAATTGACCACCACGGCAGCGGTCAGGCGCTTGATCGCGCCGCTGCTGCTGCGCGTCACACGCACCGTCTTGTCGACTTCGTAATTTGTCAGCGATTCACGCTTGGCGCCGGTCGCAGCGCCCTGGCCATTGGCCGCGGCGGGTGCGGGATTGGCGCCATTGACGGGTGCGGCCGCGGCCACGGGAGGCTGGTTGCTGGTCGCGCCGGGCACGCCTGTGGGCTGTGCGGGTTGTTGCGAGCCCGAGCTTTCGACCACCTGCTGGCTGCGCACCGCGCTGCTGTCAGGTCCCTGGTTGGGGCGGTGCTGCTCGGACGTGGACTCGGTCTGGCTGAAATCCATGTCGGCAGTGACCTGGGCGCGCACATTGTCCTTGCCGACCACGGGTTCGAGAATGTCCAGGATGCGGCGCGTGTACTGCTGCTCGATCTGCTGGGTGTACATCAGCTTCTGCACATCGACCTGGTTGCCATTGCCGTCGGGCGACTGCGACAGCAGCTTGCCGGTGTCGTCGAGAATGCTCACGGCCGCAGGCTGGAGTTCGGGCACGCTCGAAGCGACGAGGTGCACGATGCCGGCGATCTGCGCGCGGTCCAGGAAACGGCCCGGGTGCAGCGTCACCAGCACCGAAGCCGATGGCTTTTGCTGTTCGCGGAAGAATCCGTTCTGGTTGGGCAGCGCCAGGTGCACGCGGGCGTTCTGCACCGAAGCCAGCGCCTGGATGGAGCGCGTCAGCTCGCCTTCAAGGCCGCGCTGGAAGTTCAGCCGCTCCTGGAACTGCGTGATGCCGAAGCGGCTGGTTTCCATCAGCTCGAAGCCGGTCACCGAGCCCTTGGGCAGACCCTGGGTCGCGAGCTTGAGGCGCACATCGTGCACGCGGTCGGCCGGAATCAGGATCGCGCCGCCACCTTCGCTGTACTGGTAAGGCACATTGAGCGTGGTCAGCTGGGCGACGATGGCGCCGCCATCCTTGTCGCTCAGGTTGGAGAACAGCACTTTGTAATCGGGCTGGCGATTGAACATCACCGCCGCGACCAGACCGACCACCACCAGAACGGCGACGGCGCCCAGGCGCAGGCGCTGGCCTTTATCCATGGAGGACATCCGCTGGGTCCACGAAGGGCTGGCGGGAGGATTTACGACGACGGGGATTTCAGCGACTGCAGACATCTTGGTTCCAATTTGGTGAGGCCCAACAGGGAGCCTGACGTGCGACCGATTATTCGGACTTCGGGCCGGCACGTTCCGCCGATAAGGCGCGCCTTTGGGCATCTATTCCCCGAGATGAACTGTCGCCGAGCACCTACGATTCAACCCATCTCACAAACTCCCAAGGGATTTGTCATGGACCTGCGCATCAATACTTCGATTCCTTCCCTCTCCGGCACTGACCTGCCCCGCCGCGTTGCTGCAACGCCTACCTCTACCCGGGAGATCGACGGGGGCTTTACCCAGGCACTCAAGGGTGCTCTGCAATCGGTGAGCGCCGCGCAGGAACACTCGGGCAATCTGCAACGTGAAGTGCAGCTCGAGAATCCCGCCGTGAGCCTCGAAGAGACCATGGTCGCGATCCAGAAGGCGCAGATCGGCTTCCAGGCATCGCTGCATGTGCGCAACCGCCTGGT
>NZ_JAVWWA010000086.1:0-1921 GCF_036666375.1 Comamonas sp. | reverse complement strand
TCCAGAAGGCGCAGATCGGCTTCCAGGCATCGCTGCATGTGCGCAACCGCCTGGTCCAGGCCTATACCGATGTCATGAACATGCAGGTCTGACAGCGGCGCGCTGGCGCGCTGTTTCTCGCTTTCCATGCACCGCCGGCCTGCGCTGGCGGTTTTTTTGCGTCTGGTGTTTGGCGCTGCGGCGCAGTGAGCGGTGCGATGGATGGTCCTTCAGGCCTTCCATAGACTCAGGGCCGATGGGATTGCGTGCTGAGCCGGCCTGGAGCTCTCCAGCCATCGCACGGCATCGCCGGAGGCAGACAGCCCGCCCTGAAACGCCCTTCGACAGGCTCAGGGCGAACGGTAGTGAAGAGTTTGAGTCCGCGCCGTCGAACACGCCATAAAAAAACCCGCCATCTCACGAGGGCGGGTTTTTTGCTGCCTGCAGGCGGCGCGCGGGGCGCCGCCGTGGGTTCAGTGCAGGACCTGGGGCTGGCCGTCGAACATATGTTCGACCTGCGCGAGCCAGGGCTCGGCCAGCGTGCGGATCTGGGCGTCGTTGCGCAGGATGCGCTGCATGATGCGCGCCTTTTCACGGCGCTGCTCTGGCAGCAGCTCCTGCTCCTGGGACTGAAAGCGCAACTGCTCGATCAACACCGCACAGGCACCTTCGTAGCGTGCAACGCCTTCCCAGTCTTTCCCCCGTGCGGCCTCGAGCATCTTGAGGCTGCTGTCTTCTATGGCCTTGTAATAATCGATCAATTGCGTCCCCATCGTTAGTAACCTCCACCGCCCGAGTCCACTTGCGCCTGGCCCATTTCCTTCCAGCCTTGGGCCACGGGTTCAATCAAACCCACGACCTCTTCGACCAGAGCCAGGTCATTGCGCAAATTGGCCATCGTCAGCCGAGTAATGCAATAGTCATAGAGCGTGCCCAGGTTCACGGCGAGTTCGCCGCCTTGAACCGGATTGAGCGCGCCCTTGAGCCCTTCTTCAAGAATGCGCACCGACTTACCGATGTGCGTTCCCTTGTTCTCTATTTCGCCCCGCTGCAGCGCTCCGCGCGCCGCGTTCAGCGACTGCAACAGACCATCAAACAGCATTTGCACCAGTTGATGGGGCGTTGCACCATCAATGCCGGATTGCACGCCAATTTGCCGATATGCATTGGCAGCACGGGAACTTACGGGGGTATACATGACTGGCATCCTTGTGAACTACTTGCCTTTGTTTTCGGCAGAAGTCCTCCAAAATCAAGCGAAATCTTAAAAAAATTTGCGTGTGCCTATCCGTACACCCAAACCCGATACAGGGCGCGCGGCCCCGGCCACTTCAACTCGTGGACTTGTTCCAGGACGCAACCTGCTGCGTCACGTAGGCATCCAACGCATTCAGTGACGCCATTTTGACGTCCAGCGCAGTGTATTGCGCCAGCAGCCGACTTTCGAGCGTCGAGGCGCGGTTGAGCACCTTATCCTGATCTGTGCCGTTGCGCTTGAGCGAGCTCTCGAGCGAATCGGTCTTGGCGTTGAGCGTGCCTTCATAAGCCAGCATGCCATCGGTGAACGCCTTGAAATTCACACCAATGCCGCCGTTTGCGCCCAGACTGTCGCTCTTGGTGGCAAACAGGCCCTTGAGCGAAGAGACATCGGTCAGTGCCTTGGTCAGGTCGGTGTCGTTGACGGACAGATTGCCGCCCTGCTCCATCTGGATGCCGATGTCCGACAGCCGCGTGAACGCACCACCGCCCTTGACGATGTTCATGGTCATCATGCGCAACGCGTTCTGGATGCTCACGGTCGTGCTGTCGGCCTGCAGCAGTCCCTTGACGCCGGTATCCGGGTCGTACTTTGTCAGCGCACTCAATTTGTCGTTCAATGCGTTATACGCATCGACAAAGGCCTGAATGCCTTCCTTCATGGCCTTGGTGTCCGCGGCCACGG
>NZ_JAVWWA010000085.1:0-24423 GCF_036666375.1 Comamonas sp. | reverse complement strand
TGCAGCGCGGCGATCCAGACGCTGGGCGGCTATGGCGTGGTCAGCGACTTCCCCGTGGAGCGCATCTACCGCGATGTGCGCGTGTGCCAGATCTACGAAGGCACGAGCGACGTGCAGAAGATCATCATCCAGCGCGCGCTGGCCTGAGGCTGGTCTGTAACCCATGGCGCTCGAGCCAATCAGCTCATGAAACTGGCGTGTCCCAGCAAGGGGGCAGCGAGGAAGGGCCGCCCCGCACCGAGGCTGCCGTCCCCCTCCACCGAAGGTTGAGAGGGGGAAGCCGCTTTAGCGGCTCAGGGGGTGATTCTTTTTAAAACGATGGTGATATGGCCGTCGGTCTCCAGCGTCGCGCGCTCGACTTCGTGCAGGTGCAGGCAGCCGCTGGCGCGCAGCGCGGCGTCGAGGTCTTCGCGCGTGATCAATTCCTGGTGCATGAGTGCCGTGTTGGCCTGGCCCTTGTCGACCAGCACTTGGGCCTTGCCGTCGATCAGGCGCGACAGCTGCGGAAAGTAATAGCCCAGGCGCGACAGCAGCATGTGGCAGACCAGCAGCGTGGTCGCGAGAATCAGCCCGCCGAGCAGCGAGTTGTCGCCGGCGTTCATCGCGTTCTGCACCGCATTCGACAGGATCAGCAGCAGGATCAGGTCAAACGGCGCGTACTGCGCGGTCTGGCGCTTGCCGGTCAGGCGCAGGAAGACCAGCAGGAACAGGTAGACGACCACTCCCCGGAAAACGAATTCCCACCACGGTACCGATAGCTCCAGCATGTCGCACTCCAAGGGTTGCATGGCGCACTGTGCCGGCCGGCGCGCGGCTTGTCCAGACCGCCGTGGCGACAGGGGTGCTGTGGTCGAAGGCAAAATGGCGGTGGGCGCAGCCATGCCGCAAGGCCTGGCGCCCGCTTTTTTCAAGGAATTCCGACCATGCACACTTCGCCGACCTCCACCTCTTCCATCACGCGCCGCCAGTGCCATCGGTGGGGCGGTGGTGCAATGGGCGCACTGCTGCTGGGCACCTGGCAGCAGGCCCGGGCGCTGTCGCTGGCCGACCTCTCATCCGCCGATGCCAGCAGCGGCATCAAGCTGGCATTGAGCAAGGGAGCAGAGGCCGCCGTGGCGCTGCTGGGCCGCCCCGACGGGTTTCTGAACAATCCCCAGGTGCGCATTCCGCTGCCGGGCTATCTCGACGATGCGGCCAAGCTGATGAAGCGCTTTGGCCAGGGCAAGCGCATCACCGAACTCGAGACCGCGATCAACCGCGCGGCCGAAGCCGCCGTGCCCATGGGCAAGGACCTGCTGGTCAACGCGGTGCAGACCATGAGCGTCACCGATGCGAAGAAGATACTGACGGGTGGCGACAACTCGGTGACGGCCTTCTTCGCCGAGAAGACGCGCGCGCCGCTGAACACGCGCTTTCTGCCCGTGGTCAAGCAGGCGACCGACCAGGTGGGCCTGGCGCAGCAGTACAACCAGTTCGCGGGCAAGGCCGCAGGCCTGGGCCTGATCAGCGCCCAGGATGCCGATCTGTCGCAGTACGTCACGGGCAAGACGCTGGACGGCCTGTTCCTGATGATTGGCGAGGAAGAACGCAAGATCCGCAAGGACCCCGTGGGCACGGGCAGCGCGCTGCTGCAGAAAGTGTTCGGTGCGCGCTGATGGGCCAGGCAATGGTTGCGGCCTGCCCCTGCGGGCGGGTCGATGGCAAGGCGCGGCCGCTGTCCTATGCCGCCTGCTGCGAGCGTTTCATCGCGCATTTCGACACCACGCCCGCGCCCGATGCCGAGCATCTGATGCGCTCGCGCTACAGCGCCTTCGTGCGCGAGAACGCGGACTATCTGCAGGCCACCTGGCATGCGAGCCAGCGCCCGGCAACGCTGGAGTTCGATGCCGCCACGCGCTGGCTGGGGCTGAGCGTCAAGGACTTCCAGGTGACGGGCGAGGACCGCGCCGAAGTCGAGTTTGTCGCGCGCTATCGGATTGCCGGGCGCGCGGTGCGGCTGCATGAACGCAGCCGGTTCGTGCGCGAAGGCGGGCGCTGGTTTTATGTGGACGGGGACCAGTTCTAGTCGGGTGTCGGAGGGGTAGGGCGGTTTTTTTTAGGGCAGGACGTTCATGGTTCGACAGGCTCACCACGAACGGTTTTCCCGTTCGCCCTGATCCTGAGCCTGTCGAAGGATCGAAGGGTGACGGACCTGTCCTCACGAATCAGCCACCAGGGTGTCCACTTGGAACGAATGGTAGGGAATTTTGAATCTTCATAAGAAGGCCGGCCCTGCCGGCGCAAGCAATGCAATTTGACGCGATCTTGTTCGACTGTGACGGTGTGCTGGTCGACAGCGAAACCATTACCAATACGGTGCTGTGCACCATGCTCAATGAATCGGGCTGGCCGATCTCGGCCGAGGAGTGCATGCGCACCTTCATAGGCCGCACGGTGCGCAGCGAGACCGCGCGCATCGAGACGCACACCGGCAGGCCGCTGACCGATGAATGGATGGCGGCGTTCTATGCGCGCCGCAACGACCAGCTGCGCGCGCAACTGGTGGCCATCGACGGCGCGCTGGCTGCGGTGCAGGCGGTGCATGCGCAGCTTGACGGGCGCATTGCCGTGGCTTCGGGCGCCGACCGCTTCAAGGTGGAAATGCAGCTGACCCAGGTCGGCATGGCGCCGTATTTCGCGGGCCGGGTGTTCAGCGGCCACGAGACGCCGCGCTCCAAGCCGTTTCCCGATGTCTATCTTGCGGCCGCGGCCGCGCTGGGCATCGCGCCCGAGCGCTGCCTGGTGATCGAGGATTCGGTGCCTGGCATTCAGGCGGGGCTGGCGGCCGGCGCGACGGTCTGGGGCTACTGCCCCGACCCCGTGCTGTTCGCGACGCCGCAGATGCTGCAGGACGCGGGCGTGGCGCGCATCATGCGCTCCATGGCAGAGCTGCCCGCGCTGCTTGCGGCCTGAGGCCCTGGCCCTTCAGGGCCGCAGCAGCGGCGAAGGCGTGGTCGGCACGCCCTGTGCCAGCGCGGCGGCATGTTCGGCAGCCAGCGCGCGCGCAAACGCGGGCCTGGCCTGCAGCCGCTGCCAATAGGCCTGGGTCGCCGGCCCCCATTGGGCCGCCAGGCCCAGGTGCACGGCCAGCATCAGCGCATAGCCCACGGCCACGTCGGCGGCCGTGAAGCGCCCGGCGCAAAGCCATTGCTGGGATTGCACTGCGGCTTCGACCGCGCGCAGCCGCGCGAGAAACCAGCGCGCATAGTCCTGTGCCACCTGGGGCTGCAGGCGCTCGGGCGGCTCGAAGTGGGTGTAGCGCAGCACCAGCGTCTGCGGAAACGTCAGCGTGGCGTCGCTCATGTGCAGCCAGTTGAGATAGGCCGCGAAATCGCTTTCCTGCGCGCCCACCGCCAGGGCTTGCTGCGGGTGCAGCGCTGCCAGGTATTCGCAGATGGCCGCCGACTCCGTGAGCCGCGCCGCGCCATGGCGCAGCAGCGGCACCGTGCCCAGCGGGTTGAGTTCCAGGTAGCTGCGTGCCAGCGCGCGCGGCGGAAAGGGCAGCATCAGCAACTCGTAGGGCTGCTGCAGCTCTTCGAGAGTCCACAGCGCGCGAAACGAGCGCGCGCTCACGCAGTGGTGCAATTGGTAGGGGGCGGGAGTATCGGGCATGTGCCAGTCTAGGCAGGGCCGGGGAACGCGGCGCGCCGCAAAGGGTGCGGATCGCGCCAGTCTGCTCAGTCGGGCAGGGCCGTGCTGCGCCGCCGGTATTGCGCCGGGGTATCGCCGGTCCATTGGCGGAAGGCGCGCATGAAGCTTTTCTCGCTGACGAAGCCGCAGGCCAGCGCAACGCGCTTGATCGGCTGGCTGGTGCGGTGCAGCAGGGTCAGGGCGCGCTCGCGCCGCACCGTGTCCTTGAGCGCCTGCAGCGAGGTACCTTCTTCCTTGAGCTGGCGGTGCAGGCTGCGCGCCGACAGGTGCAGCAGCTCGGCCAGCGTCACGGCCGTGTGCAGGCATTGGGCGTCGGCAATCAGCAGGCGGCGCACGCGCTGGGCCAGCAGCCGCTCGCGCCGGTAGGGGCGCACCTGTATGGGCAGGGCGCGCTGCAGCATCTGCTGCAACGCGGCCTCGTCGCGCGCCAGCGGCAGCGCCAGGTGGCGTGCGTCGAAGCGCAGGCTCGCCTGGGCCGCGCCAAACACCACGCCCCTGGGCTCGGCCACGGGAAACAGCACCGGATAGACATCGGCATGCGCGGGTCGGGCGAAGGGAAAGTAGGCCTGCAGCAGCGGCAGGCGCGCATCGATCAGCCAGCTTGCGAGGCCGTGGATGTTGCGCAGCACCGAAACCAGGCAGAACTCGCGCATCGCGCCCAGCGGCCGCTGTTCGGTGATCACCAGTTCTGCGATGTCGCCCTGGGTCTGCAGGTTCAACGCGATGTCGTCGGCCAGCAGACCGTGGTGGCGGCACCAGCGCGCCAGCGCCAGGCCCAGGGAGCCGCTGCTGATAGAGGCGCGGGCCAGCATGCCGTAGCTGCCCCAGGGCAGGCGGCGGCTGAACCAGCCCAGGGCCTCGTCGTCGAGTTCGCGCATCGCGGCGTCGGACAGCGCCTCCATCTGCATCGCGGTGATGCGGGCGCTGTCATCGGCCACCGACTGTGGCGCAATTTGTGCCTTGCTCAGCGCGCCGTCGGCGGGCATGCCGCGGTCGGCGTAGGCCTGCACGATTGCCTGTACAAACGCCATGGGCGTGAGCGCGGGGTGGCCGTCGGCGGCATGCGCGGCGAGCGGCTGGGGCGGGCGGACGAGAACCGGTGTGGACATGGTGCTGGCAATTATTGCAACCTTTGTGGCCTGAATGGCGCAGGGCAGACCCGTATGCTGACAGCCATGCCCTGCCTTGCCCCCGCCGTCCCCCGTCGCTCAATGCGTGGCATGGCCCGTGCTGTGCTCGTCGGCCGGCGGCAGGCCGGCAGCGCGGCGTGCCACGGCCAGGCGCTTGCGCAGCGCCACTTCGGACAGATCGAGTTCATTGACCAGGCTGCGCAGCGACTCGTCGTTGATGCGGTGCGCCTGGCGTTCGGCGTACAGCACTTCGCGTTCGCGCTGCAGGCAGTGGATGCGCATGTCCATTTCCATCACGTAGCGCAGCTTGCGCTGCATCACCAGCTCCGGAGTCTCGCTTTGCGCCTCGACCGAGGAGGCCGAGGTGCTGCTGTCGTCCAGCAGGTTCAGCCGGTTGCGGTATTCCTGGGTCAGGTGGCCGACGACTTCCTGGCGCTGCGCCAGCCAGGCCGGGTCGCGCTGGCGCGCCTGCTCGTCGCTGAGCATCAGGCTGTTGAGCGCGGCCTGGCTGGCGGCAACGCGTGCCAGCCGCTCTTCGCGCACGGTCTCGGGCTCGGCGGCCGGCGGCATGTGGCGCAGTATCCAGGGCAGGGCGATGCTGGCCAGCACCAGCGTGAACAGGATGGTGCCCGTCGCCAGGAAGATCAGCAGGTCGCGCGCCGGGAACGGCTGACCGTTGTGCAGCAACAGCGGCACGGACAGCGCGCCGGCCAGCGTCACCGCGCCGCGAATGCCGGCAACGGTGGTGGCCAGCGTCAGCAGGCGCGAAGGCTTCTCGGCCATCTTGCCCAGGCGGTGGGCCTGGTGCAGGCTGCGCTGCACGCCCAGCATCAGCCAGACCCAGCGCATCAGCAGCAGGGCCGTGGAGATCACGACCACATAGCCGACCAGAATCCACCAGTCTTCGCCGGCCGCAAACAGCGTGCTGCCGATGATGGACGGCAGCTGCAGGCCCAGCAGCAGGAAGATCGCGCCGTTGAAAGCGGCTTCGACCATGGACCAGGTTGCAGTGCTCTGCATGCGCTCGGTGATGAAGTTGCCGCGGTCCAGGTCGGCGAAGTTGGTCGCCACGCCCGCGGCCACGGCCGCCAGAATGCCCGAGACACCGATCTTTTCACCGACGATATAGGCGGCAAACGGCAGCAGCAGCAGCAGCAACACCATCTGCGTCGCGGCGACATCGCCCAGGCGGCGCGTGATGGTGCTGCGCGCATAGCTGAAGCCCCAGCCCAGCGCCGCGCCCACGCCCAGGCCGCCCACGGCCATCCAGGTGAATTCCTTGGCGACATCGCCCCAGGAGAACATGCCGGTCAGCGTCGCGGCCACGGCGAACTTGAGCGCCACCAGGCCCGAGGCATCGTTGAGCAGCGACTCGCCTTCAAGCACATGCATGGTCTTCTCGGGCATGCCCAGGTTGCGCGTGATGGCCGAGACCGCCACGGCATCGGTGGGCGAGATCACGGCGGCCAGCGCAAAGGCCACCGTGAGCGGCATTGCGGGAATCATCCAGTGGATCAGATAGCCCAGACCGAGTACCGTGAACAGTACCAGCACCAGCGCCAGCTTCAGGATCGGCTTGTAGAGCGCGAAGAATTCACGCTTGGGAATGCGCGCGCCGTCGGAGAACAGCAGCGGTGGAATGAACAGCAACAGGAACAGCTCGGGATCGAAGGCAATGTGCAGGCCCTTCTGGGGCCAGGCAATCAGGGCGCCGAGCGCGATTTGTATCAGGGGCAGAGGAATGGCGCGGACATATCTGGCAGCGATGCCGGTCAGGGCTCCGAGCATCAGTACCAGCAAGACGGTTTCAACGGTGTGCATGCGGGCATTGTCCTCAGCGGCAAACGCTGCAGACCGCTGAATGGAAATAAAAACCACGTTTGCCGCTAGGGCAAAACATACACAAGGCAGGCCATGGGCATTCTGGACACTCGACTCAACTCCCGCTCGGCGGATTTTCTGGCCAATGCGGCCGCGATGCAAAGCGTGGTGCAGGACCTGCGCCGCCAGGTCGACAAGGTGTTTGCGGGCGGCGGCGAAGCCGCGCGCGCCAAGCACCTGGCACGCGGCAAGCTGTTGCCGCGCGACCGCGTGCAGCAGCTGCTCGACCCGGGCACGCCGTTTCTCGAGCTTGCGCCGCTGGCCGCGCTCAACATGTACGACAACGCCGCGCCTGGCGCGGGCCTGATTGCCGGCATAGGCCGGGTCAGCGGCATCGACTGCATGATCGTCTGCAACGACGCGACCGTGAAGGGCGGCACCTACTACCCGATCACGGTGAAGAAGCATCTGCGCGCCCAGGAAGTGGCGGCGCAGAACCGCCTGCCCTGCATCTATCTCGTCGACTCGGGCGGCGCCAACCTGCCCAACCAGGACGATGTGTTTCCCGACCGCGACCATTTCGGCCGCATCTTCTTCAACCAGGCCAATCTCAGCGCCCAGGGCATTGCGCAGATCGCCGTCGTCATGGGCTCGTGCACGGCCGGCGGCGCCTATGTGCCGGCAATGAGCGACGAGTCCATCATCGTCAAGGACCAGGGCACGATCTTTCTGGGCGGCCCGCCGCTGGTCAAGGCGGCGACCGGCGAGGTCGTCAGCGCCGAGGACCTGGGCGGCGGCGACGTGCACACGCGGCTGTCGGGCGTTGCCGACCACCTCGCGCAAAACGACCTGCACGCGCTGGCGCTGGCGCGCACCGCGGTCTCGCACCTCAACCGCAGCAAGCAGCCCGATGCCGCCGACGCCGCGCCCGTGGCACCGCGCTTTCCCGCCGAGGAACTCTATGGCGTGATTCCCGTCGACACGCGCAAGCCGTTTGACGTGCGCGAAATCATTGCCCGCGTCGTCGACGACAGCCAGTTCGACGAATTCAAGGCGCGCTTCGGCAGCACGCTGGTCTGCGGCTTCGCGCGCATCGAGGGCATGCAGGTGGGCATCATTGCCAACAACGGCATTCTGTTCAGCGAGTCGGCCGTCAAGGGCGCGCATTTCATCGAGCTGTGCTGCCAGCGCAAGATTCCGCTGGTGTTCCTGCAGAACATCACCGGCTTCATGGTCGGGCGCAAGTACGAGAACGAGGGCATAGCGCGCCACGGCGCCAAGCTGGTCACGGCCGTGGCCACGGCCGCCGTGCCCAAGTTCACGATCATCATCGGCGGCAGCTTCGGCGCCGGCAACTACGGCATGTGCGGGCGCGCGTTCTCGCCGCGCTTCCTCTGGATGTGGCCCAACGCGCGCATCTCGGTGATGGGCGGCGAGCAGGCCGCCAGCGTGCTGGCCACGGTCAAGCGCGACGGCATCGAAGGCCGCGGCGGCCAGTGGAGCGCCGACGAGGAGGAAGCGTTCAAGGCGCCGATTCGCCAGCAGTACGAAGACCAGGGCCACCCCTACTACGCGACGGCGCGGCTGTGGGACGATGGCGTGATCGACCCGGCCGACACGCGCCGCGTGCTGGCGCTGGGCCTGTCGGCCGCGCGCAATGCGCCCATCGAAGACACACGCTTTGGCGTGTTCCGCATGTAAAGGAGTTCGCATGTCTACGCTTCACATTGCCTATGACGCGGGCGTGGCCCGCATCACGCTGTCCCAGCCCGAGATCCGCAACGCGTTCAGCGATGTCGCGATTGCCGACATCACCCAGGCGTTTCTCACCGTGGGCGAACGCGCCGATGTGCGCGCCGTGGTGCTTGCGGCCGAAGGCCCGGCGTTCTGCGCCGGCGCCGACCTGAACTGGATGCGCCGCATGGCCGACTACACGCGCGACGAGAACCGCGACGACGCGGGCAAGCTCGCCGAGATGCTGCGCGTGATCTATGAATGCCCCAAGCCGACGATTGCGCGCGTGCAGGGCGATGTCTACGCGGGCGGCATGGGCCTGGTCGCGGCCTGCGACATGGCGGTGGCCGCCGACAGCGCGGGCTTTTGCCTGAGCGAAGTCAAGATCGGCCTGATTCCCGCGACCATCAGCCCCTACGTGATACGCGCCATGGGCGCGCGCGCCGCGCACCGCTATTTCCTCACGGGCGAGCGCTTCGACGCCGCCGAGGCGCGGCGCATGGGCTTCGTGCATGAAGTGGCCGGCGCCGACGCGCTCGACGACACGCTGGCCGCCTTGCTCAAGCCCCTGCTGAGCGCCGGCCCGGCCGCGGTGCGCGCCTGCAAGCAGCTGGTGATCGACGTTGCCGGGCGCGAGATCGAGCCCGGCCTGGTCGCGGCCACGGTCGAGGGCATTGCCACCATCCGGGCGAGCGCCGAAGGCAAGGAGGGCGTGCAGGCCTTCCTGTCCAAGCGCAAGCCTTCGTGGCTGGCCTGATCGCCGCCGGCGCCGCCTGACGCACAGCGCAATATGCAGAACGTCTGGAACAGCATCGTGCAGTGGCTGCACGGCATAGGCCTGCACCCCGACCCCGCGGTGCTGGCGCCGCTGGGCGAGGCCGCCGATCGCATAGGCCAGGCGGCCGGCGGCATGGACCTGCCCAGCCTGCTGGCGCTGGCCGCGGCCCTGGGCTGGGCCAGCGGCTTTAGGCTGTACGCGGTGGTGTTTGCCGTCGGTCTGCTGGGCGCCAGCGGAATGATGGCGCTGCCCGGCGGGCTCGACGTGCTGGCGCATCCGCTGCTGCTCGTGGGCAGCGGCACCTTGCTGTTCGTCGAGTTCTTTGCCGACAAGATTCCCGGCGTGGATTCGGTCTGGGACGTGCTGCACAGCGTGATCCGCGTGCCTGCGGGCGCGGCGCTGGCGGCCGGCGTGTTTGGCGCCGACAGCGCTGCCATGGCCACCTTCGCGGCGCTGATGGGCGGCACGCTGGCCTTGAGCAGCCAGGCGGCCAAGACCACGACGCGCGCCGTGATCAACACCTCGCCCGAGCCCTTGAGCAATGTCGGCGCAAGCCTGGTCGAGGATGGCGCGGCCATGGGCGCGCTGTGGCTGGCGCTGGCCAACCCGGCAGTGTTTGCCGTGGTGCTGGTGGTGGTGCTGATTGCGCTGTGGGTCCTGACCTGGATGCTCTGGCGCTTTCTGGCCGCGGCCGTGCGCAGGATACGTGGCTGGCTGGGCGGCGGCACCGCCGCCCAGCCGCCCTTTCAATAGAAACCGGCCCGCAGCGCCGCAGACCGCGGCGACGGGGCAAGACAACGATAGTCAGGAGACAGTATGTTCAGCAAGATCTTGATCGCCAATCGCGGCGAAATCGCCTGCCGCGTTGCCGCCACGGCGCGCCGCATGGGCATCCGCACGGTGGCCGTGTATTCCGACGCCGACGCGCGCTCGCAGCATGTCGCGGCCTGCGACGAGGCGGTGCACATCGGCGGCAGCGCGCCCAAGGACAGCTATCTGCGCTGGGAGCGCATTCTGGCCGCGGCCCAGGCCACGGGCGCCCAGGCCGTGCACCCCGGCTACGGCTTTCTGAGCGAGAACGAGGAGTTCGCCCAGGCTTGCGCCGACGCCGGCCTGGTGTTCATCGGCCCGCCGCCTTCGGCAATTCAATCGATGGGCCTCAAGGCCGGCTCCAAGCAGCTGATGGAAAAGGCCGGCGTGCCGCTGGTGCCGGGCTACCACGGCGCGGGCCAGGACCCCGAGCAGCTGCAGCGCGAGGCCGATCGCATAGGCTACCCGGTGCTGATCAAGGCCAGCGCCGGCGGCGGCGGCAAGGGCATGCGCGCCGTCGACAGCAGCGCGGACTTTGCCGCGGCGCTGGCCAGCTGCAAGCGCGAAGCCATCAACAGCTTTGGCGACGACGCCGTGCTGATCGAGAAATACGTGCAGCGCCCGCGGCATATCGAGATCCAGGTGTTCGGCGACACGCTGGGCAACTACGTCTATCTGTTCGAGCGCGACTGCTCGGTGCAGCGGCGCCACCAGAAGGTGCTGGAAGAGGCGCCGGCCCCGGGAATGACCGAGGCGCTGCGCAGCCAGATGGGCGCGGCGGCCGTGGCCGCGGCGCGCGCCGTCAACTACGTGGGCGCGGGCACGGTGGAATTCATTGTCGAGCAGCGCGACGGCGGCGCGATGGACTTCTTCTTCATGGAGATGAACACCCGGCTGCAGGTCGAGCATCCCGTGACCGAAGCCATCACCGGCGAGGACCTGGTCGAGTGGCAGCTGCGCGTGGCCAGCGGCGAGCCCCTGCCCAAGCGCCAGGACGAGCTGCGCATCATCGGCCATGCGATCGAGGCGCGCATCTGCGCCGAGAACCCCGACAACCAGTTCCTGCCCGCCACCGGCACGCTGCATGTCTACCGCAAGCCGGCCGCCAGCAGCTTCAGCATTGCCGATGTGCGCATCGACGACGGTGTGCGCGAAGGCGATGCGATCAGCCCGTTCTACGACTCGATGATCGCCAAGCTGATCGTGCGCGGCGACAACCGCGAGCAGGCGCTGGCGCGCCTCGACGCGGCGCTGGCGCAGACGCAGATCGTGGGCCTGGCAACCAATGTGCAGTTCCTGCGCCATGTGCTGCGTTCGCCGTCGTTTGCCCAGGCGCGCCTGGACACGGCGCTGATAGAGCGCGAGAAGGCGGTGCTGTTCCATCAGGACCCGGTGGGCCTGCCGCTGGCCGTGGCCGCGGCCACCGCCAGCGCGCTGCTGCAGGAGCAGACGCAGCAGGGCGCCGACCCGTTCAGCCGGCGCGATGGCTGGCAGTCGCACGGCACGACCGAGCGCCCCTGGTCGTGGCAGATCGGCGGCCAGACCGTGGACGCGCGCCTGCGCTATCTGCCCGGCGGCGTGCTGTCGCTGGCGCTGCCCGCGCAGGGCGATGCGGCTGCCGTGGAATCGCCGCTGGTGTTTTCCGCGGCCAACGGCGGGCTCGACCTGGAGTTTGCCGGCCAGCGCACGCGCGCCCAGGTGCATCAGCTTGGCGAGCAATACCATGTGTTCACGCCGCGCGGCGCGCAGACGCTGACCGGCATCGACCTGCTGGCCCATGCGGGCGAAGCGCAGACCGAAGGCGGACGCCTCACGGCCCCTATGCCCGGCAAGCTGGTGTCGTTTGCGGTGCAGGTGGGCGACAGCGTGAAGGCCGGACAGGCGCTGGCGGTGATGGAGGCCATGAAGATGGAGCACACCATTGCCGCGCCGCACGACGGCCTGGTCGAAGAGCTGCTGTACCTGCCCGGCGATCAGATCGGCGACGGCGCCGAGCTGCTGCGCCTGGCGCGCGCATAGACGCAGGAATCCCGGGCTTTTGGCGGCCATGCCGCCCAAGCCGGGGTACGCTAGGCGCCCATGAAAATCACTTTTTGCTGCACTGATATCAAGCCCGGTCCCTGGATCGAGGACCTGCGCGCGGCCCTGCCCGAAGCCGAGGTCTCGGTCTGGCAGCCGGGCGACCCGCAGGCCGACTATGCGCTGGTCTGGGCCCCGCCCCAGCAGTTCATGGACGAGCAGCCCGGCCTCAAGGCGATGTTCAATCTGGGCGCCGGCGTGGACGGCCTGCTGCGGCTGAAGCTGCCTGCGGGCGCGGCCGTGGTGCGCATCGAGGACGCTGGCATGGCGGTGCAGATGGCCGAGTATGTGTGCCAGGCCGTGATCCGGCATTTCCGCGAAATCGATGCCTATGAAGCCGGCATGGCGCGCGGCGAATGGGGCTTTCGCAAGCCGCGCCGGCGCAGCGACTTTCCCGTCGGCGTGATGGGCCTGGGCGTGCTGGGCCAGCGCGTGGCGCGGGCGCTCGCGCATTTCGAGTTTCCGGTCAACGGCTGGAGCCGTTCGCCGCGCGAACTCGAAGGCATCACCACGTACAGCGGCGCCCAGGGTTTCGGCGACTTCCTCGGCGCGAGCCGGGTGCTGGTCAACCTGCTGCCGCTGACGCCCGACACGCGCGACATCCTCAACGCCGACACGTTCTCGCGCCTGCTGCCGGGCGCCTATGTGATCAACGTCGCGCGCGGCGACCACCTGGTCGAGCAGGACCTGATCGATCAGATCGATTCCGGTCATCTGGCGGGCGCCACGCTTGATGTGTTTCGCACCGAGCCCCTGCCCGCGGACCATGCGTTCCGCCGCCATCCGCGCATCAAGCTCACGCCGCACGCGTCGGCGCGCACGCTGCGCGAGGACAGCCTCGCGCAGATGATAGGCAAGCTGCAGGCGCTGGCGCGCGGCGAGCCTTTGACCGGAGTGGTCGAAAGCCACCGCGGCTACTGAAAACTTGCGCCCGCAGCACAATCTACTATCCCTACGGAATGAATACCATGCGCTATCCCTCTCGCGTCAAACTGGTGGATGTCGGCCCGCGTGACGGCCTGCAGAACGAAAAGCAGACCGTGCCCGCGGCCGTGAAGATCGAGCTCGTGCACCGCCTGCAGGCCGCCGGCCTGCGCGAAATCGAAGTCACGAGCTTCGTGAGCCCCAAGTGGGTGCCGCAGATGGGCGACAACGCCGAAGTCATGGCCGGCATCACGCGCCAGCCCGGCGTGCGCTACTCGGTGCTCACGCCCAACATGCGCGGCTTCGAGTCGGCGCTGGCCAGCCGTCCCGACGAGATCGTGGTGTTTGCCGCGGCCAGCGAGGCCTTCAGCCAGCGCAACATCAACTGCTCGATTGCCGAAAGCATCGATCGCTTTGCCCCTGTGGTCGAAGCCGCGCGCGCGGCCGGCATCTATGTGCGCGGCGCCATGTCGTGCACCGTGGGCTGCCCCTACGAAGGCGAGATCGCGCCCGAGCGCGTGGGCTATCTCGCAGGCCTGATGAAAGGCATTGGCGTGCAGCATGTGGGCGTGGCCGACACCATTGGCGTGGGCACGCCGATCAAGGTGCAGCGCGCGATCGAGGCCACGCTGGCGCATTTCGCGCTGGACGATGTCTCGGGACATTTCCACGACACCTATGGCCAGGCATTGAGCAACACGCTGGCTTCGCTCGAGCTGGGCGTCTGGCAGTTCGACACTTCGGTTGCCGGCCTGGGCGGCTGCCCCTATGCCAAGGGTGCGACCGGCAATGTCGCGACCGAAGACGTGGTCTACATGCTGCAGGGCATGGGCATTGAAACCGGCATCGATCTCGATGCACTGATCGACGCCGGCCAATACATCAGCGATTTCCTCGGCCGTCCCACGCAGTCGCGCGTGGCCAAGGCCTTGCTGGCCAAGCGGGAGGCGACTGTCTGTGACGCTGTCTGACATTCCGGTCGTCGCGGCACCGGCCGTGGCCGAAAAGCCCGTGATCGACATTCCCGTCGCGCTGGCGCAGCGCGCCGCGCTGGTCCTGGCCGAAGGCGGCTTTGCCGAAGATTTCGACGGCGTGGTCACTTCGCCCTGCATCAGCGTCTGCCGCATGACCGCCGATCGCAGCCATTGCCAGGGGTGCTTTCGCACGCTGGAAGAGCTGCGCGCCTGGGGCAAGGTCGATGCCGCGCAGCGGCGTGCCATCTGGGCGCAGCTGCTGGTGCGGGCCGGGGTTGCGCATCCGGCAGCGGCGGTGGCTGGCGTTGATTAGAAATGCCGGCCCTTCGATCCTTCGATCCTTCGATCCTTCGACAGGCTCAGGACTCAGGGCTCAGGGCTCAGGACTCAGGGCGAACGGCAGGAGCCCGAGCACTATGGGTGCACCCAGAAACCCCTGACGTATCACGAACGATATCCAACCGTTCGTGCTGAGCCTGTCGAAGCATGAACGGCCAGGCCTCAAAGTGAGCTCCCGCGCATGAAACACATCACCTTCCATCTCGATTTCGTTTCCCCCTATGCCTGGCTGGCCTTCGAGCGCATGCCCGAAGTGCTTGAAGGCCTGAGCTATACGGTCCAGTACCGGCCGGTGCTGCTGGGCGCGCTGCTGCAGCGCGACGGCAATCCCGGCCCCGCAGGCATTGCCGCCAAGCGCGCCTGGACCTACCGCCATGTGCACTGGCTGGGCGCATCGCTGGGCGTGGGCCTGGACATGCCGGCCGAACACCCTTTCAATCCCTTGCCGCTGCTGCGCCTGGCACTGCAGTGCAGCGACGACGGCAGCATCAACCGCTATGTGGCCGGCGCGGTGCTGCGCCATGTCTGGCAGGGCGGTCAGTCGGCGCTTGACGCCCAGCGCCTGGCGCAATTGCAGCAGCAGCTTGGCGAGCAGCTGCGCACCGACGAGCAGGCCGCGCAGCGTGCCAAGGACTGGCTGCGCGCGAACACCGATGGCGCGGCCGCGGCCGGCGTGTTTGGCGTGCCGGCCTGGGAAGTCGACGGCAAGGTTTTCTGGGGACTCGACGGCCTGCCCATGCTGCGCGCCTATCTGGCGCAGGAGCCGTGGTTTGATGCAGAACATTGGGAGGCGCTGGCGCGCACGCCATCGGGCCTGAAAGCCTGAAACGCCCTGCCGGCCCGGATTTTTCACATCCCAAAATGCAGGCCAAGGGTTGGACCTGAGAATGTCAGCGCGGCGTCAGTTTGATGCAAGTTCCTGTTGGTTTGGTGTCAGAGAGGGGTCAGTACCGTCTCCAAGAATGGAGGTGACCGCTGCAGGCGGTACCAATAACCAACAGGAGACAACAGCATGGCCATCAACGCTGCACCCGGCGTGGGTGTCAAGGGCGTCGCACCGCGCCCGATGACACCCGAAGAACGCAAAGTGATTTTTGCGTCATCCCTCGGAACGGTTTTCGAGTGGTATGACTTCTACCTCTACGGTTCGCTGGCGGCCATCATCGCCAAGCAGTTCTTCAGCGGACTCGACGAAGGCTCGGCCTTCATCTTCGCGCTGCTGGCATTTGCCGCGGGCTTCATCGTGCGACCTTTCGGCGCGCTGGTGTTCGGCCGGCTCGGCGACATGATCGGGCGCAAGTACACCTTCCTGGTGACCATCCTGATCATGGGCATGTCGACGTTCATCGTCGGCATCCTGCCCACCTACGCTTCCATCGGTGTGGCCGCTCCCGTGATCCTGATCATCCTGCGCATGCTGCAAGGCCTGGCGCTGGGTGGTGAGTACGGCGGTGCCGCGACCTATGTCGCCGAGCATGCGCCGCATGGCCGCCGCGGTGCCTACACTTCATGGATCCAGACCACGGCGACGCTGGGCCTGTTCCTGTCGCTGCTGGTGATCCTGGGCGTGCGCACATCGCTGGGCGAAGCCGCATTTGCCGACTGGGGCTGGCGCATTCCTTTCCTGGTGTCCATCCTGCTGCTGGGCGTGTCGGTCTGGATCCGCATGACGCTGTCCGAGTCGCCCGCCTTCCAGAAAATGAAGGCCGAAGGCAAGACGTCGAAGGCGCCGCTGGCGGAATCGTTCGGCCAGTGGAAGAACCTCAAGGTGGTGCTGCTGGCGCTGTTCGGCCTCACGGCCGGCCAGGCCGTGGTTTGGTACACGGGCCAGTTCTATTCGCTGTTCTTCCTGACGCAGCAGCTCAAGGTGGATGCCGTCACGGCCAACCTGATGATCGCTGCCTCGCTGCTGATCGCCACGCCATTCTTCGTGGTGTTCGGCACGCTGTCGGACAAGATCGGCCGCAAGCCCATCATCATGCTGGGCTGCGTGCTGGCCGTGCTGACCTACTTCCCGGTGTTCAAGGCGCTGACCGAAGCCGCGAACCCGGATCTGGCAGCCGCCCAGCTCAAGAACAAGGTGGTGATCGTTGCCGACCCGGCCGAATGCTCGTTCCAGTTCAACCCCACGGGCACCGTGAAGTTCACCAGCTCGTGCGACGTGGCCAAGCAGGTGCTGGCTTCGGCTTCGGTCAGCTATGACGCCGTCGACGCGCCTGCCGGCACGCCTGCGGTGATCAAGATCGGCACGACCGAGATCCCGAGCTTCTCGGCCAAGGGCCTGACGCCCGAAGACGCCAAAGCCAAGGACGTGGCGTTCAAGAAGTCGGTGGCCGACACGCTGAAGGCCGACGGCTATCCCGCCAAGGCCGATCCCGAGAAGATGAACAAGGTGATGATGGTCGTGATCCTGACCTACCTGGTGCTGCTGGTGACCATGGTCTACGGTCCCATTGCCGCCATGCTGGTCGAGCTGTTCCCGACGCGCATCCGCTATACCTCGATGAGCCTGCCGTACCACATCGGCAATGGCTGGTTCGGCGGCCTGCTGCCCACGATGTCGTTCGCCATCGTGGCGCAGACCGGCAACATGTACAGCGGCCTCTGGTACCCGATCATCATCGCCGGCATGACGGCGATCGTCGGCACGCTGTTCGTGCGTGAAACCAAGGACATCGACATCTACGCGGGTGACTGACCCCCTGTGCGCTGAATGACGGCGCAACGCTGCGCGGCGGCCCTGGTCGCCGCGCATTGCATTGAGGACCGCACTTTGCGCACGCTCTTGCTGCAAAAGTGTGGTGAGGAAGCATCAATTTGCAGCGAAAGCGTGTCGGTTGTGGCTTTCGTCATCCTCGTGACTCTAGAATTTTCATGGTAGCCGGAGTGGGCGCCAGCAACGCGCCGCCGCCCTGTCTACTCCGCGTCGAAACATACAAATCAAGGAGCTCCAATGAACAACACCCAACGCGCATTGCTGGCCATTCTGGCCGTCGCTGGCACTTCGGCCGCCATGGCCCAAAGCAACGTCACCATCTACGGCCGTGTGAACACCACGGTGGAACGTCAGAAGGTCGGCGACGCCAAACTCACCGCCATGCAGAACAATGCTTCGCGCTGGGGTGTTCGTGGTTCGGAAGACCTGGGCGGCGGCCTCAAGGCCGGCTTCCAGCTCGAAAGCGGCTTTGCTTCCGACACCGGCGTGGCGGCTTCGCAGTTCTTCGGTCGTCAAAGCGAAGTGAACCTGTCGGGCGGCTTCGGTGCGCTGCGTCTGGGCAACTTCATCTCCGATTCGTACTACGCCACGGCCGACTACATCAGCATGCACAACCACGACACCGGCACCTCGGCCGACGTGCTGTATTCGTATGTGATGCGCGACGTGAACAAGATCGGCTACCGCTCGCCCGCATTCGGCGGCTTCAGCGCCGAAGGCGCGGTTTCGCTGAGCGAAAAGGCGCCAGGCGCGAAGAACGCTTTCGACCTGTCGGCCAACTACAACGCCGGTCCCCTGGGCCTGGGCCTGGGCTACACCAGCAACAAGGCTGTGACCGGCGTGTTCGGCAGCTTTGCCGGCGAGGCACAGCAAGTCGCACTGCGCGGCTCCTACGCCCTGGGCGCGTTCACGCTGGGCGCGTACTACCAGTACACGACGCTGGACAACATCAACGGCACCAGCGCCGATGCCAAGCGCCACGCCTACCGCCTGGCCGCCATGTACGCCATGGGCGCTTCCGAACTGCACGCCAACTTCGGCCGCGCGGAAAAGATCAAGGCCGGTGGCAACACCCTGGGCGGCACTGCTGCCAACCAGTGGACCCTGGGCTACAACTACAACCTGAGCAAGCGCACCAAGGTCTACGGCTTCTACACCAAGGTCGACAACGGCTCGAACATCAGCTACCAAGGCGGCCCTGCGGGCGCCGACTTCAGCTCGCTGGCCGTGGGCGTGCGCCACAACTTCTGATGGCCTGAGCCTGGCTGCGGCCAGTGTCTGAAAGCCTCAACCTCCCGGTGCTTCGGTGCCGGGAGGTTTTTTTATGCCTGTCGCAGCGCCTGCGCCGACATATGCAGAATCACTGAATAAATACACAGTAATATTGACTGGCATTATCGCCACAGGCGGCGCAATCCGCAGGTCCAGTCCTAGAATGGTTCGCCTTCATTCAGAAAGACTGCCTGTATGTCCCAGGGACTGATCCGCATCCGCGGCGCGCGCCAGCACAATCTCCAGAACGTCGACCTCGACATTCGCACCGGCGAGTTGACGGTGGTCACGGGCCCGAGTGGATCGGGCAAGTCGAGCCTGGTGTTCGACACCCTGTATGCCGAAGGCCAGCGGCGCTATGTCGAGACGTTCAGCGCCTATGCGCGGCAGTTTCTCGACCGCATGGACAAGCCGGCTGTCGACCGCATCGAAGGCGTGCCGCCCGCGATCGCCATCGACCAGACCAACCCGGTGCGCAATTCGCGCTCCACGGTGGGCACGATGACCGAGCTCAACGACCACCTCAAGCTGCTGTTCGCGCGCGCCGCCCACCTGCACGACAAGGTGACGGCGCTGCCCGTGCGGCACGACACGGCGGAGTCGATCTACGCGGCGCTGGCGCAGCGCAGTGCGGCCGCGGGCGATCCCCGGCTGGCGATCACGTTCGCGGTCGAGCTGCCGGCCAATACGTCGGCCGAAGAAGTGGAGCAATGGCTGTCGGCCAGCGGCTTCACCAAGGTCCAGGCCGAGCGCGACGTCGAACTCGCGGCGCCCGTGGCCGAAGGCGCCAAGGGCAAGGCAAAGAAGGCCGCGCCCACGCGCGTGAAGATGCTCGATGTGGTCGCCGACCGCTTCCGCCTGGGCCGCACCGAACGCGCGCGCGCCATGGAAGCCATCGAAGTCGCGCTCAAGCGCGGCAGCGGCCACATGACGGTCTATTGCCTGCCCGAGGAAGGCGAGCCCGAATTGTGGCGCTATTCGCTGGGCCTGCACTGCCCTGAAAGCGGCCTGGGCTATACCGCGCCCATGCCGTCGCTGTTCTCGTTCAATTCCGCCGTCGGCGCCTGCGAGGCCTGTCGCGGCTTCGGCCGCGTGATCGGCGTCGACTGGGGGCTGGTGATTCCCAATGCAAAGCTCACGCTGCGCACCGGCGCCGTGAAGGCCATACAGACGCCCGCGTGGAAGGAAATCCAGGACGACCTGATGCGCCACGCCGAAGCCGAAGGCATTCCGCGCGACACCGCCTGGGCCAAGATGACGGCCGAGCAGAAGGCCTGGGTGCTTGACGGCTCGCCGAACTGGAACGGCAAGTGGAACCAGACCTGGTACGGCATCAAGCGCTTCTTCGAATACCTCGAAAGCAAGGCCTACAAGATGCACATCCGCGTGCTCTTGTCCAAATACCGCAGCTATACCGAATGCCCCACCTGCCTGGGAGCGCGCCTCAAGACCGAAAGCCTACTGTGGCGCCTGGGCACCAAGGCCGGCGCCGATGCCGTGCTGCCGCCCGCGCAGCGCTTCATGCCCGCGGGCGTTTCCTGGAGCCGGGCCCAGCTCGAAGCCTTGCCCGGCCTGTGCCTGCACGATCTGATGCGGCTGTCGATCAACCGGCTGCAGCAGTTCTTCGCCACGCTGGCACCCACCGAACAGGCCCAGGCCTCGGACGGCGAAGCCCAGGCGCTGAAGATGCTGCACGCCGAAATCCATACGCGGCTCAAATACCTGGCCGATGTCGGCATAGGCTATCTGACGCTGGACCGGCAAAGCCGCACGCTCAGCGGCGGCGAAGTGCAGCGCATCAACCTGACGACGGCGCTGGGCACCTCGCTGGTCAACACCTTGTTCGTGCTCGACGAGCCCAGCATAGGCCTGCACCCGCGCGACATGCAGCGCATCACCGAAGCCATGCAGCGCCTGCGCGACGCGGGCAATACGCTGGTCGTGGTCGAACATGACCCGGCCGTGATGTTTGCCGCCGACCGCGTGATCGACATGGGGCCGGGCCCGGGCGCGCGCGGCGGCCAGATCGTGTTCGACGGCACGCCCGAAGACCTGCGCCATGCCGACACGCTGACCGGCGCCTACATGGGCGGGCGCAAGCAGGTGGGCTTTGGCTTCAAGCGCATGGTGACGGACTCGACGCCGCGGCTGGTGCTCGAAGGCGCGCGCGAACACAACCTGCAGCACCTCGATCTCGACTTCCCGCTGCAGCGCCTGGTCACCGTGACCGGCGTCAGCGGCTCGGGCAAATCGACGCTGATCCAGGACGTGCTCGCGCCCGCGCTGCTGCGCCATTTCGGCAAGCCCACCGACTCCGCGGGAGCGTTTGATCGCCTCATGGGCGCGGACCATCTGAGCGACGTGGTGTTCGTCGATCAGTCGCCCATAGGCAAGACCGCGCGCTCCAACCCGGCCAGCTATGTCGGCGCCTGGGACAGCATCCGCGAGCTGTTCGCGGTCGCGCCGCTGGCGCGCCAGCGCGGCTACACCGCGTCCAAGTTCAGCTTCAACAGCGGCGACGGCCGCTGCCCCACCTGCGGCGGCTCGGGCTTCGAGCATGTCGAGATGCAGTTCCTGTCCGACGTCTATCTGCGCTGCCCCGACTGCGACGGCAAGCGCTACCGCCCCGAAATCCTCGAAGTGCATATCGAGCGCCATGCGGTGGGCGAATTGCAGCCGCGCCTGCTGAATGTCGCCGATGTGCTCGAACTCACGGTGAGCGAAGCCGCCGTGCTGTTCGCCCAGGACCGCGACGTGGTGCGCGCGCTGCAGCCCATCGTCGAAGTCGGTCTCGAATACGTGAAGCTGGGCCAGCCCGTGCCCACGCTCAGCGGCGGCGAGGCCCAGCGCCTCAAGCTTGCGGGCTTTCTCGCCGAAGCCGCGAAGACCGCATCCAAGTCGCGCCAGGCGATCGCGCGCAAGGGCACGCTGTTCCTGTTCGACGAGCCCACCACGGGCCTGCATTTCGACGACATCGCCAAGCTGATGCGCGCGCTGCGCAAGCTGCTCGAAGCCGGCCACTCGCTGATCGTCATCGAGCACAACCTCGACGTGATACGCGCCAGCGACTGGCTGATCGACCTGGGGCCCGAAGGCGGCGAGGGCGGCGGCTTCATCGTCGCCCAGGGCACGCCCGAAGACGTGCGCCAGCACCCCACATCGCACACCGCCCAGGCGCTGCGCGAGTACGACCTGGCAATGGGCGTGGGCGGCCAGCTGGTGACCGAAGTCGCGCCCATGCTCTATCCGCGCGTGGCCCGGGCGCGGCCCGCGCTGCCCGCGAAGAACGTGATCGAGATCGTCAACGCGCGCGAGCACAACCTCAAGCAGCTGTCGGTGGAGATTCCGCGCGGCAAGTTCAATGTGGTCACGGGCGTCAGCGGCTCGGGCAAGTCGACGCTGGCGTTCGATATCCTGTTCAACGAAGGCCAGCGCCGCTACCTCGAATCGCTCAACGCCTATGCGCGCTCCATCGTTCAGCCCGCGGGCCGGCCCGAAGTCGACGCGGTGTACGGCATTCCTCCCACCGTGGCCATCGAGCAGCGGCTGTCGCGCGGCGGGCGCAAGTCCACCGTGGGCACGACCACCGAAGTCTGGCATTTCCTGCGCCTGCTGTATGTGAAGCTGGGTACCCAGCATTGCATCCATGACGGCGCGGCCGTCGAGCCGCAGACGCCCGACAGCATCGCCGCGCAGCTGATGACGCAGTTCCGCGGCCAGCACATAGGCCTGCTTGCGCCGCTGGTCGTCAACCGCAAGGGCGTCTATACCGAGCTCGCCGACTGGGCGCGGCCGCGCGGCTACACGCATCTGCGCGTCGATGGCGAATTCCTGCCGACCACGGGCTTTCCGCGCCTGGACCGCTTCAAGGAACACAGCATCGATCTGCCCGTGGCCAGCATCGAAGTCTCGCCGGCCAACGAAGCCGAGCTGCGCCGCTACCTGACCCAGGCGCTGGAGCTGGGCAAGGGCGTGCTGCATGTGCTCAGCGGCATAGAGAACCTGGGCGCGGCCATGGCCGGCGGCCAGAGCACGGCCGGCGTGGGCACGCTGCAGGCGTATTCGACGCAGCGCGCCTGCCCCATCTGCGCGACCAGCTATGCCGAACTCGATCCGCGGCTGTTCTCGTACAACAGCAAGCATGGCTGGTGCCCCGACTGCGTGGGCACGGGCGTCAGGCTGACCAAGGACCAGCGCCAGGTCTATGACGACACCCTGATGGCCGAAGACAACCGCGGCCGCGAAGTCAAGTTCGAGGGCCAGGAAGTCGAAGACCTGGCCGAAGTCACCTGTCCCTGCTGCGCGGGCACGCGGCTCAACGCCACGGCGCGCGCCGTGCGCTTTCACGGCGTGGGCATCACCGACATCGCCAGCCTCGCGGTCAACGATGTGCGCACCTGGGCGCAGCAGCTCACGCTGACCGGCCGCGAAGCCGGCATCGCGCGCGACCTGCTGCCCGAAATCCTGGGCCGGCTCGAGTTCCTCGAAGAGGTGGGCCTGGGCTATCTGACGCTGGACCGCGGCGCGCCCACGCTCAGCGGCGGCGAAGCGCAGCGCATACGGCTCGCTGCCCAACTGGGCAGCAACCTGCAGGGCGTTTGCTATGTGCTCGATGAGCCCACCATAGGCCTGCATGCGCGCGACAACCACATCCTGCTCAACGCGCTGCACAAGCTTGGCGAGAAGGGCAATACGCTGGTCGTGGTCGAGCATGACGAAGACACCATTCGCCGCGCCGACCATGTGATCGACATAGGCCCGAGCGCGGGCAAGCGCGGCGGCCGGCTGGTCGCCGAAGGCAGCCCGGCCGATGTGATGCGCGCCGAGGACTCGGTCACGGGCCGCTATCTGCTGCACGCCATGCGCCACCCATTCCAACCGCGCCGGCCCGTGGTCTGGCCGCCGGTGGCCCAGGCCGCCGTGGAAGAAAGCGCCGAAGCGCCCAAGAAGCGCACCAAGAAGCAGATCGCCGCCGATGCCGCCGCGGCCCTGGTCGCCGACAGCGCGGCCGCGAATGCGGCGCTGGCCGTGGCGCCGCGCGAGCGCGCGGCCAGCGGCCCGCAGCGCTGGCTCACGGTGCTGGGCGCCGATCTGCACAACCTGCAGAAAGTCGACGCCCATGTGCCGCTCAAGCGCCTGGTGGCGATCACGGGCGTCAGCGGCTCGGGCAAGTCGACGCTGGCGCGCGACGTGCTCTGGACCAATGTCGCGGCCTGGGTGGGCCAGCGCAGCACCTTTGCCGGGCGTGAAGCCATGGATGCGGGCAAGGCCCCCGCGCTGATCGGCTGCGCGGGACTGCGCGGCTTCGAGACCATAGACCGCGTGCTTGAAGTCGACCAGACGCCCATAGGCAAGACGCCGCGCTCCTGCCCCGCGACCTATATCGGTTTCTGGGACACGATTCGCAAGCTGTTCGCCGATACGCTGGAATCGCGCGCGCGCGGCTACGGCCCGGGGCGCTTCTCGTTCAACACCGGCGAAGGCCGCTGCCCGGCCTGCGAAGGCCAGGGCCTGCGCACCATAGAGATGAGCTTCCTGCCCGACGTCAAGGTGCCTTGCGACACCTGCCATGGCGCGCGTTTCAATCCCGAAACGCTGGCCGTGACCTGGCGCGGCAAGAGCATTGGCGACGTGCTGCAGATGGAAGTCGACGAAGCCGTCGATTTCTTCGCCAGCATGCCGGCCATCGCCCACCCGCTGCAGCTGCTCAAGGATGTGGGCCTGGGCTACCTCACGCTGGGCCAGCCTTCGCCCACGCTCAGCGGCGGCGAGGCCCAGCGCATCAAGCTGGTGACCGAGCTGACCAAGGTGCGCGACGACATTGCGCGCCGCGGCAACAAGGCGCCGCATACGCTTTACGTGCTCGACGAGCCCACGGTGGGCCTGCACATGGCCGACGTGGAAAAACTGATCGAAGTGCTGCACCGTCTCGTCGACGGCGGGCATTCGGTGATCGTCATCGAGCACGATCTCGACGTGATCGCCGAAGCCGACTGGGTCATAGACCTGGGCCCCGAAGGCGGCAATGGCGGCGGGCGCATCGTTGCCGCGGGCACGCCCGAGCATCTGGTCGCGCAGCGCACGCATACCGGCAATGCGATTGCGCCGGTGCTGGCGCGCGGGCCGGCGAAAGCCCACGCAGCGGCGCCCGACGCA
>NZ_JAVWWA010000084.1:15540-24463 GCF_036666375.1 Comamonas sp. | reverse complement strand
TTTTTGGGGCCTGTTTTCATTGGAATGGGACCTGACCCCTACCGTTCGCCCTGAGCCTGTCGAAGGGTGGACGGCCCGCCCTCGATATCCCCAGCCGCCGGCAACCACAGCCCCTCGGCTGTCTTGATGCCGCGCGCGCAAAGCACGGCGCGCAGCGTTGCCTGCGCCGTCACCTCCGCCGCCATGGTCGCCAGCGTCATCATTCCCAGCGTCTTGCCGCTGGCCCCCGTGCCCAGCGCGAACAGCGTGTCGCCGTCCGACATGGTGTGCACCGGGTTGATCGCGCGTGCCAGCCCGTCGTGCGACACCACGGCCAGGCGATGTGCCTGGGCCTTGGTGATGCGCGCGTCGGTGGCGATCACGCCTATCGTGGTGTTGGTGCCGGCAAGCACGGGGCGCGGCGCTTCGCCGCGCAGCAGCGCACGGCGCGTGTCGCGCAGCCGCAGGCCGTCCTCGCTGCGTGCGCCCGCGATCACCCGGCCGGTGTCGGGGTCGAGCACATCGCCCAGCGCATTGCAGGCAATCAGCGCGCCCACGGTGACGCCGTCCACGGTCACCGAAGCCGTGCCCACGCCGCCCTTCATCGCATGCGCCATGCCGAACACCTTGCCCACGCAGGCACCCATGCCCGCGCCCACATTGCCTTCGGCCGGCGGCGCGCTGCTGGCCGCAGCGCAGGCGGCGTAGCCCGCAGCGGCGTCGGGGCGTATGCGCGCATCGCCCACGCCCAGGTCGAACAGCACGGCCGCGGGCACCAGCGGCAGGCGCGCGTAGCGCACGTCCAGCCCGACATCGTGTTCTTCGAGCCAGCGCACCGCGCCGCTGGCTGCGTCCAGCCCCCAGGCGCTGCCGCCCGCGAGCAGCACGGCATGCACCTGCTCGACCAGATTCGTGGGGTGCAGCAGATCGGTCTCGCGCGTGCCCGGTGCCGCCCCGCGCACATCGACGCCGCCCACGGCGCCGGCGCGCGCCATGACCACGGTACAGCCCGTGGGCCGGCGCGTGTCGGTATGGTGGCCGACTTCTATGCCTTGGACGCGCGTGATGCTGCCGGCGTCGCGGAGTTCAGGAAGAATGCTCATGCCGCCATTATGGGCAGGGCCTACACGCAGGGCGATGCAGGAGGTGGAAGGCGGCTTCAGCCGGGGCGGCGCGTGACAGCCCGGCGGCGTTGCGGGTCGAACAGCAGATCAATGGCAATCGCGCAGGTCATGCCCACGGCCAGCGTGATCACCAGCAGCGGCAGGTCCATCACGCTGATGACCGTAGGGCTGGTGGGAATGGCCAGCCGGTTGTCAGTGGTGCAGATGAACTCCGCGGCCGACATGCCGGTGTAATGCATCGCGCACACGGCCAGCGCCATCACGGCCGCCGCGCCCATGCGCGCGACGGCGCTGCGCGTATTGAAGGCCAGCCACAGGGCAGCCGTGGCCGCGACAAAGGCAATCAGCACCGAGATGGCCACCACGTCCAGCGACCAGACGAAATAGCCGCCGAAACGCATGCCGTACATGCCCAGGTAGTGCATGGTGGCCGCGCCCACGCCGAGCATGGCGCCGGCGGAAATCAGGCGCGCCCAACTGCGCGGGTTCTTGGCGACGATGGCCAGGCCCCAGGCGGCCGCGAGGCAGGCGGCGAGCAGCGAAACCACGGTCTCGACCATCGAGTAGCCCAGGCCTATGTCCATCTTGAGCGCAAGCATGCCGACAAAGTGCATGGACCAGACGCCTATGCCGCCGAGCGCGATGCCGGCAATGAGCAGATGCGCAAGATGGCTCCTGCCGGGCTGGGTCTGCATGCGGTGGGTGGCGGACAGTGCCGCATAGGAACCTATGGCCGATATGAGGTAGGCCAGGATCACCAGTGGCGTGCTGTAGGTCGTCTGAATCACTTCGTTCATGGTTGCTCCTTCAAGAATGCGGTAACGCTTTGTCGGGCCATGGGTGCGTGGGGGCACCGGAGTCATCGTCGGGAACGATATCAAGTGATTCACTTTTTTCTTTTAATAACAATTTAGCCGGCATACGTATTGCCCGCAATGTCCGCTTTCGTGATCGTCCAATGTCGGCCCGCCGCGGTCTATGCAGAGTGCGCCTGGCCTGAATTTCAGGAAAACCCGCTGCACGAACCCAACTGGCTGTGATATGCAGCGCTGTGTGGATGCGTTACGCCGCCGGCCATGTCATGGCGCGCAATTTCCCTGCAAATGCGTCGCCCGATCGCGGGCCTGAGACAATCGCCGCCATGAGTGACCTGAGCGAAAACAATCCCCCCGCGAATCTCCCCGAATCCACCTCGGAACTGCCGCCCGGCTGGTACGAGGTGCTGTCCATGGACATGGATGCCCAGGGCGTTGCCCGGCAGCCCGATGGCAAGGTCGTGTTCATCGATGGCGCCTTGCCTACGGAGTTGGTGAGCGCCAACATCCATCGCAAGAAAAACAGCTTTGAGCGCGGCAGTCTGACGGTCATCCACCGCGAATCTTCCCAGCGCGTGACGCCCGGCTGCCCGCATTTCGGCCTGCATGCAGGCGCCTGCGGCGGCTGCAAGATGCAGCACATGCATGTCTCGGCACAGGTCGCCGTCAAGCAGCGCGTGCTCGAGGACAACCTCTGGCATCTGGGCAAGGTCAAGACCGAAACGGTTCTGCGCCCCATCGAAGGCCCGGCCTGGGGCTACCGCTACCGCGCGCGCCTGTCGGTGCGCTACGTGATCAAGAAGCAGAAGGTGCTGGTCGGCTTCCACGAGCGCAAGAGCCGCTACATCGCCGACATGGAAGTCTGCCGCGTGCTGCCGCCGCATGTCGACAACATGCTGATGCCGCTGCGCGCGCTGGTCGCGTCGATGGATGCGCGCGAGACCCTGCCGCAGATCGAAGTGGCCTGCGGCGACGATGTCACCGCGCTGGTGCTGCGCCACATGGAGCCGCTGTCCGAGGCCGACCAGGGCCGGCTGCGCGCGTTTGCCGCCGAGCAGAACATCCAGTGGTGGCTGCAGTCCAAGGGGCCCGACACCGTGCAGCTCATGGACCCGCCCATCCAGGATCTGGCCTACAGCCTGCCCGACTTCGGCATCACCATGCCGTTCAAGCCCACGGACTTCACCCAGGTCAATCCGCACATCAACCGCGTGCTGGTGACGCGCGCGCTGCGCCTGCTCGATGTGAAGAAGAGCGAACGCGTGATCGACTGGTTCTGCGGCCTGGGCAATTTCACGCTGCCGCTGGCCACGCAGGCGCGCGAAGTGCTGGGCATCGAGGGCAGCGATGCGCTGGTTGCGCGTTCACGCGACAACTACGCGCGCAACCAGGCCCAGCGCCTTGAAGGCGATGCGCTCGCGCCCACGGATTTCGTTGCCCGCAACCTGTTCAACATGACGCCGGAAATGCTGATCGCCGACGGCGTCGCCGACAAATGGCTGGTCGATCCGCCGCGCGAAGGCGCGTTCGCGCTGGTCCAGGCGCTGGCCGACATCCACCAGGCGCGCCTAGGCGCCGAGGATGCCGTGGTTCTGCCCGAGGGCAGCGAAGCCTGGCAGCCGCCGCAGCGCATCGTCTATGTGAGCTGCGCCCCCGCAACCCTCGCGCGCGATGCCGATCTGCTGGTCAACAAGGCGGGCTACCGCTGCGTCAGCGCGGGCGTGATCAATATGTTCCCGCACACGGCGCATGTCGAAAGCATGGCCGTGTTCGAACGCATCTGACGCGCCGGCCCGGCCCGCCTGCGCTGCAGGCAGGGCCCTGGCAGGGCATCAGCTGCGATTGCGCGGCGCCGCGGGACGCAGCTCGGTCTCGATCTCGCTGTCGGGCGTGCGCGCGGGCTTCTCGCGCTGCGTGATCACCGAAGGCGTGCCTTCGATCTTGTTCTCGCGCATGTACTGGTCCATTTCCTTCCAGCCCGCGAAGACCAGCGCCTTGGTGGCCTTGGGATTGAGCGAGTAACAATCTTCGAGGCCGCGCAAGGCATGGCGGCAGGCGCTTCCTACCGCCTTGGCCTCGTTCTCGCGCGCGATGGCCTGGGGCGTGGGCCCGAGGCCGGGAATGTTGCAGCCGGCAAGCAGCAGCAGGGGGAGGGCGAGAAGTGCAGACCGCATGGTGGTAGGGGCGTATTTGGACATGTCCCTTGCATTATCGGCAGCTTGCGTGAAAAGTTAAGGCCTTCTTGCGGCCGCGGAGTCGAGCGGCCCATGAAAAAAGGCCCCGCAGGGCCTTTTCGAGGGGAGCGGGGCCGCCGATTACTCGCGGTCGCCGCCCAGGCCCAGCAGGCTCAGCATGAACTGGAACACATTGAACAGGTCCAGATACAGTGCCAGCGTGGCGCTGATGTAGTTGGTTTCGCCGCCGTCCATGATGCGCTTGAGGTCATAGAGCATGAAGGCGCTGAAGATGCCGATGCCGGCCACGGAGATGACCATCATGCCGACGGTCGAGCCGACAAACATGTTGACCAGGATGCCGACAAACAGCACCATCGCGCCGACGAACAGCCATTTGCCCATGCCCGACAGGTCGCGCTTGATCACGCTGGCCACGCTGGCCATCACGAAGAACACGCCGGCCGTGCCCGCAAAAGCGGTCATGATCAGCTCGGAGCCATTGCTGAAGCCCAGGATCTGACCAATCAGGCGCGAGAGCATCAAGCCCATGAAGAACGTGAAGCCCAGCAGCACAGGCACGCCTGCGGCCGAATGCTTGGTCTTCTCGATGGCATACATGAAGCCGAAAGCGCCCGCCATGAACACGACGAGACCGACCACGCCGCTCAGCGATGCCGTGATGCCCGTGGCAACGCCTACCCAGGCGCCGAGTACCGTTGGCAGCAGGCTCAGCGCGAGCAGCCAGTAGGTATTGCGCAAGACCTTGTTGCGCTGTTGCTGCGAGACACCGTAGCCCGCAGAGCCCAGTGTGGTGACTTGTTCATTCATTCGGACGTTCTCCTTTGTGCATGCACGATTGCATAGTTCATTCTAGGTGGCGACGGCAAGCGGCGTTTGCAATACCCGGTTGCGATCAATTGGTTTTAGTTGTGAATCTTTTGCGCTGGAAGTGCCCAGTTGGCGTCGGTTTGCCCGTTATGCTGTTCCTTTTTCGCCCATACCCGATTACTACACGGAGCCTTTGCATGAAGACCAAGCACGAACTCGAACTCGCCGACGTGAAAGCCATTGCCGCCGCAGCGGAAGCCGAAGCATTGAAGAACAAATGGGCCGTGAGCATTGCCATCGTCGACGACGGTGGTCATCTGCTGTGGCTGCAGCGCCTCGACGGCGCCGGCGCCATCTCGGCGCAGATCGCTCCCGCCAAGGCGAATACTTCGGCCCTGGGTCGCCGTGACTCCAAGATCTATGAAGACATCGTCAACGGCGGTCGCACGGCCTTCCTGAGCGCTCCCGGCCTCAGCGGCCTGCTCGAAGGCGGCGTGGCCATCGTCAAGGACGGCCAGGTGATTGGCGCCGTCGGCGTCAGCGGTGTGAAGTCGCATGAAGACGCGCAGATCGCGCGCGCCGGCATCGCCGCCATCGGTCTCTGATCGGGCGCCATCCTCGGGGCCGGTCTGTACGGTCCCATTGAAAAAGCCGGTCGCTGACCGGCTTTTTGCATGCTGCGCGGGAAAAAAGCCTGGCTACGCGGACAAGCTCCGTTGGCTGGCAAAACGGCCCGGATGTACGGGCCGCCCCACGATGAAACAGTGATTATTTGGTGAGGATCAGCTTGCCCAGCTTGGTGGCCTGCAGGCGGTAAGGCATGCCGTTGTGCAGGATGGTGACGGACTTGCGGCCCTGCAGCAGCTCGGTGCTGTTCATGCCCAGCGCGCTTTCGGCGTGCATTGTTTCTTGCAGGGGCTGGGACATCTGAATGGAAATTTGGCTGGCTTGGCCTGTACGGGGCAGGGAAAGGGTAGCGGGCATGTGTTGATCCTCAGGTCGGTGTGTTTGCTAATGATATTGATTCTCAATAACATGTCAATCGTTTGCGACCCGGCTTTGTAAATAAATCATTCAGCCAGCTCTGGGCGCCCTGCGCCATGCAAAAAGCCCTGCCTTCGCGCGCGAAGGGCAGGGCTTTTTGCGGGGTGGCGCAGTTTATTGCGTGGGGTCGGTCACGAAGCCGATCTTGCGCACGCCCGCGCGCTGCGCGGCCGCCATGGCCTGGGCCACGCGCTCGTAGCGCACGTTCTTGTCGCCGCGGATATGCAGGTCCGCCTGCGGGTCCTTGGCACCTTCGGCCTGCAACTGGGTCAGCAGCGCTTCATCGGTGATGGGTTGGGCGTTCCAGTGGTACTTGCCTTCGGCATCGATGCTCAGGTTGACCGTTTCCGGCTTCACGTTCTCGGGCTGGTTGGTTGCCTGCGGCAGATCGACGTTGACCGAATGCTTCATCACCGGAATGGTGATGATGAAGATGATGAGCAGCACCAGCATGACGTCGACCAGCGGCGTCATGTTGATCTCGTTCATCACCTCATCGGAATCGTCCTGGGTTCCGAACGACATGGTCAGGCACCTTTCTTCAGCGGCAGCACCTTGGCCGGCTCGCCTTCATTCTGCACATTCACGCGGGCGCCGGTCACGAAGTAGGCGTGCAGGTCGTGCGCGAAGCTGTTGAGGTTGTTGAGAATGGACTTGTTGCCGCGCACAAGGGCGTTGTAGCCCAGCACGGCGGGAATCGCCACGGCCAGGCCCAGGGCCGTCATGATCAGCGCTTCGCCGATGGGGCCGGCCACCTTGTCGATGGTCGACTGGCCCGTGGAGCCGATCGCGACCAGTGCGTGGTAGATGCCCCAGACGGTGCCGAACAGGCCGATGAACGGCGCCGTGGAGCCCACGGAAGCCAGGATGGCCAGGCCGCCTTGCAGGCGAGCGGTGAATTCGTTGATGGTGTTGCGCAGGCTGCGCGTGACCCAGTCGCTGATGTCCAGCGAGTCATGCAGATGGGCACTGCTCTTGCGGTGGTGGGCCGTGGCTTCACGGCCTTCGAGCGCCAGGTGGCGGAAGGGGTTAGCGGGATCGGTGCCGAGCTTGGCCAGGCCGGTGCCGAAGTCTTCGCTGTGCCAGAAATCAAACGAGGCGCGCGCATGCTTGCGGTACTTGAAGATGTCCAGCGCCTTGATGATGATCACGATCCACGACACGAGAGACATGCCGATGAGGATGACGGCGATGGCGCGGGTGACGAAGTCCCCCTGGGTCCAGACGTTGGCAATGCCGAAATGGGAATCCATGAATACTCCTGAAAATTATTCGAGAACAAAATTGATGGGCACGATGTTCCACATGGCTTCGGGAACACCATTGCGCTTGCCGGGCACGAAGCGCCAGCGCTTGACCGATTCGATGGCCTGCTGGTCCAGGCGGTCAAAGCCGCTGGACTGGCGGATCTCTATGGTCTGCGGCTTGCCTTCGACATCGATGAACACACGCAGCACGACCTTGCCCTGTTCGCCCATGCGCCGGCTGATCGACGGATAGCTGGGCTTGGGGTTGTTGAGGTAGGCGGCATTGCTCGACGGCAGCTGGATCACCGGCGGCGCAGGCGGCGCCGGCGGTGCTGGCGGCGTGGGCGGAGCCGGAGGCGCGGGCGGCGCCGGCGGGGCTTCGGTCACGGGCGCAGGATCGGGTTCGACCACGCCCACCGGCGCGTTGGGGCGCGGCGTCGGGTCGGTGATCGCCTTGGGCATGGGCGCCTTGCGCACCACGGGCTTGGGTTGTGGCTTGGGCGGCGGCGGTGGTGGGGGCGGCGGCGCGACTTCGGGTGCAGGCGGTGCAATGAACTCGGCCAGCACTTCGGCGGGGACCACCAGCTCCACGGCTTTGCGCATCAGGCCGCTTTGCAGTGCCCAGATACCGGCCACGTGCAACAGGACTACGGAGCCGGCAATGACGGCATTGCGGCTCATCCCCCCGGAAGAGGAAAATCGATCAGACTGGGACATATACGAAAGGTGGGTCAGCGCGCACTACACCTGGACCCAGGGGCGGAAAAAGCCAGGTTCATCGGCGGAAAATCCACCAGGTGCATCCAATGACGAGGATCAGGCTGCCGAGCAGAACGGGGAAGAGGGCCATGCGTTGCTTTCCAAGATATTGTTGGCAAGCTGGATCGGCTGGGTTGCGTTCTGGATATGGGCAACCGCTCCCGAAGCACTGCACTGCGCAACCACGTCGCGGGCGCAGTTTTCACAGCGTCCGCATTGGGTGGCTACACCAAGTTCAAACTGGATTTCGTCAAAACTCATACCCGCATGCGCGTGGCGTGCGATTTCGCGGTCAGAAACCCGGCGGCAAACACAGACGATCATGGCAGCAGGCAGTTGTGGCTGGCTATTGAAGGGATGAAAAGAATTATAAATGAGAACTCATCGCATTCGTAATTCGTAATTCAGCCGGGAATTATGAAGGGCTTTCCGTCAACGCGCACGCATCAATCCTGCAGCAGCGCGGGCGTGGCTTCGGCCAGAGTGGCGCAGCCGGTCAGCGCCATGGCGATTTCCAGTTCATCGCGCAGCAGGCGTAGCACATGCGCCACACCCGCGGCGCCTGCATTGGCCAGGCCCCAGACGATGGGCCGGCCCACCATCACCGCGCTCGCGCCCAGGGCCATGGCCTTGAGCACATCGGTGCCGCGGCGAATTCCGCCGTCGACGATCACCGGCAGCTGCGCCGCGTTGCCGGGCCCGGCCTGTAGCGCCTGCACGATGCGCGGCAAGGCGCGCGCCGTTGCCGGGGCGCTGTCGAGCGTACGACCGCCGTGGTTGGAGACAATGATGCCCGCGGCCTGCAGGCGCGCGGCCTGCAGCGCATCCTGGGGATGAAGAATGCCTTTGAGCAGCACCGGCAGGCGGGTCTGGGCCTGCAGCCAGGCAAGGTCTTCCCAGGTGGGCGCATGGCGCAGCATGCCGGCGCACAGCGCGCCGTCGCCCGGCGC
>NZ_JAVWWA010000084.1:0-15440 GCF_036666375.1 Comamonas sp. | reverse complement strand
CGCCAGGCCCTGCAGATTGACCGCGGAAATGCCCGCGGGCAGATGGAAGCCCGCGCGGCGCTCGCGGTCGCGCGCACCGGACACCGGCGCATCCACGGTCAGGACCAGCGCTTCGTAGCCCGCGCGCTCGACGCGCTGCACCAGTTCGCGCGTGAAGCCGCGGTCGTGCTGGAGGTAGAGCTGGAACCACAAGGGTCCGCGTCCCGCGGTGCCGAGCACCGCCTGGGCCGGCAGCTCCAGCGGCAGGCTGGCCTGGGTGCTGAGCGTGAAGCCTGCGCCCAGCGCGGCGGCCGCATAGGCGCTGGCGAGCTCGCCATCGGCATGGGCCAGGCGCTGGAAGGCCATGGGCGCGACCAGCAGCGGATGGGCGTATTCCCGGCCGAGCAACTGAACGCGGGTATGGCCCTGGGCCAGCGGGCGCAGCACGCGCGGCCACAGCGGCAAATCATCCCAGGCCGAGCGGTTGGCCTGCAGGCAGCGTTCGTCTGCCGCCCCGCCGCTGAAATACGCCCAGGCATTGGCATCGAGCACTTCGGCGGCGCGCCGCTCATGGTCGGCAAGGCAGACGATATCGGGGGCGACGCTTTGCAGGGCGGGAAGGGAGGAGGTCATGCGACGGCTGGGCGAGATCGAAGAGGTATTTATGCCACAGCGCGCAAGCGGGCGGACCGGGATCTGCGGCTCAGACGTCGGCCCACAGGCGCAGCAGGTTGTGGTAGGTGCCGGTCAGCTGCACCATGCTCGGGTGCTTTTCGCCGACTTCGGCGCGCAGCTTGAGCAGCGCCATGTCCATGTCGAACAGCATCTGGCGCTGCTCGGTGCTGCGCACCATGCTCTCGATCCAGAAGAAGCTCGCGATGCGCGCGCCGCGCGTGACGGGCGCGACCTGGTGTACGGTGCTGCTGGGGTAGAGGATCAGATCGCCCGCGGGCAGCTTGATGCGCCGCTCGCCCAGCGCTTCCTGGATCAGCAGTTCGCCGCCGTCGTATTCCTCGGGCGCGCTGAGAAACAGCGTGCAGGAAATGTCGCTGCGCACCCACTGCGCCGGGTTCTGCGAATGCAGCACGGCGCCGTCGATATGGGCGCCGTAGAAATTGGAGTCACCGCTGTAGCGGTTGAAAAGGGGGTTGAAGACGCGCTTGGGCAGGGCCGCTGAAAAGAACAGCGGATCCCTGGCCAGCGCGGCGCGCACCTTGGCCTGCAGCTGGTGCGAGACATCGCTGCCCTGCGCCAGTTGCAGATTGTGCTTGAACGACTGGGCCTGGCCGCCCGCGCTGGTCCTGCCATCCACCCAGGGCGCGTCGTCTCCGAGGAGCTGGCGCGCGCTGTGGACTTCGTCCGGAGTGAAAACCTGTTTCAGGTGCAGGAACATGGCGGGCAATGGCAGGATCAGAAGCGGGTCTTGACGGTCAGCTGCACGGTGCGCGCTGCGCCTGCCGTGTAGAAGCCGCGGTACAGCGAATCGGCGTACAGCTTGTCGCTCAGATTGGTGACGTTCAGCTTGAGCGAGGTCTTCTGGTCGAAAGTGTACTCAGCCATGGCATCGATGGTGGCAAAGCCGCTGGCCTCCAGGGCGCGCGAACCTTCGGGGCTTTGCTTGCCGCGGTAGGTCAGGCCTGCACCCAGGCGCAGCTTGGGAGTCACGGCATAGGTCGACCAGACGCTGCCGCTGTGCTTGGGCGTCAGGCCGGGACGGTCGCCACGGGCCTGGGCACCGCCGCCGTTGGCTGGGACCACGACCGTGCTGCGATCGATCTCGGCTTCGGGAATCCAGGTGTGGTTGTAGAAGATGTCCCACTTCGGCGTGATGTGGCCGGCCAGGTTGAATTCCATGCCTGCTGCATGGCGCTTGCCCGACAGCAGATAGCCCGGGTTGTCCGGATCGGTGTTGCGCTCGTTGAACTTCTCGCTGTAGAAGGCGGCGACGCCCAGCAGCGCGCGGCGTTCGAACAGCTCCCACTTGCCGCCGATTTCCAAATTGCGGCTCTTTTCGGGCGGGGTGTTGGCCAGCGACTCGGTGGTTGCGCTGACGTTGCTGAATTGATAGGTATCGCCCGACGTGTTGTACGAGGTGCCGAACGACACGTAGTACGAGGTCAGCTCATCGGGCTGGAAGATCGCACCGATGCGCGGGCTCCACAGGCCTTCCGACGTCGAGTCGGTCAGCGCACCCGTGGCATTGCGGTAGCTGGCCTTGAACTGGTCATAGCGCAGGCCGCCGACCAGCTTGACGGTCTCGGTCAGCGACATCGTGTCCTGGAAGTACAGGCCGATGTTCTGGGCCTTGAACGTGTTGAATGGCACGGGAGCGCGCAGGTCGGCCGCCGATGCGCCGTTGTTGGGCGTGCCCACCGAGGTCATCAGGTAGTTCGTCGCGGCGCTCGAATTGCCGTTGCTGTTGGCGTAGTTCGAGTTGCGGTCCGCATCGTCGTGGTAGTAATCCAGGCCCGCGATGATCTTGTGCTTGTTGCCGCCCCAGTTGAACTCGTTGGTGTAGTCGCTCTGGATCTGCGTCATCGTGCTCTCGCCGATGCGGCCCTTGGAGGTGCGCGTGATCGGCGTGCCCGACTGGATCTGGTCCAGCGACGTGATGGAGGAGCCGAAGCGGATCACGCTGGCCAGCAGGTCGCGCTCGTACTTGCCGTGGCGCAGGCGGGTCTGCAGCTCGCCGCCGTCGTCGAAGCGGTGGATATGACCCAGCGTCAGGTATTGCGACGAGGTGTTGAGGTGGTCGCTGTTGAGGCCGTAGTAGTTCTTGGCAGGCAGCGTGGGGATGATCTTGCCGTTGCTGGTGATCCAGGGCGAGTTGTAGTTCGGGCGGCCCTTGATGTCGAGGTAGTACAGGCCCACGGAGAATTCGTCGCGCGTGCCGATGCCCCAGGCAAACGTAGGCGCGATGCCGCGCTTTTCCTGCTTGGCGCCGTAGTTGTCGGCGTCGTGGATCATGGCGTTGACGCGCAGCGCCGCGTTCTCACCGGTCTTGAAGTTGAAGTCGCCTTGCGCGCGGTTGAATTTGCCCGTGCCCAGGGTGTACGAAATTTCGTGCTGGTCGATCAGCAGCGGTGCCTTGTTGACCTGATTGACCACGCCGCCCGTGGAGCCCTTGCCAAACAGCATGGAGGCCGAGCCCTTGAGCACTTCGACGCGGTCGTTGTTGAAGGTGTCGCGCTCATACAGCGGCGCGTCCTTCATGCCGTCGACATAGATGTCGCCGGCCTGGCCCAGCGAGAAGCCGCGCAGGCGCACATCTTCTTCGCCGGTTTCACCCGCCTGGAACGTGACGCCGGCGGTGGTGCGCAGCACTTCGCGGAAGTCGTCCTGGTTGCGGTCGTTCATCAGGCGTTCCGTGAACACCGTGACCGACTGGGGAATGTCCTTGATGTCCTGCTTGCCCTTGCCGACCGTGGTCTGCTTGATGAGCAGCGTGTCCTTGCTCTGCACTTCAGCGGCTTCGCGCACGGTCACCGTGCCCATGGTGGCTTCTGGCGCTGCGGGCGCCTGGGCCCAGCTGCCCACCGAGGCGGCAAGCATCAGCGCGCCCAGCGGCAGCAGTGCTTTGTCGGAGGAGGACGCGGGGAAGGCGACGGGGCCGAGTTCGGCTGCCGTCATGGGCGCTGTTTTCTTCAAGATAATGCTCCGGAAATGATGGTGGACTCTCAGCAAGAGCCGCTTGATTTTTGGACCGGAGAGCAGCGCCTGCGCTACTCTGTCGGCCGGAGCGAATCATAAATAGAAATGGGATTAATTCGCATTGCGTAGTTTGTTTTTTGCAACGCTTTTGCAAATTTCCCTGCCTGCAGACGAAAAAAAGCCGGCTAGCTGCCGGCTTCTTGAGGCGAGACGGAATTACTTCACGTGCTTGCCGATCAAGCCTGCCATTTCGAACATCGAAACTTGGGGCTTGCCGAACACTTCCTTGAGCTTCGCGTCGGCGTTGATCATGCGCTTGTTGGCTTCATCTTGCAGCTTGTTGGCCTTGATGTAGACCCACAGCTTGCTGATGACTTCCGTGCGTGGCAGCGGAGCCGAACCCACGACCGCGGCCAGGGCCGGGCTGGGGGTCAGGGGTTTCATGAAGGCGGCGTTGGGGGTGCGTTTCTTAGCGGGTGTCGCAGAAGCTGCGGCCGGTGCCTTCTTTGCAGTTGCCATGTTGCTTTTCCTAGTTGGTGATAATTCTGGACCAATGCCAAGCATGCGCTTCTTATCGGTTCAACAGATGCTACTGGGAAATTTTCTGCTTTCCAAGTAGCGCAAGCGCTTTTTTGCCTCGAATTGTTGCGCCAGTGCACTGTAAATGCCTCCAAGGCCCCGGGGAAGGCCCTTTGCCTCACGTTTTCCCGGGGCCGGCGCGCGCTTTGGCGGTGCGCGCCGGCGGCCCCATTAGGCGCGCAAAGGCCTGTCGGCGCTCAGAATTTGTGGTTCAACGTGGCCATGACGCTGCGCGGCGCACCCCAGGCACCATGGCTGTAGTAGCCGATCTGGCTGTAATACGTGCGGTCGAAGAGGTTGTTGACATTGACTTGTAACGAAGTGCGTGAATTGAGTTGGTAGCGCGCCATCAGGCTGAAAAGTGCATACGCATCCTGCTGCACGCGCTCGCTGCCGTTCGGACCGCTGGCGATGGTGTAGTTGCTGCTTTGCCAGTTGACGCCGCCGCCCAGCGTCAGACCGCTCAAGCTGCCGTTCAGGCGATAGGTCGTGAACACCCGCAGCAAGGTGCGCGGCTGGTTGGTGTTGACCGCCGCATCCGAAGCATCTTTGGCGGTGTAGTGCGTGAAGCCGCCGGACACATTCCAGCCGGGCTGGACTTCACCCGACACGTCGATGTCGAAACCGGTGCTCCTCACGCCCTTGGCACCATAGTAGGCCTGATCGAGCCCGCCAGGGATCATGTGGTCGCCATCGGCCTGGGCCAGATTCTCCTGCTGGATGCGGAACAGCGCCAGCGAGGTGTTGAGCTTGCCGCCCTGCAGGCTTTTCTTGATCCCCAGCTCGAAGTTCTTGCCGACGATGGGGTCGAGGTAGCGGCCTGTGCGGTCGCGTGCATCCTGCGGATTGAAGATGCTGGTGTAGCTGGCATAGGCCGTGGTGTGCGGGCCCAGGTCATAGGTCAGGCCCGCATAGGGAATGAACTTGTGATCTTCGCGCAGGTAGTCCACGTTGCTGTCGCGCCAGGTGCTGTAGCGTCCGCCGACGATCAGGTTCGCTGCGTCGCTCAGCGAAAAACGGGCCGCGCCATAGTAGCCGCGCTGCGTGACCTTGCCCTGGTCAAGCGTGCGGGTGGGGCTCCAGCCAGGCTCGGGGTAGCTGCCGTCCCAGCCGTTGCCAAACACCACGGGTGCGAGGTCCTGCGCCTGCTGGTAGTCGTAGCGGTACTTCTGCGCGCTGCTCAGCAGGCCGAAGGTCAGCTCATGCTTGCGGCCCAGCAGCTCGATCGGGCCGCCCAGCTGGGCATTGATGCTGTCCTGCGCGCGGTAGCCGTTGTAGATGCTGCCGATGGCGCGCATTCCGGCGCCGGTGCTGACATCGGGCCAGCCTATCAGGAAGATCAGTTTGGTATCGAGCGCCTGCTTGCTGTGGGTCAGGCCCAGGTTGGCTTTCCAGTCGTTGTCGAAGCGGTGTTCGAGGTTGGCAAACGCGGTCCTGGTCTGCGTGGCCCAGTAGGCCCAGTCGGCCGCAGGCGTTGCCGAACGGTCCCAGTGGGTGCGCGTGCCATCGGCGTACCACAGCGGGAATCCGCCCCAGGGCGTGCCCTTGGGGTCGTTGTCCTGGTAGTCGGCGCCCACGCTCAGCCTGGTCGAGGACGTCAGATCGGCATCGATCACGCCGTAGAAGACCTGCTTTTTCACGCTGCTCAGATTCACATAGGAGTCCGAGTCCTGGTAGGCGGCGACGACGCGGCCGCGAATGCGGCCGTCGGCGGTGATGGGCGTGGAGAGATCGACCGAGCCCCGGTAGTTGCTCCATGAGCCCAGGCCCAGCGACAGTTCGCCCGCGAGCTCCTTGCTGTCGGCGCGCTTGCGCACCAGATTGATCGACGCGGCGGGATTGCCGGCGCCGGTCAGCAGCCCGGTCGCGCCGCGCACGACCTCGACGCGGTCATAGAGCGCGGCGTCGAGTTCGGCCTCGCCCGCATACCAGTTCGACGTGCCCGCGGTGGGGATGCCGTCGTACATGAAGTTGGTTATCGGGAAGCCGCGCGCGTAGTAGGTCATGCGGTTGCCATCGTTGATGCTGGCCGAAATGCCGGTGGTGTTGGCCAGCAGCTCGGTCAGGTTCTGCAGCCGCTGGTCTTCGATGCGCTGCTGGGTCACGATGCTGACCGACTGCGGTGTGTCTTTCAGCGACAGCGCCAGGCCGGTCGCGGCCGATGTGGCACGCGTGGTGTACGAACGCGTGCCCTCGGTGGTCGCCGATGGCACGGCCTGGGCGACCACGGTGACCGCGGCCATGGTCTGCCCCGCGGCGTCGGCGGGCAGGCGCTGAATGGTCAGCGTATTGCCTTCGAGCCGGCCCTGCAGGCCGCTGCCCTGTAGCATTTCGCCGAGTGCGCTGCGCGCATCGCGCACGCCCTGGATGCGCGGCGCCTGCTTGCCCTGCACCTGTTCGGGCGAGAACGCGAGCTGCAGGCCGGACTGGTCGGCCAGCGCCTTGAGCGCGCTGGCCAGCGGCTGGGCCGGAATGTCGAAGCGCCTGTCCTGCGCCATGGCGGACTGCAGGCTCAGCGCGAAACCAAGGGCGGCGACGGCGCAGGCCAGACGGGTGCGGCGTGCGGGGAATTTCTTCTGCATGGATGGGACCTGGTTGGGTTGTTGAAGGCTCTCAACCTGTAAGACCCACAGAACGCAAAAACAGGGCAGACTTTTTTGGCAGGTCGCGCGGCGCGGGCTAGCGGCGATCGATTTCCATGCTGCCGTCGGGGTGCCGGATGACGCGCACCGGCAGCACGTTCGGCAGCGAAGCGATCCAGCCGCGCGCATCCACGATGCGCACCGTGCCGCTGATCGGCAGGTGGGCGACGGCGGGCGTGGCGCGCAGCGGCGCGGGCGAATAGCGCGCGACGCGCGCCAGCGCCTGGTCCAGCCGCACGGCGTCGAAATCGAGCTCGCCCTTGCGCCAGGAAGCGGGGCTGGTGACTTGCGTCGCAATGACGGTGTCGGGTTTCACGCGCAGGCTTTGGCCTGCGCTCAGCTCGGTGGTCTGTCCGTGGGCCACTACCTGCACCAGGCCGGACTCGACCTGCACCGCGATGTTGTCGCCGCCGTCGATTTCCACGCCAAAGCGCGTTCCGAGCACGGTTACCTTGGTGCCCAGCGCGTGCACGACAAAAGGCCGGTCCGCGTCCCTTTGCACCGCGAAGAACGCCGCGCCCGCATGCAGCCGCAGCGCGCGCACGTCGGCCGAGAAATCGATGTCGATGCGGCTGAGCGCATCGAGCGTCAGCTCCGAGCCGTCGGGCAGGCTGCGCTGCAGCATGCGCCCGCGCAGCGTGGCCAGCGTGGTCTGGTAGCGCAAGGCTTCGCGCTGCAGCAACTGCCAGATCGCCGTGCTGCCCAGGCCCACGGTGAAAACGCCCAGCAGCGCCGTGAGCGATTTGCGCCGGCTGCGCGTCTGCGCCGCGCCGGCGGTTTTTTTCGCGCCCGCAGGCGACTGGCGCCAGTGGTGCAGCGCGTCTTCGATGCCGCGCGTGGCCTGGGTGATGTCGCGCTTGACGGTGTCGATGGAGACGCCCAGGCGCCGGGCAATGTCGATTTGCTTTTCATCCTCCAGGCCATGGGCCAGGTAGACCTCGCGCGCGCGCGCCGGCAGACCGGCCAGCGCCCGTTCGACGGCTTCCACGGCCTGGCGGTACATCGCGGAGTCGGCCACGTCGGGCGCCTGGGCTGGCGACACGGCGTCGATCTGCGCGCATTCGGCCAGATGCATCTGCATCCAGTGGCCGCGGCGCAGATGGTTCATGACCAGGTTGTGCGAGATGGTGAACAGATAGGCGCGCGGATCGGCCAGCGCCGCGTCCTTCTCGGGAGCGCGCTCGGCAATGCGCAGCCAGGTGTCATGCGCGAGCGCGCGCGCCTCATCTGCATTGCCCGTACGGCGCGCGATGTAGCGCACCAGTTCGGCATAGTGCTGGGAGAACGCGCCAAGAAGGGCGTTGTGCAAGGGAGAGGAGGGCGTCATGGGCGCTGGAATCATATCTCATCATGAGAATGATTCTCAATATGGTGACCTGCCCGTGGGCCTCAGGCTCTAGCTGCAGGCGAAATCGTGCGCCGCCGCCAGCAGCCACTCGCGCAGCCCGGCCACCGCGTCGCTGGTTGGACGCGAGTCGGGCGTCACGAAGTAATAGGCGTTGGACGAGCGCAGGAAGTGCCTGACCGGAGAAAGCAGTTCGCCCTTGATCAAATACTGCTCGACCAGAAAGCGCGGCACCAGGCCCAGGCCCAGCCCCGCGCGTACCGCGCTGATGACCATGGTGTGGTGCTCGAAGCGCGCGCCGCTCATGGGGTTGGCCAGGTCCACGCCGGCGGACTCTATCCAATGTTTCCAGTCAAGCGCGCGCGAAGCGAGGTGCAGCCGCGGGGCCATCGCCACTTCCTGCGCCGACACTTGCGTTCTTCCCGCGAAAAAGTCGGGGCGGCAGACAACGATGGACTCCTCGCCGAACAGCAGATCGGTGCGCGCTCCGGGGTAGACATCGGTGCCGTAGTGGATGGAAGCGTCGTAGGGCGCGCCGTCGAAGAAAAAGAAATCGGTCTTGGCGCTGATGTTGACGACCACTTGCGGGTGCCTGGCATAGAAGTCGGGCAGGCGCGGAATCAGCCACTCGACGGCCAGCGTGGGCACGCAGGCCAGCTCGACGATTCCGCCCGAGCCTTCGTGCGCCATCACGTCGAGCGTGTTGCGTTCGAGCTGCGCGAGCACCTCGCGCACCTGGCGGCTGTAGGCGGCGCCGGCCGCGGTCAGCGTCACGCGCTTGTTGGCGCGGCGGAACAATTCCACGCCCAGGAACTTCTCCAGCGCGATGATTTGCCGCGACACCGCGCTTTCGGTGATGAACAGGTCTTTCGCCGCGCGCCGCAGATTGAGATGCGAGGCCGCGGCCTCGAATGCGCGCAGGCTGCTCAGGCTGGGAATGCGTTGTCTCATGCTGGCCTACTTGATGACTTTTGGTTGTCATTGTAGGTAAATAATTCGCTTTGGAGACTTGGCTTGATGAGTAATGATGCCGGCCATCACCCGTTCAGCGTGAGCGCGTGATGTCGGCCCGGAGCAAGCCGACTCCACCCCATAAGGAAAACATCAATGAAGCGTCTCGTCCGTTCTATCGTCCAAGCCAGCGTGGTCGCCGGCTCCCTGGTCTGCGCCGCCGCCAGCGCCGCGCCTTTCCCTGAAAAGCCGGTGCGCATCATCGTTCCGTATCTGGCCGGAGGCACGACCGACATGGTGACGCGCGTGGTCGGCGACCAGTTGTCGCTGCTGTGGAAGCAGCCCGTCGTGGTCGACAACCGCCCCGGTGCCGCGGGCATGGTCGGCACCAGCGGCGCGGCGAATTCGCCCGCGGACGGCTATACGCTGCTGGTCGGCTCGGTCGGCGAGTTCTCGATCAATCCGGCGCTGTACAAGAAGATCGCCTACAACGCCGATACCGACTTCTCGCCGGTCTCGCTGATCGCCCGCGTGCCCAACGTCCTGGTGATCTCGCCGGTGTTCGCCGAGCGCGCGCGCATTCAGACGCTGGCCGACCTGGTCGCCTACGCCAAGGCCCATCCCAAAAGCGTGAACATGGCTTCGGCGGGCGCGGGCACATCGACCCATCTGGTCGGCGAGCTGTTCCAGCGCATGACCAAGATCGAGATGAGCCACATTCCCTACAAGGGCAGCAGCGCCGCGATTGCCGACCTGCTGGGCGGCAGCGTCGACGTGATGTTCGACAACCTGCCTTCGTCGCTGTCGTTCATTCGCTCGGGCAAGCTCAAGGCGCTGGCCGTGACCACCGCGGCGCGCTCGCCCGCGCTGCCTGACGTTCCCACGATTGCCGCGGCCGCCGCGCTGCCCGAGTACGACGCGGGCCCGTGGTTTGGTCTGCTGGCGCCCAGCAAGACGCCCGATGCGGTGACCAAGAAGATCAACGAGGACCTGGTGCGTGTTTTGCAGCTGCCCGTGGTGCAGGCCAAGATGCGCGAAGCCGGTGCCGAGCCCAGCCCGACGACGCGTGCGGAGTTCGCCGAAGTCCTCAAGCGCGATCGCGTGAAGTGGGGCGACATCGTGAAAGCTTCCGGCGCCACGGTGGATTGAATGGGCAATGGCGGGGGCGCTTCATCCGACATCGGCCCCCGCCGATCTTTGGTTACATCATGAGCAATATGAACAGCAATTCGTCCTTCGTCGCCGCAGACGAGATCCGCGCACGTTTCTCGCACGCCATGTCGGCCATGTACCGCCAGGAAGTGCCGCAGTACGGGACGCTGGTGGATCTGGTGGCCGACATCAACACCCGCACCTTGAACGCCGAGCCCGCGCTGCATGCGCAGCTGGCGCGCGCGGATGAGCTCGATCGCCTGGATGTGGAGCGCCATGGCGCGATCCGCGTGGGCACGGCGGCCGAACTGGCAACGTTGCGGCGTCTGTTCGCGGTCATGGGCATGGAGCCCGTGGGCTATTACGACCTGTCCGTGGCCGGCGTCCCCGTGCATTCGACGGCTTTCCGTCCGGTCAGCGATGCCGCGCTGCTGAGCAATCCTTTCCGCGTGTTCACTTCACTGCTGCGCCTGGAGCTGATCACCGACGCCGCGCTGCGCCAGAAGGCCGCCGACATCCTCGCGCGCCGCAACATCTTCACGCCGCGCGCACTCGAGTTGATCTCCCAGTGCGAAGCCGAGGGCGGCCTGTCTGCAGCGCACGCCGACGATTTCGTGCGCGAGGCGCTGGAGACCTTCCGTTGGCACAACACGGCCACGGTCGACGCGCAGACCTACCGCGCGCTGCAGGCGTCGCACCGCCTGGTCGCGGACGTGGTCTGCTTTCGCGGACCGCACATCAATCACCTCACGCCGCGCACGCTGGACATCGACGCCGCCCAGGCCGCGATGCCCGCGCGCGGCATGGATGCCAAGGACGTGGTCGAAGGCCCGCCGCGGCGCGACTGCCCCATTTTGCTGCGCCAGACCAGCTTCAAGGCGCTGCAGGAGACGGTGCGCTTCACCGACGATGAAGGCGCGCATACCGCGCGCTTCGGCGAGATCGAGCAGCGCGGTGTCGCGCTCACGCGCAAGGGCAGAGCGCTCTATGACGCACTGCTGACCGAAGTGCGCGACATGAGCAACGCAGGCAGCGCCGCGCCCGATTACACGCAGCGGCTGGAGCAGGCATTTCGCGCCTTTCCCGACGACCATGGCGCGCTGCAGGCCCAGGGCCTGGCGTTCTATCGCTATAGCCTGACGGCCATCGGCCATGTGCAAGCGCGAGCGGCGGATGCCGAAGTCAGTCTGCAGCCGCTGCTGGCCAAGGGCTGGGTGCAGGCCGATCCGATCACCTACGAAGATTTCCTGCCCGTGAGCGCGGCCGGCATCTTCCAGTCCAACCTGGGCGGCGAAGAGCAAAAGCAGTACCAGGCGAATGCCGCGCAGCAGGCCTTCGAGGCCGCGCTGGGCGCGCAGGTGCATGATGAAATCGCGCTGTACGAGGCCGCGCAGCAGCGCTCCATCGATCAGTTGCGCGCGCAGCTGCGCAGCGCGGCGGCGGCCGCATGAGCGCGCCGCATGCACAGGCCGGCATGCCGGCGTTTGCCGCGATGTTCGCCCAGCCCGCGGGCTCGCCCATCCGGGAACTGTTTCCTTACCTCAGCCAGCCGGGAATGATCTCGCTGGCGGGCGGCTATCCATCGCCCAGCCTGTTTGACGCCGAGGGGCTGGCGCTGGCCGCGACCCAGGCCATGGCCAGCGGCCCGCAGGCGCTGCAGTATTGCGCGACCGAAGGCCTGCCGGCGCTGCGCGAAGCGCTGGCGGCGCAGACGCGCGCGCGCGGCATGCAGGCCGGCGCCGAGCAGCTGCTTGTGACCACGGGCTCGCAGCAGGCGTTCGATCTGCTGGTGCGGGTGCTGATCGAGCCGGGTGATACCGTGCTGGTCGAAGTGCCGGCCTATCCCGCGACGCTGCAGGCCTTGCGCCTGGCGCAGGCGCGCATCGTTCCCGTGCCCATGGACGAGCATGGCCTGCAGACCGAGGCCCTGGCCGAGCTGCTGCGCGACCTGCCCGCAGCGCAGCGCCCCAAGCTGCTCTATACCGTGCCGAACTTCTCCAATCCTCGCGGCACCTTGCTGAGCGCCCAGCGGCGCCAGGCCCTGGTGGAGCTGGCCAGCACCCATGGCTTCTGGGTGGTCGAGGACGACCCGTATGGCGAGCTGTGCTTCGACGCCGCGGACGGCAGCACGCCGCCCATGCCCACGGCGCTGCGCACGCTGGGCGAGCGGCTGGGCGCTGCCGTCAATCCGGTGATCTACCTTTCCAGTCTTTCCAAGACGGTCGCCCCGGCCTTGCGCGTGGGCTGGATGCTGGCCGATGCCGAGCTGCTGCGCCGCTGCACCATCGCCAAGCAGACGGTCGATCTGTGCACCTCGCCGCTGGCGCAGATGGTCGCGGCCGCGTACTTGCAAAGCGGGCGCTATCCGGCCTGCGTGCAGCGCGCGCGCGCCGAGTACCAGCGGCGCATGCAGGCGCTGGTGCAGGGCATCGAGGGCCAGCTCGACGGCCTGGTGCATTGCGCCGCGCCTGCGGGCGGGATGTTCGTCTGGGCGACGTTTGCGCAGTCCATAGACCCGCAGGCGCTGTTCGACGCCGCGGTCGCGCGCCAGGTGCTCTATGTTCCCGGCAAGGCGTTCTATCCCGAGAATGCGCCGGTGCACGCCATGCGCCTGTCGTTTGCCGCGCCCGACGTGGCGCAGATCGAGCAGGCCGTGCAGCGGCTGGCCGCGGCCGTGGCCCAGGTCCGGCGCTGAACACGTGGGGCGCTGCTGCGCCCCACGCCTGGCCGGCCGCAAAGCCCTGCGCGCCGCTATGGCGACCGGCATGGCAGGCCGGCGAAGTCGGCAATGCCGCGCCGCGCGCGTGCCTTCAATACGCTTGCTGACAAAATCTCTGGCATGTATGCCCAAAAAGCCGCATTGAGTCCGCCACAATGAGGCAATCACGACGGGGAATTCCATGCAATCCAGAAAATTTGCCTTCCTGCCTCTCGTATTCGCGCTCGCCGCGGGCGCGCTGCTGCCCGGCGCGGCGACCGCAGCCAAACCTGCTGCGCAGAAAAAGCCTGCAGTCGAAGCCCCGGCGCCGTTGGCCGGGCAATCCGTGGTCGAAGGCGGCGTGCCGGCCATTCCGGCCAAGGCCTGGCTGCTGATGGACGCCGACTCGGGCGAAGTGCTGGCGTCGGCCAATCCCGATGAGCCGCTGCCGCCCGCGTCGCTCACCAAGATGATGACCAGCTTCCTGGTCGAACAGGCGCTGCGCTCGGGCAAGCTCAAGGAAGGCGATCTGGTCTCGGTCAGCGAGAACGCCTGGTGCCGGGGTTCGAGCACCGAGTCGTGCATGTATCTGCCGCTCAACGGCCAGGCCACGGTGATCGACATCCTGCGCGGCATCGTCATCCAGTCGGGCAATGACGCGTCCAAGGCGATCGCCGAACACATGGCCGGCTCGGAAGAGGGCTTCGCCAAGCTGATGAACGCCGAGGCCAAGCGCCTGGGCATGACGCACACCAATTTCGTCAACGCCACGGGCTTGCCCGATCCGGCGCACAAGTCGTCGGCGCGCGACCTGGCCATCCTCGCGCGGGCCATCATCCGCGACAGCTCCAACTACTATTCGCTCTACGCCGAACGCGAGTTCAAGTACAACAACATCAAGCAGGGCAACCGCAATGCCTTGCTCTACACGGACTCCACGGTGGACGGACTGAAGACCGGCCACACCCAGGAAGCCGGCTACTGCCTGGTCACCTCGTCCAAGCGCAACGACATGCGCCTGATCACGGTCATCCTCAACACGCACAGCGCCAAGGCGCGGGCCGACGAGAGCCGCAAGCTGCTGGGCTGGGGATTCAGCCGCTTCGAGAAGGCCAGCCCGATCCAGCCGGGCGCTGTGGTCACGGATGCCAAGATACGCTTCGGCAAGGCCGACACGGTTGCCGCCGGCCTGGGCGCGCCCTGGACGCTGACCGTGCCGCGCGGCCAGAAGCTGCAGACCTCGGTGCAGGTGAAGCCCGACCTGGAGGCGCCGGTGACCAAGGGCGCGGTGATCGGCAAGGTGGTCGCCGAGTCGAACGGCAAGCCGATTGGCGAAGCGCCGCTGGTTGCGCAGGCGGATGTGGAGCGCGCGGGCTTCATGCTGCGCATGTGGCAGTACCTGGTCAAGTAAGGCGCGTGCCGCGGCGCAGGCGCGCCGTCGCCGGCCCGGCGAAGCACGCATTGTGGGGTGAGCGTATAAGGGAAATTCCCGGTCTCGCATACAATACTCGCCCCACCCATCCGCCAGGTCGCCCTGCGAAAAACAAATGAGATCAGATACTTTTGACGCAGTCGCGACGTCTGCCAGCGCCCACATTCCGAAGATCGGCTTCGTCAGCCTGGGCTGCCCCAAGGCGCTGACCGACTCCGAACTGATACTCACGCAGCTCAGCGCCGAAGGCTATGCCACGTCCAAGACCTTCGATGGCGCGGATCTGGTGATCGTCAACACCTGCGGCTTCATCGATGACGCCGTGAAGGAAAGCCTGGACACCATCGCCGAGGCGCTGGCGGAAAACGGCAAGGTCATCGTCACCGGCTGCCTGGGCGCGAAGTCCGCGTCCGACGGCAGCAACATGGTGCGCCAGATCCACCCCAGCGTGCTGGCCGTGACCGGCCCGCACGCGACCCAGGAGGTGATGGACGCGGTCCACACCCACCTGCCCAAGCCGCACGATCCGTTCCTCGATCTGATCCCCGGCGCGTTCGGCGAAGCCGGGCTCAAGCTCACGCCCAAGCACTACGCCTACCTGAAGATCAGCGAAGGCTGCAACCACCGCTGCACGTTCTGCATCATCCCCTCGATGCGCGGCGACATGGTGTCGCGTCCCATCGGCGATGTGCTCAAGGAAGCCAAGGCGCTGTTCGAGGGCGGCGTCAAGGAACTGCTGGTCATCAGCCAGGACACTTCGGCCTATGGCGTCGATGTGAAGTACCGCACGGGTTTCTGGGACGGCAAGCCCGTCAAGACCCGCATGTTGGAGCTGGTGCAGGCGCTGGGCGAGCTCGCCGAGCCGCATGGCGCCTGGGTGCGACTGCACTATGTCTACCCATACCCCAGCGTGGACGAGATCATTCCGCTGATGGCTTCGGGCCGCGTTCTGCCTTACCTCGACGTGCCGCTGCAGCACAGCCACCCCGATGTGCTCAAGCGCATGAAGCG
>NZ_JAVWWA010000083.1:3658-25184 GCF_036666375.1 Comamonas sp. | reverse complement strand
ATGAAAACTCCTTGCGTCAAAAACAAAAAAGGGCTTCCCATTATGGAAGCCCCAGGTGGCCGGGCCCGTGGTCTGCGTCCTACAGACAGCAGGTTGCCAGCGGGCCGCCAGCCGCTTACTGCAGGAACGCGGGCTTGGCGTAGCCCTGGAACTTGCTGTCCACGACGGCCTTGTACTCGTTCGAGCGGTAGGCCGCCTCGAGGTCCTTGGCCCAGGCCGAATCCTTGTCGGCGCGCTTGACGGCCACCACGTTCAGGTAGTGGTCGGGCGTCTTTTCCAGCTTCACGGCTTCCGTGAGCTTCAGGCCCGAGGAGATCGCGAAGTTGCCATTGATGATCGCGTATTCGGTGTCGCCGATGGAGCGCGGCAGTTGCGCGGCTTCGAGCGGAATGAATTTGAGCTTGCGCGGGTTCTCGACCAGGTCCTTTTCCGAGGCGCGCAGCGGGTCGATGCCGGGCTTGATCTTCACCAGCTGGTTCTGCTCGAGCAGCACCAGTGCGCGCGCCAGATTGCTCGGGTCGTTGGGCAGCGTCACGCGGTCACCGGTCTTGGCTTCTTCCAGCGTCTTGCGCTTGTTCGAGTACACGCCCAGGGGCGCGATCGGGCCTTGCACCAGCTCGACGATGTCGAGCTTCTGGTCGGCGGCGAACTTCTGCAGGTAGACGCGGTGCTGGAAGAAGTTCGCGTCCAGCGAACCCTGGGCCAGGGCCAGGTTGGGCTGCACGTAATCGTTGAATTCGACCAGCTTGACCTTGTAGCCCTTCTTTTCCAGGATGGGCACGATGCCTTGCTTGAGCTGGTCGATGTTCGAGCCGGCGGTGCCGCCTATGACCAGGTCCTTCTTGGCCTGGGCCTGCACGGGTGCGGCCACGCCGACAAGGGTCACGGCAGCCACGGCCGCTGCCAGCAGGGAACGACGCACAACGGAATTCTTCATCTCAAACCTCTTTCCAAAAGAGAAACAACGCAGAAAAAATAAGGCCGCCGCGCGGCCGGGAAAAAATTCGCCGCTTCAGCCGCGCTTGTCCAGGCGCCGCGCCGCGGTGTTGCCGACAAACTGCAGGATCTGCACCAGCACCACCAGGATGGTGACCGTGAGCACCATCACATCGGTCTGGAAGCGGTAGTAGCCGTAGCGGATCGCCAGGTCGCCAATGCCGCCGCCGCCGACCACGCCGGCAATGGCCGAGTACGACAGGAAGCTCACCGCCAGCACCGTGAGCGCCAGCACCAGGCCAGAACGCGCTTCGACCACCAGCACGCGCCAGACGATCTGCAGCTCCGAAGCGCCCATCGCATGCGCGGCTTCGATCACGCCGCGCGGCACTTCGCGCAGGCACTGGTCGACCAGTCGGGCGAAATACGGAATTGCCGCAATCGACAGCGGCACGGCCGCGGCCAGCGGGCCTATCGACGTGCCGGCAATCACCCGCGTGAACGGCACCAGCGCCACCAGCAGGATGATGAAAGGAAACGAGCGCACCGTGTTCACGATCCAGTTGAGCACGATGAACGCCGGCTTGTTGTCCAGCGACTGGCCCGGGCCCAGCAGGAACAGCAGCACGCCCAGCGGTCCGCCGAGAACCACCGCGGCCGTCAGGCCTATGCCCAGCATCAAGGCGGTCTGGGCCATGGCCAGCCACAGCTCGGGAAGAATGGCGGCGATGTTCTCAGACATGGTGCAGCTCCTGGGCCGCGGCCGCAGCGGATGATGAAGAAACAGACGATTGCGCGCTCCAGCGCGCTTCGCGCGCCGTGCGCTCGCGCAGGGCTTCGATTTCCTGGCCCAGCAGCGTGGTGCGCGCAGCGCTCGGCCCGTGCAAGGAGAACTGTTCGACCAGATGCCCGCCTTCGATGATCGCCACCTCGCTGCACAGCACCTCGACCACCGACAGCTCGTGCGTCACGATGACGATGGTCACGCCGGTCTTCTGCTGGATGTCGCGCAGCGTCTCGAGCAGCGAGCGCGTGGTTTCGCTGTCGAGCGCCGAAGTCGGCTCGTCGCACAGCAGCACCTGGGGGCGCGGCGCCAGCGCACGCGCAATTGCCACGCGCTGCTTCTGGCCGCCCGACAGCTGCGCCGGATAGCTGGCCATCTTTTCCGACAAGCCGACCAGCGCCAGGCATTCGCGCACGCGCGCGTCGATCTGGGCACGCGACAGCCCGCCGTGTATCTTCAGCGGAAAGGCCACGTTGTCGAACACGCTGGCGTTCTGCAGCAGGTTGAACTGCTGGAAGATCATGCCGATGTTCTGGCGCGCTTCGCGCAGCTCCTTGCGGCTGAGCTGCGTGAGCTCGCGTCCGGCAACGATGACTTCGCCCGCATCGGGGCGCTCGAGCAGGTTGATCAGGCGCAGCAGCGTCGACTTGCCCGCGCCGCTCTTGCCGATCAGGCCGAATATCTCGCCCTGGCGCACATCCAGGGTGACCGATTTGACGGCCTCGAACAGGCCGCCGTCGGCCGTGATGAACTTCTTCTTTACATCGCGCAAGCGGATGATGGGCGGTCTCTGGACCGGATCTGCGGTGTTCTGGCTCATGCAATCATGTTGTTGGAAACTGAACCGCCGGAACCGGGGAATCAGCGGCTTGCGCCTGTCTTCAAGGGTCCGATGCCGGGGCGGGCAACCGCAGATTGCGCGTCGCGAATCTGCGCTCTCAATACGCCATTCGCCGACATGGGAATGGATGGAAGTGTGACGCCATCCCCCCAATCCACCAACGAATTTAAAAGCGCATGCTTATGCATTTTTACTAATAAAGAATCGGGATGCATCGTGGTCAACCCCAAGCACCCGCCGCTCCCGGCGGCATGAAAAAAGCCAGCGCGGCACAAGGCGGCACTGGCTTTTTTCGGCGTGCTCAATGAGAGCACAGCAGCGTCGTTTAGAACGCGGGCACGACCGAACCCTTGAACTGGGTCTCGATGAACTGGCGCACTTCGGGCGACTGGTAGACCTTGATCAGCTTGGCGACCCAGGGCTGGTTCTTGTCGGCGTCACGCACCACCAGAATGTTGACGTAGGGGTTCTTGGCGCTTTCCTGCGCGATCGAATCGGTCTTGGGGTTCAGGCCGGCCGAGATCGCGAAGTTGGTGTTGATGGCCGAAGCATCGAGGTCGTCCAGCGAGCGCGGCAGCTGGGCAGCGTCGAGTTCGACAAAGCGCAGCTTCTTGGGGTTGGACACCACGTCCAGCGGCGTGGCCTTGAGGCCTGCGCCTTCCTTGAGCTTGATCAGGCCCTGGGCCTGCAGCAGCAGCAGCACGCGGCCGCCGTTGGTCGGGTCGTTCGGGATGCCGAACTTCGCGCCCTGGGGCAGATCGGCGAGCTTCTTGACCTTCTTCGAATACAGGCCGATGGGGAAGTTGACCGTGTCGGCCACGCGCACCAGCTTGTAGCCGCGGTCCTTGACCTGGGCATCGAGGTAAGGCAGATGCTGGTAGCTGTTGGCATCCAGATCACCCGCGGCCAGCGCGGCATTGGGCTGGACGTAATCACCGAACTCGACCACCTGGATCTTCAGGCCCTGCTTTTCGGCGACCTGTTTGACCTGCTCGAAAATCTGGGCGTGGGGACCGGCGGTGACACCGATCTTGATCGATGTCTTGTCCTGGGCCACGGCGGCCAGGGGAGCTGCCAGGGCCAGGCCCAAAGCCAAAGTGGACTGCAAAAGTTGGCGCTTGTTCACGGAATGCCTTCAATCAAAAATTCGGAATGAAAGCACTGTACGCGCAAACCCTGGCGAATTTTCCGATTAAATAATCAGCTGCTTATTCCAAAATTGAATAAGCAGCCCTCAGTCGTCGCGCTGGGCTTCCTGGCCGGTCTGGCCCGAGAGCACCTGGCGCTGCTTGTGCTCCACATGGTAGGCCGTGAGCACCTGGTGGGCAATCGCGTCCAGCGCGGGGTGGACGATGCCCTGCTTGTCGGTCCAGACCTTGGGCGTGATCGGCCCGGCAATCGCGATCGCATCGCCTTCGCGCAGCGCTTCGAGCGCGGCGCAGGGCGCGGCGTCAAAGGCAATCACGTTGACAAACAGGTTCTCGCCGTCGCCGCATTCGGCGCGCATGCGCGCCACCATGAAAGGCTTGCCGGTCTTGCTCGTGCGTTGCTCGGGCGTGCCGTAAAGCCGCCCGGCAATCAATCCATCCATCATGGTCGGTCCTTTTGCATTCAAGACACAGCCATGCTGCGCCCAAAACGGCAGAAAACAAAAAAGGGTCAGCAGAAAAATCTGCTGACCCTTTTTGGGGATTGTGGTCGGCGAGAAAGGATTCGAACCTTCGACCCCTTGCACCCCATGCAAGTGCGCTACCAGGCTGCGCTACACGCCGACGAGAATTGAATTATATACCGAAAAACCGCTTACACCGACAACAACTCGCGAATTTGCAAAAGCTCCTGGCGAACCGCCGAAGAATCGAGCGCCACCAATGCGCCATCGCGGGCCTCGTGCTCACGCCATTCAGCCGATACCAACTCAAAGCCATAGCCATCGGCGCCCTCCTCGGCACCCGGCGCACCCGCTTCGCGCAGGCGCGCACGCGCGCCTTGTATGGTGAAGCCCTGGTCATAAAGCAGCTCGCGTATGCGGCGGATCATCAGCAGTTCATGGTGCTGATAGTAGCGCCGGTTGCCGCGGCGCTTGACGGGACGCAGGTGGGTGAATTCCTGCTCCCAATAACGCAGCACATGCGGCTTCACGCAACACAATTGCGCCACTTCGCCAATGGTGAAGTAGCGTTTGGCCGGAATGGGCGGCAGCGGGGTTCCCTGGGACATCGGAAGCATCTCCAATCATCAACCTGACAAGGCTACCGCAGCCACCGCCATGCCGCCATGCGCAATCGCCCTGTGCGGGCAAAGGCCGGTTATGCGACCGAGGCGGACGTCTCGCCGCTCTGGATCTGCTCCTTGAGCTTGGTGCTCGCATGGAACGTCACCACGCGGCGCGCCTGGATGGGAATCAGCTCGCCGGTGCGCGGATTGCGCCCCGGGCGCGGCGCCTTGGTGCGGATCTGGAAGTTGCCAAAGCCCGAGAGCTTGACGTCATCGCCTTCAACCAGGCTTTGCGAAACCAGGTCGAAGAACGCATCCACCATTTCCTTGGACTCGCGCTTGTTCAGGCCGATCTGGTCGAACAGCAAATCCGCTAGCTGGGCCTTGGTCAGCGCGGGGCTGTCCAGGCTTTCAATGGCCAATTCCATGGTAGACCCCTTGTCGTGGGAAAACACAACCGAATCCATCATCCGCGCAGGCGCGCAGCGCAGCGCGCCACCAGCTGCTCGATCACGGCCGCCATCGCGGCTTCGATCTCGGCTTCGGTCAGGCTGGCGGTATCGCTGCCCAGCAGCAGGCGCACGGCCAGGCTCTTCTCATTGGGCGCGAGCGCACCCGCGGCCGGCACTTCACCGGCGCGCAAAGGCTTGGCGCGGAACACGTCGAACAGCACGGCCGAGCGCAGCACCGTATGCGCTGCCGCGGCTTCCACGGCGGCCATGATCTCGGCATGGGTCACCGATTCGGCGACGACCACGGCAATATCACGCTCCACCGACTGGTGCTTGGCGACGGCGCGGAACTGGGGAACCTGGCGCAGTTGCACGGCGTCGAGCTCCAGCTCGAACATCACGGGCGCCTGGGGCAGCTCCCAGCCCTGGCGCCACTGCGGATGCAGCTCGCCGACGAAACCAATGGCCTTGCCGTCGAGCAGCACGCGCGCGCAGCGGCCGGGATGCATGGCCGGATGCTCGGCCGCTTCGAAGCCAGGACGCAGCGGCGCGAGCAAGGCTTCCACATCGCCCTTGATGTCGTAGAAATCGACCGCCTGGTCCTTGCGGCCCCATTGCAGCTGGTCGGCCGGGCCGCAGGCCATGCCGGCAACACGCATCGGCTGGTCAAAGCCCTGCACCGTGGTGTCGGTGCTTTGCACGCTGGCGTCGCGCAGGAACACGCGGCCGAGCTCGAACACGCGCACCCGCTGGGCCTTGCGGTCCAGGTTGAACTTGACGACCTGCAGCAGCGAACCCAGCAGCGAGCTGCGCATCACGCTCAGATGGCTGGCAATCGGGTTGAGCAGCTTGATCGGGTTGGCATTGCCGGCAAGCTCGTGCTCCCAGCGCTCTTCGACAAAGCTGAAGTTGATGGTTTCCTGGTAGCCCAGGGCCGCGAGTTCGCGGCGCACGGCGAAGCTGCTGCGCTGGTTCTCGGCGCGCAGCTTGGGCGTGATCGGCGCCAGCGGCGGCGTGGTCGGCAGCTGGCCGTAGCCCAGCATGCGCGCGACTTCCTCGATCAGGTCTTCTTCCAGCGCGATGTCGAAGCGGTACGACGGCGGCGTCACCGTGAGCACGCCCTCGCCCTGTGTCACGCCCAGGCCCAGGCCCTGCAGCGCGTCGAAGCACTGCTGCTGGCTCACGGGCATGCCTATGACCTTGGCGGCGCGCGCCACGCGCAGCTGCACCGGCTGGGGCGTGGGCACGTTGACGATCTGGTCGTCGATGGCGCCGCATTGCGTCTCGGGCGTGCCGCAGATTTCCAGCACCAGCTCGGTGATGCGCTCGATATGCTCCACCGTGAGGCTGGGGTCGACGCCGCGCTCGAAGCGGTGGCCGGCGTCGGTCGAGAAATTGAAGCGGCGCGAGCGCCCGGCAATCGCGCGCGGCCACCAGAACGCGGCTTCGACGTAGATATGGCGGGTGTCGTCGGACACCGCCGTGGCGTCGCCGCCCATGATGCCGGCCAGCGATTCAATGGCCTGGTCATCGGCAATCACGCCGACCTGGGCGTCCACCGTCACCGTGTTGCCGTTGAGCAGCTTGAGCTGCTCGCCGGGACGGCCCCAGCGCACATCGAGGCCGCCGTGGATCTTGTCGAGGTCGAAAATGTGCGACGGACGGCCCAGCTCGAACATCACGTAGTTCGAGATGTCGACCAGCGGCGCGACGCTGCGCTGGCCGCAGCGCGCCAGGCGGTCGACCATCCACGCCGGGGTCTTGGCCTGGGTGTTGACGTTGCGGATCACGCGGCCCGAGAAGCGGCCGCACAGATCGGGCGCGCTGATCTTCACGCCCAGGCGGGCGTCGCTGGCCACCGCTGCGGGCGTGAACGTCGGTGCCTGCAAGGGCGCGCCGGTCAGGGCCGCGACTTCGCGCGCAATGCCGTAGACGCTCAGGCAATGCGCCAGATTGGGCGTGAGCTTGAGCGTGAACAGCGTGTCGTCGAGGTCCAGATACTTGCGGATGTCCTGGCCCAGCGGCGCGTCGAGCGGCAGCTCGAGCAGGCCGCCATTGTCGTCGGCGAGCTTGAGCTCCTTGGCCGAGCACAGCATGCCGTAGCTTTCGACGCCGCGCAGCTTGCCGATCTTGATCAGGAAAGGCTTGCCGTCGTCGCCCGCGGGCAGCTCGGCGCCGACCATGGCGCAGGGAATGCGAATGCCCACGCGCGCGTTGGGCGCGCCGCAGACGATGGTCAGCAGCTCGGCCTGGCCCACATCGACCTGGCACACGCGCAGGCGATCGGCATTCGGATGCTGTACGGCCTCCTTGATTTCACCGACCACGATGCCGGTGAACGGCGGCGCGACGGGAGCGAGCTCCTCGACTTCCAGACCGGCCATGGTCAGGGTGTGCGCGAGTTCGGTAGTGCTCAGGGGCGGGTTGCAGAACGCGCGCAACCAGGATTCAGGGAATTGCATAGTCAGACTCTTTGGCTTCAAACGGGCCTGCGTACCAGACGCAGGCGCCAACAGTGGGTGCGGTGTTTACTGGAACTGCGACAGGAAGCGGATGTCGCCGTCAAAGAACAGGCGCAGGTCGTTGACGCCGTAGCGCAGCATGGTCAGCCGGTCTGGCCCCATGCCAAAGGCAAAGCCTATGTACTTCTCGGGGTCCAGGCCCATGTTGCGCACCACGTTCGGGTGCACCTGGCCGGAGCCGGCGACTTCGAGCCACTTGCCTGCGAGCGGACCGGTCTGGAACTGGATGTCGATCTCGGCGCTGGGCTCGGTGAACGGGAAGAAACTGGGGCGGAAACGCAGCACCAGATCGTCGCTCTCGAAGAACGTGCGGCAGAAATCGGTGAACACCACCTTCAAGTCCTTGAAGCTGACGTTCTCGCCTATCCATATGCCTTCGCACTGGTGGAACATAGGCGAATGCGTGGCATCGCTGTCCACGCGGTAGGTGCGGCCCGGCGCGATCACGCGGATCTCGGGCATGCTCTGGCCCGCGTCGAGCAGGGCCTGGTATTTCTTCACATGCTGCACCGCATAGCGCACCTGCATGGGGCTGGTGTGCGTGCGCAGCAGGTTGGGCGCGGTCTCGGTGCCGCCTTCGACGTAGAAGGTGTCGTGCATCGAGCGCGCGGGATGGTCTTCGGGCGTGTTGAGCGCAGTGAAGTTGAACCAGTCGGACTCGATTTCGGGGCCGTCGGCCACGTCGAAACCCATCGAGGCAAAAATGCCTTCGATGCGCTCCAGCGTCAGCGACACGGGGTGCAGGCCACCCGCGCCGCGACGCCGGCCCGGCAGGCTCACGTCAAGCGCCTCGGCCTTGAGTTGGGTTTGCAGTTCGGCATCGGCCAGTGCCTGGCGGCGTGCCGTGAGCGCGGCTTCGATCGCCTGCTTGGCGACGTTGATCTGAGCGCCGCGCGACTTCTTCTCCTCGACGGAAAGCTGCGCCATGCCCTTCATCAGTTCGGTCACACGACCGGACTTGCCCAGGAACTGGGCCTTGGCATTTTCCAGATCAGCAGGGGTGACGGCTTGCGCAAACAGTTGTTGCGCGCTTTCGACCAGAGAATCCAACTCGTTCATATCGACTCTTGAAAATAAACAAGGGCTAGTGCCTTTTCAAGCTCTAGCCCTTGTTGTTAGTGCATTAGCAGCTACAGGTTATGTAGCTACAGGCCGTGAACTCAAGCAGCCAGCTTGGCCTTGACTTGTTCCACGATGCTGGCGAAAGCAGCCTTGTCGTGCACCGCGATATCGGCCAGCATCTTGCGGTCGATTTCAATCGATGCCTTCTTCAGGCCGTTTGCGAACACGCTGTAGGTCAGACCCAGTTCACGCGCAGCGGCGTTGATACGGGCAATCCACAGCTGACGGAACACGCGCTTCTTGTTACGACGGTCACGGTAGGCATATTGCCCAGCCTTCATTACCGCTTGTTTAGCGATACGGAAGACATTACCGCGGCGACCGCGAAAACCCTTAGCGAGGGCCAGAACTTTTTTGTGACGGGCACGGGCCGTTACACCACGTTTGACGCGAGGCATGTAAGTACTCCTTGTTCGTCAGTTAATTACAAGCCGAAGCCGGGCAGCATTTGTGCGACGGAGGCCATGTTGGTCTCGTGCACAGCAACCGCACCGCGCAGGTGACGCTTGTTCTTGGTGGTCTTCTTCGTCAAGATGTGACGCTTGAAGGCTTGACCGCGCTTGACGGTGCCACCGGGACGAACGCGGAATCGCTTCTTCGCGCTGCTCTTGGTCTTCATTTTGGGCATGTGAATGCTCCTGTTAATTGTGCTCGTGAGGCGTTCGCACAAAGGAGTGCGAACTTGTTGGCCCCGAGCCACTTCTTTGCCAGCCATTTCAGGCCGGCCTGCGCGGCCACCGACGAATCGGCCACCGCACTTGGCTGCATGGCGTGAACCATGCAGCGCAAAAGAAAAAGTGAGCCTTTACGGCTCACTTTCGCTGCGAGCTAGATTATGCCTCAAGCTGCGGGCGTTGTGGGCGCATCGCCCTGCGCCTTCGCCGGTGCCGGCTTTTTCTTTGCCGGGGCAATCATCATGATCATCTGACGACCTTCGAGCTTGGGGAACTGCTCGACGGCAATCGTGTCGGCCAGATCATCGCGAATGCGATTGAGCAGGGCCAGACCCAAGTTCTGGTGCGTGATTTCGCGACCGCGAAAACGCAGCGTGATCTTGCACTTGTCGCCTTCCGCGAGGAAGCGGCGAATGTTGCGCAACTTGATGTTGTAGTCACCGTCGTCGGTACCGGGACGGAATTTGACTTCCTTGATCTCGATGACCGTTTGCTTGGCCTTGGCCTCGGCGGCGCGCTTTTGTTCCTGGTACTTGAACTTGCCGTAGTCCATCAGCCGGCAGACCGGCGGATTGGCAGTAGCGGCGATTTCCACCAGGTCAACGTCCAACTCGCCCGCCATGCGCAATGCTTCCATGATGGGAACAATGCCGAGGGGCTCGTTTTCTGGGCCGGACAGACGCACTTCAGGCGCCATGATTTCACGGTTGAGGCGGTGCTTGCGCTCCTCACGGTGACGGCGATCGCGAAATTCAGTAGCTATGGTTTTCACCCTTGAATATAAATGGCTACAACAGCGTAGCCTGCTTGCGTGCACTGTGCACGCAAGCCAAAGGCTGACATCTCAGTCAGATCTTGGAGGCGATGTCGCTGGCGACCAATTCAATGAATGCGTCGACCGACATCACGCCGAGGTCTTTGTTGCCCCGGGCGCGCACTGCAACCGCTCCGGCTGCCTTTTCCTTGTCGCCAGCGACGAGGATATAGGGCAGCTTCTGCAACGAATGCTCGCGTATTTTATACGTAATCTTTTCGTTGCGCAGGTCAGTAACCACGCGAAGGTCTTGACCCGGCAAGGCTTTTCGCAGTTTTTCGGCAATTTCACGACAGTAGTCGCCCTGGGCGTCGGTGATGTTGAGCACCGCTGCCTGCACGGGCGCAAGCCAGACCGGCAATGCGCCAGCATGCTGCTCGATCAGGATGCCGATGAAGCGCTCCAGGCTGCCGACGATCGCACGGTGCAGCATCACGGGGCGATGGCGGTTGCCGTCCTCACCCACATATTCCGCGTCGAGGCGCTCGGGCATCGAGAAGTCGACCTGGATGGTGCCGCACTGCCACTGGCGGCCCAGTGCGTCCTTGAGCGTGTACTCGATCTTGGGGCCGTAGAACGCGCCGTCGCCAGGGGCGATTTCAAACTCGCAGCCAGAAGCGCGCAGGCTTTCGGCCAGTGCGTTTTCGGCCTTGTCCCAGCTTTCATCCGAGCCGATGCGCGCTTCGGGGCGCGTGGCGAGCTTGTAGATGATGTCGGTGAAACCGAAGTCGGCGTAGACCTTTTGCAGCAGCGTGCTGAAGGCCTGCACTTCGGGCTGAATCTGGTCTTCGGTACAGAAGATGTGGCCGTCGTCCTGCGTGAAGCCGCGCACGCGCATGATGCCGTGCAGGCCGCCCGTGGGCTCGTTGCGGTGGCACTGGCCAAACTCACCGTAGCGCAGCGGCAGGTCGCGGTAGCTCTTGATGCCCTGGTTGAAGATGATGATGTGGCCGGGGCAGTTCATAGGCTTGAGCGCGTAGTCGCGCTTTTCGCTTTCGGTGACGAACATGCCGTCGCGATACTTGTCCCAGTGGCCGGTCTTCTCCCACAGGCCCTTGTCGAGGATCTGCGGACCCTTGACTTCCTGGTAGCCGTTGTCGCGGTAGACGGCGCGCATGTACTGCTCGACCTGCTGCCACAGCGTCCAGCCCTTGGGATGCCAGAACACCGTGCCGGGCGAATGCTCGTCGATATGGAACAGATCGAGTTCGCGGCCGAGCTTGCGGTGGTCGCGCTTCTCGGCTTCCTCCAGCATGCGCAGGTATTGCTGCAATTCGTCCTTGGTGGCCCAGGCCGTGCCGTAGACGCGCTGCAGCATCTCGTTGCGGTGGTCGCCGCGCCAGTAGGCGCCCGCGACCTTCATCAGCTTGAAGAACTTGAGCTTGCCGGTGCTGGGCACGTGGGGGCCGCGGCACAGGTCCTCGAAGTTGCCTTCGCGGTACAGGCTCACATCCTCGTTGCTGGGGATGCTGGCAATGATCTCGGCCTTGTAGTTCTCGCCCAGGCCCTTGAAGTAGGCCACGGCTTCGTCGCGCGGCAGCACGCGGCGCACCACGGGCTCGTCCTTGGCGGCGAGTTCGGTCATGCGCTTCTCGATCGCTGCCAGATCTTCGGGCGTGAACGGGCGCTTGTAGGCGAAGTCGTAGAAGAAGCCGTTTTCAATCACCGGGCCGATGGTGACCTGGGCATCGGGAAACAGTTCCTTGACCGCATAGGCCAGCAAGTGGGCGGTCGAATGGCGGATGACGTCCAGGCCGTCGGCGTCCTTGGCCGTGATGATGGCCAGTTGCGCGTCCTGCTCTATCAGGTGGCTGGTATCGACGACCTTGGCGGCGTCGCCGGAGCCGATCTTGCCGGCCAGCGCGGCCTTGGCCAGGCCGGTGCCTATCGAAGCAGCAACGTCAGCCACGGTGACCGGGCCGGGAAACTCGCGTTGGGAGCCATCGGGGAGCGTGATGTGGATCATGGGATTCCTTGTCTAACCTTGTCTGGGGGATTGGGTGCGCGCCCGTGCCAAAAACAAAAAGCGCGGAACAGGTCCGCGCTTGAGAGGGAGAGAAAGCAAAAATCTCGTGCAGGCGCGAACCGCCGGCCTCAACGGCCGGAGAACATCTCCGTGGATGTAGTTCGCGGTGTCATAACCAGATTGCCTTTCTCGCCCTTGTACGTTGAAACAATGTGTTTGCGCGCATTTTACCTCTGTCGCGCAAGTCCCGCACAGCTGGCGCGTTGCCGGACGGCCTAAACGATGTTCGCTATCGCTGCGCCCTGCTGCTGATAGGCACCGACCGCGGCGCGTATCGTGATCGTTCCGGCGCGGTGGGCAGTGACCTGCATCTCCATTTTCATGGCTTCCATGACCGCGATCAGGTCGCCGGCCTGCACGGCGTCGCCGTCCGCCACTTTCCAGGCATGCACGGTGCCGCTCACGGGCGCGGCCACGGCCGAGGCGTCAACGGCAGCGGCCACGGGGTCGTCGGCAGCACGCGCCGCGCCCGACGACAGGCCCGCGAGCAAGGCCGTGGGCAGACCCAGCGTCACGCGCCGGCCGTCGATTTCCATGACCGTGCGCTGCAAGCTGGTATCGGCCACCGGCGTCACGCGCGCGGCCGCTTCGAGGTCCTGCGCGAAATCGGTTTCAATCCAGCGCGTGTGCACCTTGAAATCCTGCGCGGTCTCGGCCGTGAAATCGGACTGCTCGAGCACTGCGCGGTGGAAAGGCAGCACCGAGGCCACGCCTTCGATGCGGAACTCCTTGAGCGCGCGGCGCGCGCGCACGATCGCCTGCTCGCGCGTTGCGCCGGTGACGATCAGCTTGGCCATCAGCGAGTCGAAGGTGCCGGGAATGACCGAGCCCGTGACCACGCCCGAGTCGACGCGCACGCCCGGGCCCGAAGGTGCCTCGAACAGCGTGATCGCGCCGGGCGTGGGCACGAAGCCGCGGCCCACGTCTTCGGCGTTGATGCGGAACTCCAGCGCATGGCCGCGCGGCGCGGGGGTCTCCAGCACGCGCAGCGCCAGGCCGTCGGCAATGCGCAGCTGCTCGACCACCAGGTCGATGCCCGTGGTTTCCTCGGTCACGGGATGCTCGACCTGCAGTCGCGTGTTCACTTCGAGGAAGGAAATCGCGCCGTTCTGGCTCAGCAGGAACTCGACGGTGCCCGCGCCGGTATAGCCCGCAGCCGCGCAGATGTCCTTGGCCGACTGGTGAATGCGCGCGCGCTGCTCATCGCTGAGAAACGGTGCGGGCGCCTCTTCGACCAGCTTCTGGTTGCGCCGCTGCAGCGAGCAGTCGCGCGTGCCCAGCACCAGCACGTTGCCGTGCTGGTCGGCCAGCACCTGGGCTTCGACATGGCGCGGGTGGTCGAGGAACTGCTCCAGAAAGCACTCGCCGCGGCCAAACGCCGTCACGGCCTCGCGCACCGCCGACTCGTACAGCTCGGCCACTTCCTCGAGCTTCCATGCGACCTTGATGCCGCGGCCACCGCCGCCAAACGCCGCCTTGATGGCCACCGGCAGACCGTGCTGCTGGGCGAAATCAATGACTTCCTGGGCGTCCTTGACGGGCTCGGCCGTGCCGGCGACCAGCGGCGCGCCGACCTGGATGGCGAGCTTGCGCGCCTGGACCTTGTCGCCCAGGCGGCTGATGGCCTGCGGCGAGGGGCCTATCCAGATCAGGCCGGCATCGATCACGGCCTGGGCAAAGGCCGCGCTTTCCGACAGGAAACCGTAGCCGGGATGCACGGCATCGGCGCCGCTCTTGCGCGCGACCTCCAGCAGCTTGGCAATGTGCAGATAGGTGTCGGCCGGGCGATCACCGCCCAGGCCATAGGCTTCGTCGGCCATGCGCGCGTGCAGCGCATCGATGTCGGCGTCGGCATAGACGGCAACGGACTTCACGCCGTAGTCGGCGCAGGCGCGCGCCACGCGCACGGCGATCTCGCCACGGTTGGCAATCAGGACTTTTTTCATCATTTCAATTCTTTACTGGTGAGGTCTTGGGGCCGCGGCTCAGGCGGGCGCCGTCTGTGCGACGTCGAATGCGCGCACCACGCGGAACTTCACGCGCGCGTTGACCGGAATCTGCCCGGCCAGATCGAGGTGGTAGCTGGCCACACTGGCGATCACGGGATAGCCGCCGGTCAGCGGGTGGTCGGCAAGAAACAGCACGGGCTGGCCGCTGGCCGGCACCTGGATCGCTCCGCGCGCCGTGCCTTCGCTGGGCAGCTCCTTGGCCTGGGCGCGCGTCAGCGCGACATCGCCGTGCAGGCGTATGCCCACGCGGTTCGACTGGGGCGTGACCGCCCAGGCCTGGCTGCAGAGCAGCTCCAGCGACTGCTCGGCAAACCAGTCGGTGCGCGGGCCCAGCACCACGTCGAGACATATCTCTTCATCGGCGCGCGGCATGGCGAACGCGGCCTGCTCGGCCAGGGCCACGGCCGGCAGGCCGGCAGTGCTGCCCACCCGCAGCGCATCGCCCGCGGCCAGCGCGGCCGGGCCTACGCGTGCCAGCGTATCGGTGGACGCGCTGCCCAGCACCGGCGCCACGCTCCAGCCGCCGCGCACGGCGACATAGTTGCGCGAGCCAGCCGCAGGCGTGCCCACGATCAGGCGATCGCCGGCATCGAGCGCCAGCGCCGCATAGGTGTTCACGGCGTAGCGCCGGCCCTGCGCCGTCAGCACTTCGACCAGCGCGTCGGCGCCGGTCACGGCAAGGACTGCGGGCTGCAGGGCTTCGAGCGTGAGGCCGCCATAGGCGACTTCGAGACAGGCGGTGTCGACACCCAGGCCATGGGCGACATTGCCGACCACGCGGTTGGCCGCGCGCAGCGCGCCACGGTCCATCGCGCCCGATGCGCCCACGCCCTGCCCGGCATGACCGAGCCGGCCGCCGTCCTGGAACAGCGTCTGCAGGCCAGGTGCCTCGACGCGAAACGCCGCGCCCGCCGCATCGCCCGTGCCTGCCGGCGCAGCCACGCGTTCGCCCGCACAGGCCGTCATCAGCGCGGCCAGCGCTTCGGGCGACAGGGTGGCGATATCGACGAACTGCACGCGGTAGCCGGGGCGCAGCAACGAAGGCGCGACGCGCTCCAGGTCCCACATCTGCACGGGGGTCGTGCCTATGATCTGCCAGCCGCCGGGGCTGGCCTGCGGATAGACGCCGCTGAACGTGCCGGCCAGGCCCACCGCGCCCGCGGGAATGCGCGTGCGCGGCGTCTTGCGCCGCGGCACGTCGAGCCGCGCGTCGCCGCCCGACAGATAGGCAAAGCCCGGCGCGAATCCCGTGAAGGCCACGGAATATTCGCCGCCGGTGTGCATGCGCACCACGTCGGCAGGCGCGACGCCCAGGATGTCTGCGACTTCCCGCAGGTCTTCGCCGTCGTAATGCACGGGAATCTGCACGCGGTGGCTGGAGCGCTCGACCTGGGCCGCCACGCTGCGCGCGCCGATCGCATCGATCAGCTGCGGCAACTGCGTCAGCGCCGGGTTGAAATAGACCAGGATGGTGCGCGCCGCGGGAATCAGCTCCTCGACGCCGGCCACGGGCTCGGTCTGCAGCGACTGCAGCAGCGCCAGGGTCTGGGCCAGGTCATCGAGTTCGACCAGCACCGCATTCAGATTGACAGGCAGGAAACGCATGGGCAGCTCAGTTCACAAACGGCGAAATCGCGATGCCTGCGTCCTGCAGGCGCGCGCGCACGGCGCGCGCCATCTCGACCGCGCCCGGGCTGTCGCCATGCACGCAGATCGAATCGGCCTGGATGCGCACGTCGTTGCCGTTGAGATCGGCGACCACGCCTTCGCGCACCAGACGCAGCATGCGCGCCGCGACTTCGTCGGCGTCATGCAGCACCGCGCCTTTTTCGCGCCGCGACACCAGGCTGCCGTCGGGCATGTAGCCGCGGTCGGCAAAAGCTTCGGCAACGGTGGTCAGGCCCGCGTCCTGCGCCCAGCCGATCAGCGGCGAGCCCGCGAGGCACACCAGCACCAGGCTCGCATCGATGGCGAGAATCGCATTGATCACATCGCGCGCCTGGCGGGCGTCATGGGCAATCGTGTTGTAGAGCGCGCCATGCGGCTTGACGTAGCGCACGCGCGTGCCGGCAGCCGTGGCCAGGCCCTGGAGCGCGCCGATCTGGTAGATCACGTCGGCCACGAGGTCTTCGCTGGCGACATCCATGTTGCGCCGGCCAAAGCCCACGAGATCGCGGTAGGCGACATGCGCGCCCACGGTCACGCCATTGGCCTGGGCTTGGCGCAGGGTCTTGAGAATGCCCGCGGTGTCGCCCGCATGGAAGCCGCAGGCGACGTTGGCGCTGCTGACAATCTTCAGCATGGCCGCGTCATCGCCCATGCGCCAGGCGCCCAGGCTTTCGCCCAGATCGCTGTTCAAATCCATCTTCAACATCGTGATGTTCCTTTATTGAGTGCCGCTCAATGCAGCTTGCCGCCGGTCTCAAGCACGTCGGCCTGCACCGTGAGCGCGGTGCGCAGCAATTGCTGAATGCCTTCGACCTGGGTGGACAGGGCCATGCTCGGCGCTCCCGGAATGCGCGCCGCTTGCTCGGGCAGCAGCGGCAGATGCACAAAGCCGCCGCGCGCCTGGTCGCCCTGCTGCGCGAGCGCATGCATCAGCGCATAGAAAACATGGTTGCAGACAAAGCTGCCCGCAGTGTTCGACACCGACGCCGGAACGCCCGCGGCGCGCAGATCGCGTGCAATGGCCTTGATCGGCAGAGTGGACCAATAGGCCACTGGCCCCTCCGCGGCCACCGGCGTGTCTATAGGCTGCGCACCCGCATTGTCTGGAATGCGCGCATCGTTCACGTTGATGGCCACGCGCTCAGGCGTGATATCGGTGCGGCTTCCGGCCAGCCCCAGGCACACCACAAGTTGGGGCCGGCACTCATCGAGCGCCCGCAACAGCACGTCGTTCGCGGCGCCGAACACGCAAGGCAGCTGCACCGCGTGCACGCGCGCCGTGCGGCCTTGGGCCTCGAAAGTCCAGCCCGCGAGCGCGCGCGCCACTTCCCATGATGGATTGACCGTGTCCTTGTCGAAAGGCTCGAAGCCCGTCAGTAGGACCGTCATCGCAGGATTCAGTGTTTCAGTCATCGCTCGCTCCCCGCCACTCAGCGGAACATCAGGAAATACAGCAGGAAGACATTGACCACCAGCAGCGCCAGTGCCGTCGGCGCCTGCGCCTTGATCACCGCGTTCTTGTCGGGCAATTCCAGCAGCGCCGCGGGCACGATGTTGAAGTTTGCCGCCATGGGGGTCAGCAAGGTGCCGCAGTAGCCGGAGAACATGCCGATGGCCGCCATCACGGCAGGATCGCCACCGTACACGCCGATCAGGATGGGCACGCCCACGCCGCCGGTCATCACCGGGAACGCAGCAAAGCCATTGCCCATGATGATGGTGAACAGCGCCATGCCCAGCACGTAGACCGCGACCGCGACAAAACGGATGTCCATGTTGATGTAGCTTGTGGTCACATAGGCCACGGCCTTGCCCACGCCGGCATCCGAGAACACCAGACCCAGCATGCCCAGCAGCTGCGGCAGCACCACGGCCCAGCCGAGCGCGTCGGTCAGCCGGCGCGATTCTCGCATGCCCTGCACCGGCGTTTCGCGCGTCAGATAGCAGGCCAGGCCCAGCGCCACGATGCAGCCCAGACCCAGGCTCACCAGCGTGGTGTTCTTGGGGTCGAGCAGCAGCGCGTCGCCGATCTTGATGTTGCGCAGCAGCAAGGTGCCGATCACGGTCACCAGCGGAATCGCCAGCGCTGGAGCGAACAGCTTGTTGCCCAGGCGCTTGGCGCTGGCCATGTACTCCGCGTCGGTGCGCGGCTTGTGCTTGCCCACGCCCACGCCGCCGAAGCCGGCAATCAGCGCCATGACGATCACGCCCACGCCCACCCACTCGGGCGGCAGCTTCTCACCGATCAGGAAGACCAGCGAATACAGGCCCCAGAAGGCGGCGCTGGTATAGCGGCGCGTATGGCCCTTGTCGGCCAGCGTCATCAGCGCCGTGATCGCCAGGATGGCGCCGACGAGATAGTAAAGATGTTGAATCGACAGAATCATGATCAGCGCGCCTCCACGCTCTTGGCTGCGGCCGCCTGCTCAGCGGCGACTTCCTGCGCGGCACGGCCGCCTCCGAGTTCCTTGTCCAGCACCTTGTCGAGGCGGTACATGCGCCAGCCGTGGATCAGGAAGGCACAGATGGCCGTGGGAATGCCCCACAGCGCGACATGGATGGGTTCGACTTCGATGCCGGCTTCGCGCAGGAAGGTGACCATCAGCACGATGGCGCCGAACGCCACGAAGATGTCTTCACCGAAGAACAGGCCCACGTTGTCGGTGGCCGCTGCATTGGCGCGCAGCTTGTGGCGTATGCGCTGGGGCAGCGTGCCGTATTTGGTCTCGGCCGCGCCTTCGGCCATGGGGGCCAGCAGCGGACGCACCATCTGGGGATGACCGCCGAGACTGGTCAGGCCCATCGCGGCCGTGAGTTCACGCGCAGCCAGATACACGACCAGTAGGCGGCCGGCGGTGGCCGACTTGATGGAACTGATCCAGTTCTGTGCGTGCTGGCGCAGACCATGGCGCTCGAGCAGGCCGATCACGGCCAGCGGCAGCAGGATGATCAGCGGCAGGTTGCGGGTCTTGATGAAACCCGTGCCTATGGTGGCGAGGATCTTCTCCGGCCCGAAGCCCGCGGCAAAAGCCGTGGCGATGGCGGTGACGATCACCACCAGCATCGGATTGAAGCGCAGGATGAAGCCCGCGATGATGACGCCCACCCCGATGAGGGGCCAAAGGCTGACGTCTGCAATCATAGGAAAACCTTTCGTTGTATCCCGCATGCCGGGCCGGGGTGGGTCAGGCAGACCGCAGGCCCCTGCCCCGCTGGTCCACTTGCCCCGCGCCTGGCCCATGGGACGAAGAACGGCGCAAGGGCCGGTTTCGGAAACCAGCCCTTGCATTTTTGTTGAACAATAAATCTAAAAGGTTGAGCATTCATAAAACAATGAATGAACAATGACCCGATTGTGCAAGCCATTGGAGGGTCTGCAGAATCAGTAATTACCCTCATTTCCCGCTTACAAGCCATGCCGTTCACCGGGGCAATCGACAGGATTGGCAGCACAATGGCGCGCAGCCCGGGCAACGGCCAGGGCAAGAACTTTCCAGATCGCCCGCATGACTTCCGCTTCCGAACTCGCCCTCCCCACCACCAGCCTCAACGAACGCGTGGCCGACATGGTCAGGCAGAAGATCGTGCAGGGGGAGTTCGTGCCGGGGCAGAAGCTGTCCGAAGCCGCGTTGAGCGAGAACCTGGACATCTCGCGCAACACGCTGCGCGAAGTGTTTCGCTCGCTGACCAAGGAAGGGCTGCTCAAGCATGCGCCCAACCGCGGCGTGTTCGTGGCCACGCCCAGCATTGCCTCGATCATCGACATCTACCGCGTGCGCCGCATGATCGAGTGCCAGGCGCTGGCCCAGGCCTACCCCTACCATCCGGCAAAGAAGCGCATGCGCCAGGCGGTCGACAAGGCGCACGCCTGCCGCGACGCCGGCGACTGGCAGGGCGTGGGCACGGCAAACATGGATTTCCACATGGCGCTGGTCGAAATGGCCGACAGCGAACGCCTCAACAGCTTCTTTTCCCACCTGCTGGTGGAGCTGCGCCTGGCCTTCGGATTGCTCAACGATCCGGAGTTCCTGCACGCGCCTTATGTGAGCATGAACCAGCGCCTGATGGAATTGGTCGAGGCCGACCAGATGGCCGAAGCCTCGGCCGCGCTCAACGACTATCTGGTGCACTCCGAGCGCATCGTGCTGGCCGTGTATGCGCGCCAGATTGCGCAGGACGCCTGAACGCCTGCGCCCTGCACCTCCCAGGGGCTTCTACAGGTGGAAATCGCCCGCGGCTTCCGGCTGGTAGAGCACTTTTTCGATACGGATACGCCGGGTGCGGTCAGGAACGCGCCAGTCGATGAAGTCGCCTTCCTTGTAACCCAGGATCGCCGTGCCTATGCCGGAGCACACCGACAGTTTGCCTGCGCTGTCGTCCGCGTCCTGCGGGTAGACCAGGGCCACCTCCACGGGCTCGTCGTCCAGCTGCAGCAAAGCCCTGGAGTTCATCGTGACCACATTGCCCGCGACTTCCTGCGCCTCGACAACGATGGCCCGCTCGATCTCATGTTCAAGCTCGAACACCGCCGCATCCTGCTCGAGCGCGACCAGACTGCTCAGGCGGGCCTTGTCGATTTCGGTGATGTAGATCCCGGTGGGATCCTGCGCAGCACTTTCGCGCAGCAGCCGCAGATAGCGCTGCGAAGTCATGGAAAACGAATTCAGCGCAGGCGTTTCGCTCTCCAGCTCGAAACCGCAGCGCAGAAAGGCCTTGAGCGAGCGCGCATTTTCCACGTGGATCTTGGCCTTGAGCTTCTCGGCGCGCATCTCGAAGAAGGCCAGCTTCATGCCTTCGCGAATGGCGCTGGCACCCAGCTTGCGGCCCCAGTTGTCGCGGTCTCCTATGACCAGCACGATTTCGCAGTCGGAACCTGTCTTGACCAGGCGCACAAAACCCACTGGCACGTCATGCCGGTCGTAGGCCATGAAGAACCGGCCGCCCTGGTTGAACAGATGCGTCAGTATGGGCAACTGGACCCGACCGATGACCTGCTCGATGAAGCGCGACACATTGCGCGAATCACTCAGATAGCGGATGACGCTCTCATCATCCAACCAGTCCATCAAACTCAGCGCATTTGCCCGAGTGATCTCCGGACATAGCGAAATGAAAGGCTTGCTCATCTTCACCACATTTGGTTGCAAGTATGAAAGCCCTTCATGGCCACGGCCATGACGGTTCTTTCGGGAAAGCGCTGATTCTAAGCCAAGGTGCCGATCCTAATCATCGGCGCGCCTTCGCGGCTGGAGGCGCTTCGCACACACGGGGGCCTTGGGTTGCTCCATCGCTGCACGCGAGGAGCTTGCGCATCAACGCCTTGCAGCATCACGCCACGCCGAGCGGTTGGAACCAGAAGGTTGGCACCAGTGCATTCTGGGCCTGATGAGGAAATCAGACTCCTTGAAACCGGTGCCGTTAACGAGATTCGCCTGGATCATGATCTGGGCAACGAAAGCCG
>NZ_JAVWWA010000083.1:2283-3558 GCF_036666375.1 Comamonas sp. | reverse complement strand
AAACCGGTGCCGTTAACGAGATTCGCCTGGATCATGATCTGGGCAACGAAAGCCGAGGCACGGGCTACGATATGATTTTGTGGATCGAGGAGGCCGTGGCATTACGTAGCTCAAACCTCCAAAAATCTATGTCCAATCCACGAATTTCTTAGGCGACGAAAAAAATGCGGGCAGGAGTGCAAGTTACCGAGCAGTCGTCAACCCGCTCGCAACTTTTTGAATAATGGAACTTGATAATTTGCTGGATGCCTCCTTCGACACGACATTTGCCGGCCGGCCAAATCTACCTTGGTGGCCTTGGGTCGGGAAGGATTTCTCAACCTCTAAGGTCCGGACGATGTTGCTCGGCGAGAGCGTCTACAACTGGGGGGACGGGTTCGTTGCGCGCTACCAGCGAACCGATGGCCTGCGGGAGACACACCGCCGTCACGCCCTCGACTATCGGCGCGACTCCCCCTATGTTCGCAATATCGAGCGAGCGATTTACTGTGCGTCCGAGCCAGGCGAGGGCCAAAAACGAGCGTTCTGGTCATCGGTGGCATATCACAACCTGGTGTTGCAGCCTCTCGAGTGCATTAAGAAGCGGCCGTGCCATAACCAATATCTGAAAGGCTGGCAGGAATTTCTTGACCTGTCCCGCTTGATGGCGATTGACCAAGGCATTGTTTATGGACTTGAAGCGAAGAAGATGGGCGCGCTAGTGGAAGCCATCAAGTTGCGCGGAGCATTCCTCAAACAGAGCCCCCTGCCATCGAAGGTTGGCAGGACGCGGCCGCGTTTGATTACTGTCGTCGACGAGGGCCGCGTGCTCAAGCTACTCTTCATTCGACACCCGAGCGCCTTCTTCAGTTGGCGTAAGTGGGCTCCGGTCATTCGCGAACATCTTCCCACTCAGCTGGATACCGTCGGCAAGACCTCGGAGGCAATTGCATGAAGACGCCACGCTCCGGGTGAATCGCACCCAGTGCGATTCAAACCACTCTTCTGCACCGTTGAAATCGGCCAAAATCAAAAAATCGTCAACGGAGGACAAATGAATCGGTCTTTAGCTCGCATTCATCTTGGCTTGGTCATCTTCTATGGGCTTATCGCGACATTCATCTGCACCGTGTATTTAGCTGGTGATCAATCCGATACCACAGGTATTCTGATTCTTCTTGCTATGTTCGCAGCACTCCCGACTTTGCATCTTGTAGCTTTGCGGGGTGTTAGTACTGGTCAGGCATGGGGACGCTCGCTCTCTCGCACTCTTGGTTTCTTGCTGCTCTTCGCTGT
>NZ_JAVWWA010000083.1:0-2183 GCF_036666375.1 Comamonas sp. | reverse complement strand
AATGTCAGCCAGGAGGACCCGCTTGTCATGCTATTTGCAATCACGTATTCTGATGGTGTCATGTGACTGGCGAAATGATGGAGCACCATCGGGGAGCATGACCTACGTTGAGCCGCTCGCCTGGGCATCTTGATAGTCTTCCCAGGAGATCCGATGATCAAAGCCTCTGGCTCTACGCCACTCCAGACCGCTTGTTACACCCCGATCCATGTACGTCATTGCCTATTTTTTAATTGAAGCTTGCGATGACCGGCATGTGCATTCCTCAATTCTGTTCGCCTGAGTCACTTGACTTAAATAGGTCGCCCATTAGAGTGCCGGTGCGATTCTACGATGTGCCTTTCAACTTCGATCGGTATCCCGGCGCCCCAGGGGTGAGCGGCTTTACCGGTGGTGCCAACTGCCAGTGGTACGCCTATGAATTTCTGCGTGAGCACGGGTATTCCATTGGTAACTTGCGTTCCAGCAATTTGTGGGAGGATACGGAGTACACCTACGAAGTTGCTCCACCCCAAACGTTTGACATCGCGATGGTGCACGACCGCCCCGAGGCATGGGGCGCGCATGTGATGGTTTGTGTGGGGAACAACCTATTTCTGCATCTGTCCGGACGCATTGGTAGGCCAGCTGTTGAATCCTTGGATGAGGTCATGGCCCGCCCTTACTACCAGTACCTTATTGGCTTCAAGCGGTGCCATTCCCCCAGCCCGACTTTGGGCAAAGACGAATGACAGGTATGGGAATAGGCTGAGCGGCATCAACCAGTCGATAGTCGTCTTCGGAGAGCGTCTGCTGACGGCGAGCTATTAGGAGACGTTCCATGCAGGAAAGCAAGCGCTCTTGGAAACCGTGCGGACTGCGCCGCATCTGCGCAATCTCGCTTGGTTTTTTTGCCGCAATTACGTTCGCGCGAGCTACCGAAGAGCCTACGCAACAGCTTGCGACACCTAGTGGCACGGTGTACCGAAACATCGCGGGCCGCGACCTTCGAGTATTCGAGTTTCCGCCGCAGGCCGCCTCAGGTAGCGCGCAGCCTGCCATTCTTTTTGTACAAGGCGGCGCATGGACGCGTGGCAGCCCTGAGCAACTCTTCAGGTCGGCGCGATACTTTTCAGACAAGGGATTCGTATCTGTAGTTCTTGAATACAGACTGGCAGACGCAACGAATTCGCCAGTCGAATCATTCTCGGATGTGTGCCATGCACTCGCGTTCATGAGGAAGAATGCAGACAGGCTTGGTCTCGCTCCATCGCGGATTGCCCTGTGGGGAATTTCGTCGAGCGGTCAACTTGTGGCTTCTGCGGCGACGGTCGGTTGCAATTCTGTAGACGGCAGCACTGGCAATGACGGCCCTGACGCCTTGCTTCTAGTCTCGCCCGTAGTAGATGCCGTTGCCGACGGGTTATTTCGTGACCTGATGAAAGGACACGGTAAACCCTCGTCCTTTTCGCCCATGCACACCTTAACCAATCGCATCGCGCCCACCCTGATCATGCAGGGAGACGTCGATAAGACCACACCTATTGATAGGAGTCGGGCGTTCTGCGACCGAGCGCGGAGTGTCGCCAGCCATTGCGAACTCATAGCTCTTGCGGGCCAGGGGCACGTGCTTGATAAATCAGCGCGGGACCAAGTACTAGACCGCCAGGCGAGGTTTCTTCGGGAGCTCTGGAAGTGACCTGATGACCGACTGCTTTGGGTTGCATCGGCCGGCTGAATCCACAGTCGAAAGCCGTCAGTGACGATAGGACCGCAGCCTCCACAGCTGAATCCAGACCCACAAAGCAAAAACCACCTGACACCAAAGCATCAAGTGGTTTTTCCCCCTGCCCTCCCCCAGCGCCCTCACGAGCGCCAGGAGCCGCTGAAGATCAGTGGAACTGCTCTTCTTCGGTGGAACCGGTCAGTGCCTTCACGCTGGAAGTACCACCCTGGATCACCGTGGTCACATCGTCGAAGTAGCCCGCGCCCACTTCCTGCTGGTGCGACACGAAGGTGTAGCCCTTTTCACGCGCGGCGAATTCGGGTTCCTGGACCATGTTCACATAATGCTTCATGCCTTCGCCGTTGGCGTATGCATGGGCGAACTGGAAGGTGTTGAACCAGTTGATGTGGATGCCGGCCAGCGTGATGAACTGGTACTTGTAGCCCATGGCCGAGAGTTCTTCCTGGAAGGAAGCAAT
>NZ_JAVWWA010000082.1:0-25191 GCF_036666375.1 Comamonas sp. | reverse complement strand
ACCAGGCATGGGCCTGGCGGTCCCATTTCGCACCCAAGGCCTTGGCCTGGTCCTTGTGCGCGAAAGGCACCCACAGCAGGATGGCGCGCTGCGCTTCCTGCGACTGCGCCGCGCCGTCGGCGGCGTACTGAGACTTGTTCGGTGGAACCATTTCCATCCCCCTGTCAAAGCAGCGACACTTGGCCTTGGCCGCTTCACCGCGGGCGATCGCCAGGGCCTGCGGGGCGGCTGCCCTTGCGCCATGCTGCACGCAAAAGGCGCAGGCAGTATAGCCAGCGGCATCCGATATAACGAAACCGGCGTGTGCCATGCCCATCCTGATGGGCATGAATTCCGGCGCGCTGAACCGCGGTTTTTTAGCGGCTAAATACCGGGCACAGAGCCAGCCGGGCCCTGTCGCTCCATCCCATGATGGATGGATATGCCCCAGCGTTCACTCCGGCACGATGTTCGCCCGCACGATCACTTCTTCCCATTTCTTGCGATCGGCCTGCATGAACTGCTGAAAGTCGCGCGGGCTGGTGAACTTCGGGTCCAGTCCCATGGCTGCAAAGCGTTCACGCGTCTGAGGATCGCGCGAGAGCTTGCGCAGTGACGTGCTGAGCGTGTCGACCACGCTGTCCGGCGTCTGCGCGGGCACGACAAACCCCAGCCAGGGCGTGGCACTGAAGTTCTTCACGCCCGACTCCGCCACCGTAGGCAGGTCCGGCATCGCGGGCGAGCGCGCCTGCGTCGTCACGGCCAGGGGCTGCACACGCCCGCCCTCGAGAAACGGCTTGGCAGCGGCAATGTCGACGAACATGAAACTGATTTCACCGCTGGCGACCGCAGTCAGCGCGGGCACGCTGCCCTTGAACGGAATATGGGTCGCGCGCATGTTGGCGATGCTGGCAAAGAGTTCGCCTTCGAGGTGGTTGGAAGTGCCGCTGCCCGATGAAGCATAGTTGGCGTGCTTGCCGTCGCTGGATTTCAACTCGCGCACCAGGGATGCCACGTCGGGCAACTTTGACTTGGGGTGGACCACGATGATGTGCGGAACATCGGCCAGCAGCGACAGCGGCTTGAAGTGCTTTTCCGGGTCATAGCCGGCCTTTTCCTTGTACAGGCTGGGGCCGATGCCGAACGATGATGCGGCCATGAGAATCGTATAGCCGTCGGGCGCGGACTTGGCCACGAAGTTGGTGGCGATCAGCGTGCCGGCGCCAGGCTTGTTCGTCACGATCACCGGCGTGGCCAGATCCTCCTGCAGCTTGACGGCGATATGCCGGGCCATCACGTCCGATACGCCCCCGGGCGAGAAGGGCACGACGATGGTGATGGGCTTGTCCGGGTACTTCTGGGCATGGGCCGTCGACAGCGCCATCACAGCGCAGGCCCCGAGCAGGTAATGCTGGAATCTTTTCATGCTTGTCTCCTTGGATTTCATTTTTCAAAAACCATCGCTTCTTCTTCGCATCACGCCCCAGACCGCATCGAGCTGGGGCGTGCGGACGCCGCGCTGCCGCGGCCCATGGCAGGCGACAGTGTCTGCAGCGCGGCGGCCAGGTCGTATTGCTTGACGCAGACAATGATGAAGTCGAAGTCCCAGGCCAGATCGGCGGCATCCACGGCCTGCACCGCGACGCTGGCGCGCGCCTGGCCTTCGGACCACAGGCCCAGGCCCCGTGCCTGGATGGCCTGCAAGGCCTGGCCGCGCGCGGCCAGCGTCACCGCCACGCCGCTGCCGGCCAGGTGCCAGGCCAGCGTGCAGCCCATGGCCCCGGCACCAAAAATGAGCAGCTTGGGGGATCGCATTGCCGGTCTCAGTCCTGGTAGGCCGGCTGCACGCGCTGCAGCATGCGGATCAGCGGCGGCCATTGCTTGGACCGGGAAGGCCGATGCGGCAGATCGAATTGCGCGGCGACCTTGGCGGCGACCTCGTCCGACGCCACGCACAGCGCCTGCCCGCCCGCCTGGGCCGCGATCTGGGCCTGACAGGCACGCTCCAGATAATAGAGCTCGTCAAAAGCATCCGCCACGCTGTCGCCACAGACCAGCAGGCCGTGGTTGCGCAGGATCATGGCCTTGTTTCGGCCCAGGTTGGCGACAATGCGGCCTTGCTCGCCGCACTCGAGCACCACGCCTTCGTAGTCGTGGTACGACAGCTTGCCGTGAAAGCGCATCGCATGCTGGGAGATCATCAGCAGGCCCGCTTGTTGCGCCGACACCCCTATCCCGGCCGCCGTATGGGTGTGCATCACGCAGGCGGCATCGTGGCGCGCCGCATGCACGGCGCTGTGGATCACAAAACCCGCAGGATTGATGCCCAGCCCGGTCGCATCCAGCACGATGCTGCCGCGAAGATCGACCTTGACCAGGTTGGAAGCGGTGATTTCATCAAATGCCAGGCCATAGGCATTGAGCAGGAAATGATCCGCCTCCTCGGGCACCCGGGCGGAGAAGTGGGTGTAGATATGGTCGGTCATGCGATGAATCGCGGCCAGCCGGTAGGCAGCGGCAAGGTCCTGGCGCACCTGCCACTCCGCTGCGGATACCTGTTGTTGTGTCGTGCTCATGGATGTCTTCTGTCTATGGGGTGTTGCAGGGTTTTATGCAGAATGCGGATCTCAAACCGCAGGCGCGCGAATCGGTTTCATCGGCATATTCCCCGGTGAAAGCGGCCATTGCCTGGCATTCATCGCAGCTGAATGGTTTTCAGGCCGTGCCTCATTCAAAAGATACTTGGCTGTGCGACTGTTCGGGACGAGCGCCCACTCCTTCCTGGCTCAGCTACTGCGGCGTCACATGCCCGCGCCAGGTGCCAGGCCCGCACGCCCTGGGCCACCAAGGCAGATCAGAAAGCTGCCGTTTTCAAAACGCGGCCCATGAATTTCCACTTGAATATCAGTTCCGAACTCCTTCAATAATCTTCAGCCGCTCAAATCCAGATCATTGGAAAAATTGTAGAAAATCACCCCGGCTAAATCCAACGAAAGTTGGTGATGGGAATTCATTAGAAATTCTGATAACTTGCCCGCGCGGCGCCCGCCCCTACAATGGCGCGCAACCGCCCTGTCGCCTCCCCGCCCTCCATGCCGCGCCCCAATCTGATTTATGCCGAAACGCTGTGCTGGATCGCCAAGCTCGGCACATTCAGCGCCGCCGCGCAGCGCCTGCACACCACCCAGCCCGCCGTTTCCGCGCGCATGAAGGAGCTAGAAAGCTCGCTGGGCTTTGCCTTGTTTGAAAAGCGCGGCCGCAGAATGGAGCTGACCCTGCCGGCGCGCCATTTCGTGGCTCGCGTCGAGCCCTTGCTGCGCTGCGTGGAGAACGCCTTCAACGATGCCGAGGCGGCCACCAATCCAACGGGAACGCTGCGCATAGGGCTGGGCGAGGTGGGCATGACATGGTTTGGCAAGCTCATTCCCGCGCTGCGCCTGGCATTTCCACGTTTGACCTATGAGATCGAATTGGAACTGGGCATCAAGCTGCAAGAGCAACTCGAGGACGGCACCTTGGACATCGCCGTCGTGGCCAACACCACCAGCAATCCGGCACTGGTCTACCAGTCGCTGGGAACGGCACCGATGATCTGGGTAGGCGCCAGTGCACTGCTGCGTGGGGCCGACGGCCGGCCCCGGCCACTGGCTGCGCTGCTGACGCAGGAGCCGCTATGGTGTGTCTCCAAGCCTTCGGACTACTTCACGCTGGCCCACGGCCAACTGCGGGAACGGGGTGCGAACATGGCCAACCTGTCCACCTGCAACAAGCTCAAGGGCCTGGTCGACATCGTGATGGCGGGAGGCGGAATCTCCCTGCTGCCCCAGGCCATGGTCAAGGATGCGATCGCGCTGGGTGCGCTGGCCCCCTTGCCCGCCACCATGCCCGGCCAGAACCTGGATTTCTCGCTGGCGACGCACCGCAACCAGAACCAGAGCAGTGTGATACGTCTGGTGGAAAAGCTGCTGCAACTGTCACGCACGGTTCCGATCTGAGCGGCGCGCCCGGCCCTGACTTCGAGGCTTGCGTCCGGCCTTCAGCCGGCCAGCAGCCTGCGCACCGCATCGGGCGTGAACGGCGCGGCATAAAAACGCTTGCCGGTCGCGTCGAACAGCGCATTGGCGATCGCCGCCGGGCCGGGCACCGACGCCGATTCGCCCGCGCCCATGGGCGGTTCGTCCTGGCGCGGCATCAGCAGCACTTCGATGTCGGGCAAGGCCTTGAAACCGATGATGGGATAGGTGCCCCATTCGCGGCTGCTGACGCCGGACGCGTCGAACGCGACTTTCTCCATCAGGCTGCGGCTCAGCGTCTGGATCACATTGCCGTGGATCTGGTGGCGCACGCCGTCGGGGTTGACCATCATTCCCGTGTCCTGGCCCACGACCAGGCGCGTGACCTCGATGCGCCCGCTGGCCGGGTCGACGCGCAGATCGATGACCCAGGCCGCCCAGGCCGCGCCAAAGCCCGGAAACCGGCTGTGCACATAGCGCGCATAGGCCACGCCGCGGCCGTGCAGCCAGCCGTCGGCCGCGGGCCGGCCGCGGCTGCCCCGGGCGCCGCGCTGCCAGTCCGCATGCCGGGCCGTGGCCTGCAGCAGCTCGCTGGCACGGCTGTCGTCGAGATGGCGCAGGCGGAAATCGACCGGGTCGGCTGCGGCCGCCTGCGCGAGCTCGTCAATCATGCAGTCATGGGCAAACGAATTGGGCAGGGCCGACACGCCGCGCAGCCAGGACGAGCGCACCAGCGGCGCCATGTCGTGGCTGGCGATGCGCTGGTCGCGGTAGCGATAGGGCGGCACGGCCGTGCGGTCGCCCATCTCCAGCGTGCGCGGCGCGCCGGCCACGCGGCCCGTGAGCAGCAGCGCCAGCAGGGGCGCGTCGTTCGAGGGATAGCGCACGGCAAAGTCATAGGCCAGCAACTCGCCGTCGGCATCGATCGCCGCGGACACATCCATCAGCTGGCCCGTGCCCTTGGGCTCCCACTGGTGTTCCTGCTCGCGCGTGAGCTGCACGCGCACCGGCGCGCCCACGGCGCGCGCCAGCAGCGCGGCGTCGGCGCAGACATCGTCGGCGCAGTTGCGGCCGTAGCAGCCCGCGGCTTCGAGCCGCACGATGTCTATGTGGCCTTCGCCCAGCTGCAGCAGCCGGTCGAGGTCGGTGCGCAGCATGTGCGGGTTCTGCGTTCCGGCCCACACGGTGAGCCTGCCCTGCTGGAAGTCGGCAACCGCGCACGACGGGCCAATCGAGGCATGCATTTGGTAGGGCCAGACATAGCTGCGCCGCAGATGCGTGGCGGCGCTGGCAGCGCTGGCGTCCACATCGCCGCTATCGACCAGCGCCCGGCGCTGCGCGGGGTTGGCGCGCAGCGCGGCTGCGAGATCGCTCAGATCGGGCGCGGGCGGCACGCTCTTCCAGTGCACGCGCAGCGCGCGCATTGCGGCGATCGCCTGCTCCTCGCGGTCGGCGACCACGCCGACAAAATCGCCTTCGACCACCACCTCGACCCGGCCCGGCAGATGGGCAACGGACGTGCGGTCGACATCGATCAGGCAATGGCCTATGAAGTCGCCGCCGTCGCGCCCCGGGTGCGGCGGGCGCAGCACGCGGCCGTGGCGCATGCCGGGAACGCGCACATCGTGCACGAAGCTCAGCTCGCCCGTGGCCTTGGCGGGGATGTCGACGCGCGCCGCGCCCTTGCCCACGAGCCGGTACTCAGACGCGGGCTTGAGCTTCACCGGCTCCTCGGGCGCGGCCAGGCTCAGCTGGATCTGCCGGCCCTGCAGCAGTTCGCCATAATCGAGAACGCGCGCGTCAGCGCCATCGGCAAAGCCGACGCATCCGTCGCGCGCGAGCAGCTGCTCGGGTGCCACCGCCCAGCGCTGCGCGGCCAGCGCCAGCAGCTGCTCGCGCGCCTGGGCCGCGGCGCGGCGCAGCGGCACGGCGGAGATCTGTATGCTCGCGCTGGCAATCGTCGGCCCCTGGTTGGGCGCGGCCGCCGTATGGCCCAGCACCATTTCCAGCCGCTCCAGCGGCACTTCGAGTTCCTCGGCGACGATCTGCGCCAGCGCCGTGCGAATGCCCGTGCCCAGATCCACATGGCCGTTGAAGGCCAGGGCGCGCCAGCCCTGCTGCGCGGCCAGCAGCGCGACAAAGATCTCGGGCGTGGGCTGCACATAGTCGGACGCCGTTCCCGGCTGGCCGGGAATCGGGCGCGGCGGCGCGACCGGCGCGCGCACCACCAGCAAGGTGCCGGGGCGGCTGAGCAACTGCTCGTGCAGTACGGAGGGCTGGGGCAGGGTCATGGCGGGCTACAAAAGAAAATCATGGCATGCGGGCGGGCCCGCATGCAGACCGATCAACGCGACAGCGCTTTGGTTTCGGCAAGCGCCTGGGACAGCGGCATCACGGCCGCGTATTTTTGCGCCATGTCGAAGAGATTGGCTTCATGCGGGCCAATCGCGCGGTCGCCGCAGCAGTCGGCCACCACCAGCGGGCGAAAGCCCGACTGCATGGCATCGACCACGCTGGCGCGCACGCAGCCGCTGGTCACGCAGCCCGCGACCAGCAGCGTCTGCACGCCGCGCTGCGCCAGCCAGGGCGCGAGCATGGTGCCGAAGAACGCCGACGGCGTGCTCTTGCGCACCACGTACTCGCCGGCCGCGGGCGCAAGTTCAGGCACGATGGCGCTGGCCGAGCTGTCTTCCTTGAGCGTGAGCATGCCCGGCACCTTGAGGCAGAACACATTGCTGTCGGCGTCGTCGTCGGAAAACACGATGCGGCTGTGCGCCACGGGCCAGCCCTGGGCGCGCGCATGCGCCAGCAGTTCGCGCGTCTGAGCTATGGCTTCAGGAATATTTCCGCCACCAAACACCGCCGGGTCGGCAAAGCCGTTGACGAAGTCGATGATCAGCAGGCCGAACGGCGCCTTGAGGGGCAGCGGCGTGCCAAAGCCCTGGCGCGCATAGGCGGAAATGTCTCCGGACACGCCTTCGGTGGGAATCCGTTGTTCTGTCATGCGATCTCCTTGCGGCGCGCGGCGCGCGCCAATCCTGGTTCATCCTGTACCACGCCCTCGATCACCATGGCCTGGCCGTCGAGCGCCACACTGCAGTGGCGCATGGGAATGTCGATATGGCAGGCCGTGGTGCGGCTGCCGCCGGCTTCGTTGTTCGGCCCCATGGACCAGAGGAAGTTGCCTTCGAACGCGCGCGCGTCCATGCCGATATGCGTTTCCTTGTTGTAGTGCGCAAGCATGGACCACTGGGCGCGCGGCTGCAGCCCCCAGCCCACATGCGAGACCGCATAGGCTTCGGGGTCCTCGTACGAGGCCATGTATTCCTTGAGGATCTCGGCCTGCAGTCCGCCGCTGATGCGCGTCACGAAGCCCTTCTCTATCACCAGCTCTATGGGCTCGGTCACATAGTCCTTGAGCGGCAGCAGGATGTCGCCGCGGTCCAGCACCACGCGGCCGTTGCTTTCGCCTTCGTTCGGCCAGGTCAGCACGAAGCCGCTGGGCCAGTGGTCCCAGCGCCCGGGTTCGTCGACGAAACCGTACTCGCTGATTGCCGGAAAATTGCCGAGTTGGCAGCGCAGGTCGGTGCCGGCCTTGGAGGTGATGTGCATCTGGCGCGCGGCCGCGATGCGCTGGGCCGCAGCCTGCACGCGCGTGCGGTCGGCGGCCGTGGGCACGAGACGGCACAGCACTTCGGGCGGCTCTATCGCCAGCAGGATCTTGGTGCCCGACTGCAGGATGTCGTGCTGTTCGGGCGAGAACAGCAGCGTCATCAGGTCGAGCACCAGATCGCTGGCCTTGAGCGCGGCAATCGCCGCCGGGTTGCCGGTGAGCGGCGTGGTGCCCAGATAGGCGAGCGCATCGCGGCTCAGCGACTTCTCGGCGTTCACGGGCGGCAGGTCGAGGCGGTTGACGCGCGCGCCCATTTCGCTGGACGCGGCAATCGCGCAGCGCAGCGTCTGCGGATGGGTGTCGGCGCCGGTGAGCACCGTGACGATCTGGCCGGGCGCTAGCCGGGACAGCGCCAGCACCTGCTTCCAGGCGTGGATCAGATCGATATCGCTGACGGACATGGCGTGCTCCTTGTCATGGGGGAAAGCAAAGGACGGAACAAGGCGATCAGTCGACGCGCGCGCCGAGGAAGTCGCCGAGCGCGGCGTAGAAGCCGGCCTCGTTGTCCCAGGGAATCATGTGGCCCGCGCCGGGCACGCGCACATGCGCGGTCTGCGGCGCCAGGCCCTGCCATTCGGCGACGTCGGCGTCGCGCACCACATCGCCGCGCTCGGCCGTGACCAGCAGCAGGGGCTGGGCCAGGTGGGGCAGATCGGCATGGATATCGTCGCGGCCGAAGTCTTCGAAACTCTGCACGATGGCCGGCTCGTGGCAGGTGTGCAGCCACTGGGCGCGCAGCTGGCGCTGCTCTTCGGTCCAGGTCGGGCAGAACGCGCGCATCTGTTCGGCGTTCATTCCCAGCGTCGCCTGGCGGATCGAGTCCACGTACCACGGCAGGGCCGCGGGATAGGCGCGCCGGCCCGGACCCGACACCGGCGGATCGACGATCACCAGGCGTGTCAGTCCTTGGGGCTGGGCGCGCGCGGCGCGCACCGCGATGCGTCCGCCCATCGAATGCCCCATCAGCGCATAGCGCGTGAGGCCCAGCGCCTGGGCGAACGCATTGACGTCGGCCGCCTGGGCGTCCAGGCCGTAATCCAGGCCCGGGCCCGACGCCGACAGGCCGCGGCCGCGCACATCGAGCACATAGGTATCGAACTCGCGGCCCAGGTGTTCGGCGACAAAGCCCCAGGTCACGGCCGGGCTGGTGATGCCGGGAATCAGGATCACGGCGTCACGCCCGGCGCGTGCGCCCGCGCTGCCGCCATAGCGCAGATAGTGCTGGCGAATGCCGTTGGCCTGGACCTGGCCGCCGTAGAGATAAGTGCTGGAAGTTGTGGACATGGATGTGCTCGGCAAAAGTGCGATGGCATAAAAGCCGCCCGGGGGCGGCCGCGGCGTTCAGGCCTTGGCGTAGGGATAGGCGCCCGACAGCAGCGCGCCCGCGCCCGGCACCACGGGGTCCAGGCCCAGTTCCTTGAGGATGGCGTAGGTGGTGGCAATCGAGGCCGTGAGCACCGGCTTGCCTGTCTCGGCTTCGACCTGGGCCACGGCCGCCAGCGAAGGCATCTGCACGCAGGCCGACAGCACGATCACGTCGGCGTCGCCGTAGTCCATGCCGGCGACGATGCCGGGCAGGCGTGCGGGATCGTGGCGACCGACATCGAGGTTGTCGGGAATCTCCAGCGCGCGCCAGTCGACGACTTCAAAGCCTTCGGCCGCGATGTAGTCGCGCACCAGCTGGGTCAGCGGCAGCATGTAGGGCGCGACCAGCGCGATCTTCTTGGCCTTCATCACCTTGAGCGCCTCGACCAGCGCGCCCGCGCTGGTGATCACGGGAGCGGTCGCGCCGTTGCTGGCCGTGCATTCGGTCAGGCGCTTTTGCGACACGCGGTGGTAGCCGTGTCCCATGGCCATGATCGCCACCAGGCAGGCGTAGCCGAGCACATCGACGCGCGCATCGCTGAGCTCGAGAGCGCAGCGGTCGCTTTCGGCGTCCATCGCGGCCAGCTCTTCCTTGACCACTTTCTTCATGCGCATGCGGCTCGAGTGGAAGGTGAAGCGGTCCTCGGGACGCAGCAGCGAATGGGCTTGCAGCATGGCCGGCACTTCGGTCTCCATGGTGGTGTTGGAGCTGGGAACGATCTGGCCGATACGGTAGGTCTTGGTCATGGTCTGGGCTTTCAGGGGATGGATGGAAAGATACTACTTAATAAAGCGTATACGCTCAATAGTGCAAAACCCGTGCCCAGCCAAAATTCAATCTCCTCGGCGATAAATCGTTGATTTGGTGCGGACATGCACCATTAAATTGCGTGGAACTAGGTAGAAATCCTCTCCTTGGTGCATTGCGCTTGGGCGAAAAATAGAGCGTACACACGCAAAAAAGCTTTTTCCAGGGTTGGCACGGAAACTGCTCAACCAGGGCAATGACAGGCTGCGGCCGCATGTGCTTTTCTCTCATTTCAGCAAGGAGTTCTCAAGTGTCTCAATCCCCCCGTATCGCTGTGGTCGGTGCCGGCCTGGGCGGCGCCGCCGCCGCCAAGCTGCTGCTCCAGGAGGGCTTCAACGTCCGCGTCTACGAACAGTCGCCGAGCTTCTCGCGCCTGGGTGCCGGCATCCATGTCGGGCCCAACGTGATGAAGATCCTGCGCCGCATCGGCATAGAGGACGCGCTCAACGCCCAGGGCTCGCACCCCGACTACTGGTACAGCCGCCACTGGCAGACCGGCGACGTGATGGCCCAGATTCCGCTGGGCGACTTCGCGGTCAAGAACTACGGCGCGTCCTATCTGACCGTGCACCGCGGCGACTTCCACGCGCTGCTGATCGACACCCTGCCCGACAGCGTGATGGCCTATGGCAAGAGCCTGACCCGGGTCGAGGACCGCGGCGACGTAGTGGTGATGCACTTTGCCGACGGCACGACCGAGGAAGCCGACATCGTGATCGGCGCCGACGGCGTGAACTCGCGCATCCGTGAAGAGCTGCTGGGCGTGGAGCCGCCCAAGTACGCGGGCTATCTGGCCCACCGCGCAGTGTTTCCCACGCCCGAAGTCAAGGCCGGCATGCTGCCCTTCGACGCCTGCGTGAAGTGGTGGAGCGAAGACCGCCACATGATGACCTACTTCGTCACCGGCAAGGCCGACGAGCTGTACTACGTGACCGGCGTGCCCGTCGAGCAGTGGGACCTGGGCGACCGCTGGCTGCCCAGCAGCAAGGAAGAGATGCGCGCCACGTTCGACGGCTGGCATCCCACGGTGCAGGCGCTGATCGACGCCACCGTGGAAGTCACCAAGTGGTCGCTGCTCGAGCGCGATCCGCTGCCGCTGTGGAGCCGCGGCCGGCTGGTGCTGCTGGGAGATGCCTGCCACCCGATGAAGCCGCACATGGCCCAGGGCGCGGCCATGGCCATCGAGGACGGCGCCATGCTCGCGCGCTGCCTCAAGGAAGTCGGCGCCCACAACCACGAGCTGGCGTTCGCGCTCTACGAAGCCAACCGCACGGAACGCGCCAGCAAGGTACAGCGCATTTCGCACGACAACACCTGGCTGCGCACCAATGAAGACCCTGCTTGGTGCTTCGGTTACGACGTGTTCAATGCGCCCCTGGTCGATCCCAAGGTGAAGATCGCGGCCTGACCGCCCTGGCGCCCACCCACGAACCACCGCACAAAATGGCCACCACCTCTTCCTCCAGCCCCCTGCAACTGCGCGTCAACGGCCGCGACTGCACGACGGCAGCAACGCCCGACACGGCCTTGCTTTATGTACTGCGCAATGACCTGGAGCTCAACGGCCCCAAGTACGGCTGCGGTCTGGGGGAATGTGGTGCCTGCACGGTGCTGATCGATGGCGTGGCCGCGCGCTCCTGCGTGATTCCGGTGCGCGCCGCGCAAGGCCACGAAGTCACGACGCTCGAAGGCCTGGGCTCGCGCGCCCAGCCCGGCCCCACGCAACAGGCCTTCATCGACTGCCAGGCAGCGCAATGCGGCTACTGCCTCAACGGCATGATCATGACCGTCGAGGCGCTGCTGCGGCGCAACCCCGACCCCACCGAAGCCCAGCTGCGCAATGAGCTGAGCCACAACCTGTGCCGCTGCGGCACGCATGTGGAAATCATGCAGGCCGCGCTGCGCGCTGCGCGCCTGCGCCAGGCCCAGTCCGCCCAGACCGGGGGCGCGCAATGAGCCTGTCCCCGCACACCAACGCCGCCACGCCCGCGCTGCCCGCCGAGCTGCTGCACGGCCTGGCGCTGCGCCCGCCGCAGGCGCGCTGGAACGGCCTGCGCTACCAGGGCAGCGAACTGGTCAGCGCCGAACTCGCCGCGGTGCGCGCCATGACCGGCGTGGTCGCGGCCGTGCAGCAACAACATTTTCTGGGCGTGGTCGCGGCCACGCCCGCCCACGCACTGCAGGCGGCCAGCAGCCTCGCGCCTGTCTGGCATGTGCCCGACAGCGCCCCACCGCTGACCGCACACAGCGCGCCCACCGCGCAATATGTCTGGCAGATGGCGCACGCGCCGCGGCACGGCGCGGCCCAGGTCGTGGTCTGGTGCCTGGCCGAGCAGGCCAGCGTCTGGCTGCCGCCCTGCAGCGCCCAGACCCTGCGCACGCTGCGCCGCGAACTCGCCGCGCTGCTGCAACGGCACGAAGCCGCGCTGCAACTGATCAGCCCGGCAATCGCCGCCGGCGCGGCCGAGCCGCTGCAGCTGCTGGACCTGCTGGACGCCGCGGCCGACGCCGCCTTGCTGTCCCAGGCCGTGTGCCGGCCCGTCAGCGTGCCCTGCCAGTCCGGCAGCGCCCAGGCCCCGCTGGTACTGTGCGTGCCCGCAGCGTCGCCATCGACCGACTTGCAATTGCCGACCATGGCCGCGCCCGCCGCGACCCTCACTTCGGATGCCCCCTGGTCCGTGCGCCCCAGCCTGGCGCGGCTGCTGAGCCAGCCCGAAATGGCGCGCGCCTCGGCCCAGGCCAGCGTGCGCGACGCAGGCACGGTGCAGGCGGTCAAGACCCCTGCCATTGCCCGGAATGCGGGCGTGCAGGACCTCAACGCCGCCCAGGTGTTCGCCCAGGAAAGCCTGTGGCATGAACAGGCGCTGGCCCAGGGCCTGGATCCGCTGGCCTTTCGCATCGAGCATCTGCAAGGCCGGGCGCAGGACCTCGCCCGCCAGGTCGCCGAGCGCGCGCAGTGGCATGGCACGCAGCAGGACTTTGCCCAGACCGGCGCCGACGGCCGACTCCATGGCCGCGGTTTTGCGACCGCGCAGTTGCAGACGCTGGACGCATCGGGCGCGGACCGCCTGGTCTGGAGCGCCTGGGTCGCCGAAGTCGCCGTGCATCCGCAGACCGGAGCGATCGAAGTCACGCGCGTGGTCGCGGGCCACGACAGCCAGCAGTTGCAGGCCGCGCAGGCCGCAACGCTGCGCCCCGAAATCCAGGAGCAGGACCCGCAGCTGCTGGCCAATGCGCGCCAGCTGCTGGGCGCGGCATCGGCATTCGACGACTGGAACAGTCCGCGCGACGCGGCCCATGGCCTGGTGCTGCGCTCACCCTGCGCCGATCCAGCCCTGCTGCCCGAAGGCAGCCTGATACAGCAAGGCCGGCTGGACCTCGACGGTGTCGAGACCCTGCCCGCGGCCGCAGCCATTGCCAATGCCGTGGCGCACGCGACCGGAGTGCGCCTGCGCGAAGTGCCGTTCGATTCCGAGCAACTGCGCCGCGGCCTGGCCGCGCCCGAGTCCGGCGCCGCGCTGGGCAAACGTCCCTGGGGCTGGCTGGCCGTGGGCGCCGTGGGCGTTGCCGGCCTGGCCGCCATGGCCTGGCCGCTCAAGCCCGCGCTTCCCCTGACTTCGGGCCCCGACGTGACGCTTTATTCCGCCCAGGCCATAGAGCGCGGCCGGCTGGTCGCCGCCGCGGGCGACTGCGTGGTCTGCCATACCGCGCCCGGCGGCGCGGCCAATGCCGGCGGCCTGGGCCTGGATACCCCGTTCGGCACGATCTACTCGACCAATATCACGCCCGACAACGCGACCGGCATAGGCCGCTGGTCGTTTGCCGCGTTCGAGCGCGCGATGCGCCAGGGAATCCATCAGGATGGCCGCCAGCTCTATCCCGCGTTCCCGTACACCGCGTTTGCCAAGCTCAGCGACGGCGACATGCAGGCGCTCTATGGCTATCTGATGGCCCAGGCGCCCGTCAAGGCCCAGGCGCCGCAGACACAGCTGGCCTTTCCCTACAACCTGCGCCCGGCCATGGCCGGCTGGAATGCGCTGTTCCACGACGCCACGCCGTTCAAGCCCGACCCGGCGCGCACACCCGAATGGAACCGCGGCGCCTATCTGGTCGAAGGCGCAGGCCATTGCGCGGCCTGCCATTCGCCGCGCAATGCGCTGGGCGCAGAAAAGACCGGCATCCATTACCTGGGCGGCGGCGAAGCCGAAGGCTGGAAGGCGCCGGCGCTCAACCAGCTGGCCGAAGGCCAGCGCCCCTGGACGCGCGACACGCTCTACCAATACCTGCGCAGCGGCTTCTCGCCGCAGCACGGCGTCGCCGCCGGCCCCATGGCGCCCGTGATCCACGGCCTGGCCGAACTGCCCGACAGCGATCTGCGCGCGATCACCACCTATCTGCTGGAGCTGCCGAATGCCAAGCCGGCCGCTGCCGTGCAGGCCGCACCCGCCGCGGCTGCGGTGGCGCCCGCCCCCGCGCCGGTCTATGCCCAGCATGCCAACGGCGAGCGCATCTACCAGAACGCCTGCGCGGTCTGCCACGAAGCGGGCAGCGGCCCCACGCTGTTCGGCGCCAAGCCCTTGCTGGCGCTCAACACCAACCTGCATGCGGCCACGCCCGACAACCTGGTGCAGGTGATTCTGCACGGCATCCAGTCTCCGGCGAATGAAGCCCTGGGCCATATGCCGGCATTCAAGGACAGCCTCGACGACGCCCAGATTCTGGATTTGACTGCTTACTTGCGTGAACGTTTTGCTCCGGAGGAAAAAGCTTGGCCCCATGACACGACGGCGATTAGCAAACTGCGCGCGGCCGCCGCGACGCATTGAAAACCATGAAAAAAATCACGCGGAAACCGGCCCCGGCCTGGAATCCATTCTTGGCCACCCATGAGGAGCTCCGGCAAAACAGCTCATCGCATTCAATCTGGACCAGCGCTAACTCCCTGACGGCTGCAAATCAATTCAGCTGCGGGATGGATATTCAAACAAAAGCCTCTGGAGCTTTGCAAGGCCATTTGCCTTGCAACCATAGGTTTAAAAACATCGCCAAGATTTACCAAGGGAACTTTACATGTCATCCACATTGATTTCCGTCGAAAAAGGGATACAGACCGCAGGGGTCGGCAAATTCCAATATCGTCTTTTCGTGATTTTCGGTCTGGTATGGCTCGCTGACGCGATGCAGGTGCTGTCCATAGGCTTCAGCGCCCCCTCGATCGCCAAATCCTTCGGCATCACCATGCCCCAGGCCTTGAGCACGGGAACGCTGTTCTTCATCGGCATGCTGATCGGCGCCTTCGTCTTCGGCCGCCTCGCCGACCGCATAGGCCGCCGCCCGGTGCTGATGATGGCCGTGGTGATCGATGCCTGCGCGGGCGTGGCCTCGGCCTTCGCGCCCGATCTGGCCTGGCTGCTGGTGCTGCGCTTCATCACCGGCATAGGCGTGGGCGGCACGCTGCCCGTCGACTACACGATGATGGCCGAGTTCCTGCCGAGCAACAAGCGCGGCCGCTGGCTGGTGCTGCTCGAGTCCTTCTGGGCCGTGGGCACGATCTTCCTGGCCATCCTGTCGCTGATTGCAGTCTCCTGGGGCGACGACGCCTGGCGTCTGATCTTCTTCGTCACCGGCATTCCGGCGCTGATCGGCGTGGTGCTGCGCTTTTACATTCCCGAGTCGCCGATGTTCCTCAACCGCAACGGCAAGTCGGACCAGGCGCGCGAAGTTCTGCAACGCGTGGCCAAGGTCAACGGCAACCAGGTGCAGATTCCCGCGCTGCAGCCCGAGAAGCAGGAACGCAAGTCGGTGTTCGCGCTGTTCTCGCATGAACTGCGCCGCCGCAGCATAGGCCTGCTGGCCGCCTGGGCCCTGATCTCCATTGCCTACTACGGCGTGTTCGTCTACCTGCCCATACAGCTCGCGAGCTCGGGCTTCGGTTTCATGCGCGGTCAGGAATTCCTCGTGGTGCTGGCCCTGGTGCAGCTGCCAGGCTTTGCGCTGTCGGCCTATGGCGTCGAGCGCTGGGGCCGCAAGCCCACGCTGATCGGCTTCCTGCTGCTGAGCGCCGTCGGCTGCCTGCTGTACAGCCTGGGCACCTCGACCGCCGTGGTCGTCGGCTCCACGCTGCTGATGAGCTTCTCGCTGCTGGGCACCTGGGGTGCGCTGTATGCGTTCACTCCCGAGGTCTACCCCACCAGCCTGCGCGCCAGCGGCATGGGCATGGCCGGCGCGGTCGCGCGTTTCGGCGGCCTGTTCGCTCCCGCGATCATCGCCCCCATCATGACCACGCACTTCACGCTGTCGCTGTTCGTGCTGTCGGCCATGCTGGTCGCGGGTGCGATCGCCATCTGGTCGGTCGACGTCGAATCGCGCAACCGCGTGCTGGATTGATACGCGCGCTGCGCGCAAGAAAAAGCCTGGGCGCGCGTTGCCCAGGCTTTTTTTTCCATGTCAGGCCGCAGCCAGCAGCATCTTGCGCAGCAGAAAGTCAATGGCCACGCGTTCCGCGGCATTGAGCGCGCCGTAGGTGCTGGCACTGATCTGCTGGGCGAACGGCGCCATGTCGCGCACCAGGCGGCGGCCTGCGGGCGTCACATGGATCACCACCTTGCGCCGGTCGGTCCTGTGGTTTTCTATCGCTATCAATTCACGCTGGCGCAGCCGCTCGACCACGCCGCGTATCGTCGCCTGGTCTATCACCGTGGCCTTGACAATATCGGCCAGTGAAACACCGTCCCGATCGCGCACCGCGCACAGCACGACAAATTGCGCGCTGGTCAGCTGCGAATCAGGAATATATTGCTGGAAATATGCGCTATGCCGCTGATAGGCGCGCCGCAGCAAATGGCCAATCTGTTCCGACAGCAAATAATCCTGGGACTGCGAGACGGCGTTGGTTTTCATGGATTCAGACATCGATAGAAAATGTAGTATTTGCGTCTGAAGCCTGTCAATGCCATTTACCGGCAGGCGGTGTTTCATCCGATTTGATCTGATGCAGATCAAGCGCAGCGCACTGCAGGCGTCTGCGTGCCGCGCCTGGAGCATTTTCAAAGCAGCCGGCAGCGCATTATTCCCGGCCCAGGCGCTGCTGCAGGAACTCGATGAAGCGCTGGGTCTTGGCCGGCAGCAGCCGCGTTTCGGTCAAGGCATAGACCGGCGTGGCCCGGCCCTGCCAGTCGGCAAGAACCCGCCGTAGCCGTCCAGCGGCGAGATCGTCGGCGACGATTTCCGCCGGCAGCAGCACCACGCCCAGGTCCAGCGTCGCCAGGCGCTGGAACATGCCCACGCTGTTGACTTGAAAGCGCCCGCCCACCGCGACCTCGACTTCTTCGCCGGCGCGGTGCAGCAGCCATTTGCCGCTGGTTGAAAAGCCCAGGCATTCGTGGCGTGACAGATCGACCGGGTGCTGCGGCTCGCCCGCGCGCTGCAGATAGCGCGGTGACGCATAGGCCTGCACGCTCAGCCGCGCGAGCAAGCGTGCAATCAGGTTCGAGTCCTGCAGCTCGCCCATGCGGATGGCGACATCGAAAGGCTCGGACACCAGGTCCACGCGTCGCGGTGTAAGGTCGAAGTCAAAGCGTATTCCGGGGTAGAGCGCGGCGAATTCGGCGATCAAGGGCGCAAGGTAAAGCGTTGCGAAGTCGACTGGCAGCGAGGCGCGCAGCTTGCCGCTGGGCTGGGCCTGCATTTCACCCAGTTGCTCATGCGCCAGCCGCGCCTCCTCGACGATGCGCCGGCAGCGCGCGTGATACAGCTGGCCGGCCTCGGTCAATTCCACCTTGCGCGTGGTGCGGTGCAAAAGCCGCAGGCCTATGGCCTTTTCAAGCGCGCCTATGCGCCGCGACACGGTCGAACTCGGCAGCCCCAGGTTCTCGGCTGCGCGGCGAAAGCTCAGCGTCCGGCCGACCTCGACAAATAGGGCCATGTCATTCAGCAGTTCCATTGATTGCGCCATTTTTGGATCAATGAATACCACTTTAGCGCCTTTATCTCTTTGCGGGAGCAATCAAGAATACGTCCATCGCACTCCCATGTGCATTTCTCCAGGACTTTCCATGCACGCGCTTTTTTCTCCGGTACGCATAGGCCGACTCGAGGCGGCCAACCGCCTGGTCATGGCCCCCATGACGCGTTCGCGCGCCGACGCCCACGGGCTGCCCGGCGAGCTGACCGTCACCTATTACGCCCAGCGCGCCAGCGCCGGGCTGATCATCTCCGAAGGCGTATTTCCTTCGGTCATGGGCAAGGGCTATGTGCACACGCCGGGCATCGCCAACGACGCCCAGGCCGCGGCCTGGAAAAAGGTCAGCGCAGCCGTGCACGCCCGCGGCGGGCGCATCTTCCTGCAGCTGATGCATTGCGGCCGGATCTCCCACCCTGCACTGCTGGACGGCGCAACGCCGGTAGCGCCCTCGGCGATACGGCCTGCGGGCCAGGCCTGGACGCCGGCCGGCCAGCTCGATTTCGTCACCCCGCGCGCGCTGGCGCTGGCCGACATCGCGGCCGTGGTCGACGACTACCGCCAGGCCACGCGCCGCGCGCTGGACGCCGGTTTCGACGGCGTCGAACTGCATGCGGCTTCGGGCTACCTGCCCGAACAGTTTCTGTCATCGGGCAGCAACCGGCGCGAGGACGCCTATGGTGGCTCGGTCGAAAACCGTGCGCGCTTCATTCTCGAACTGCTCACGGCAATGGCCGAAGAAGCCGGCGCCGACCGCGTGGGCATCAAGATCTCGCCCGAGATGAACTACAACAGCATCAGCGACGACGACCCGCAGCAGACCTATTGCTATCTGGTGGATCAGCTGCGCGGCCGGGGCCTGGCCTACCTGCATGTCGCGCTGTTCGGCACGGCCGTCGACTACCACGCGTTGCTGCGCCCGCGCTTCGGTGGCACCTATCTGATGGGCAGCGGATTGACGCAGCAAAGCGCCGAGCGCGCACTGGCCGATGGCGCAGCCGACGCCGCGGTGTTTGGCAGCGCATTTCTCGCCAACCCCGATCTGCCCGAGCGCTTTCGCCTGGGCGCGGCGCTCAACACGCCGGACCGCGCCACGTTCTTCGCGCCGCCCACGGCCCAGGGCTATACCGACTACCCGGCGCTGGAGCGCGCGGAATCGGCCTGAAGCCGCGCCTGCGCCACGAAGTGCTGTACCCGCTCGAGCACCTGCGCCGTGCTTTCGCGGTGCGGCACATGGCCGCAGCCGGGCAGCAAAACCAGCTCGACCGGGGCAGCGGCCAAATCGGCGATGCGCTGGGGCTGGCGCGCCGAGCCGAACTCGTCATCGGCGCCCTGGAACGCCAGCAGCGGACTGCGCAGCCGCGCCAGCGCCGCGTCCAGATTCCAGCCGCGAAACTCCGGCGAAAGCCAGGTGTTGACCCAGGCATCAAGCACCCACTGCGCCTTGCCGGGGTGGTATTTCTCCAACCGCTGCATTTGCCCGGGCGCGGCAAACGAATCGCGCGCCGCTCGAATGCCGTCCAGCGTCAGCGGCTCGACGAACGACTGCGCCGATTCGGTGATCACCGCCTGGCAGCGCATGCCGTAGGCCGCGGCAATCGATACCGCCATGCCGCCGCCCACGCTGTGGCCGAACACCATGAAGCGGTCGATAGCCAAGGCATCGAGCAGCGCGCCAAAACTGTCCTGCGCTTCGGTGGCAACGAAATCCACGCCGAGCACGCCGGGGTGGGCGTCCGACAGGCCAAACCCCAGCCGGTCATAGCTGATCACGGGATGGCCGGTCAGGCGCGCCAGCGCGTCGGGAAAATCGCGCCACAACGCCGTGCATCCCAGCGAATCGTGCAGCAGCACGATGGGACTGCGGGTTTCACCGCCCGCGGCGCCGGGCCAGCACCTGACATGCAGATGGCCCCGGGCCGTGGCGATGCGGGTCTGCTGCGCTGGCGTGCTCATGCGTTCCAGGCCCTGCAGGCACCACTTTTCCAAAACGCTCCACACTCATTCATGAGCCCCCTCCCTTTGCCAGACAGTACGCGCTCCATGCCAAGCGCTGCCCTCAGTGCAGCGCTTGCTCGCAATAGGCCGGGCCCATGCCCCAGGCAGCCTGACGCACGGCATTGCTGGCCGTGGGCAATCGGGCATAGCCGTTCCTTTCTCCCTGGGCGTGTCTGTCCACCAGGCACAGCACGTCATTCGATGTGCCCGGAAAGCTGGGCAGGGCCCAATGCTGCCTGGAGCGGACACTGATTCTTCTGGCATTGGGAAAGCGCTTCAAGGCATCGGCGACGGCTTCACATGTGCTGGGGGAGAAGGCGGTATAGCAAAAGCCACCCACATTGATGACGCAGAACCTCATGGCACTCCTTGTTGATTTGGCATTGCTCTCCCCTTCAGTATCGGCAGGTATGTGTCAAAATGAAACAAAAAAACAATGATCTAACAAATCACCCATTTCAAGACGGCAAAAAGCCCGCTTAACGCGGGCTTTCTCGGGGTTTGGACGCCAGGGGAATCGCGTCCCGCGCAGGCCATCTGTGGATCAGAAGCTTTCCCACTCGCCCTGGCTGTTGCCGGCCGGCGCAGCCGGCGTCTTGGTGGGGGCCGGCGCTTCGATGCGCACGCGCGGCGTGGCCAGGGGCCTGGCCGCAGGCACGCGCGCTGGCGCGGCGTCCTTCAGCCGGGAGACGCTGGCTGGGGCGCTGCTGCCACCGAGCGTGAACACCGACACCGCCTTGACGAGCTCGTCGGCCTGGTGATTGAGCGCGCCAGCGGCGGCGGCCATCTCCTCAACCAGGGAAGCATTCTGCTGCGTGGCCTGGTCCATCTGCGTGACGGCTTCGCCGATCTGGCCCACGCCCGCGCTTTGCTCGCTGCTCGCGGCGCTGATCTCGCCCATGATGTCGGTCACATTGCGAATCGCCTGCACTACCTGGGTCATGGTCGTTCCGGCCCTGTCCACAAGAGCACTGCCCTGCCCAACGCTCTCGACGCTTGCAGTAATCAGTGCCTTGATTTCCTTGGCGGCGTCCGCGCTGCGCTGCGCAAGGCTGCGCACTTCGCTGGCGACCACGGCAAAGCCCCGGCCCTGCTCGCCCGCGCGCGCGGCCTCGACGGCAGCGTTGAGCGCCAGGATGTTGGTTTGGAAGGCAATGCCGTCGATCACGGAAATGATGTCGGCAATCTTGGCGCTGCTGGCGTTGATGCTTTTCATGGTCTCCACGACTTCGGCAACGACCTCGCCACCCTGCGCCGCCACCGTCGACGCATTCACCGCGAGCTCATTCGCAGCACGCGCATTCTCGGCGTTCTGGCGCACGGTGGAGCCCAGCTCCTCCATGGAAGCCGCAGTCTGCTCCAGTGCCGAAGCCTGCTCTTCCGTGCGCGCCGACAAATCGTTGTTGCCCGAAGCGATCTGCGCGCTGCCCGATGCCACGCCTTCGGCGTTCTGTCGCACCAGGCTCACGGTGTTGACCAGACTTTGCTGCATTTTCTGCATGGAGCGCAGCAGCTGACCGGTTTCGTCATTGGAATCGACCAAGATCTGCGAGCTGAGATCGCCGCTGGCGATGCGATCCGAGACTTCAACCGCGCGCCGCAGGGGACGGACAATGGAGCCGATGATGCTGAATGCCATGAAGATGGCCACCAGCACCGCGATGCTTGCGGCAATCAGGATATCGCGTTCAAGTGCCTTGGCGCTGGCTTCGGCGCGTGCGCCTGCCTCATTCGCACGGCGCTCCTGCAAAGTCATCTGCGCCATGATGTCGGCCTGATAGGCGCGCTGGGCCGGGCGGAAGTTCTCCTCGAGAAACATCAATGCTTCCTCCATCCGGCCCTGCTGAACAAGCGCAATGTATTCGTTGCCCGACTTCAGAAACGCAACACGCGTGATCTGCATCTTGTCCAGCAGGGCCTTGCCTTCGCTCGAATTGATCATGCTCTCCAGGATCTTGAACTGCACGACCACGTCGGCGCGCGCGGCAGCAATCCTCTCCAGAGAGGATTTCTTGATCGCGCTCGACGAGAAAATCGCCAGGTTGCGCACCAGGATTGCCTGCTCATTGACCTGATCGATCACCGTATTCAAGGCCTTGTTCAGCGGCATGCGCCGCTGCACCACATCCGTCAGTTCTGCGCGCTGACTGGCGGAACGCCAAAGTCCAATCCCCGCCAATGCGACCAGCAGCAATACCAGAACACTGAATGCCACGATCAGCCGTGACGAAATTTTTAATTGGTTCATTCTTTTGTCTCTTCAAGAAGATGGGTGCGCCAAATGCGCCGTCCCCCGGAGCCGGGCGAGGCGAGTTCAGTGCGGTGGTGAATCCCGTCGGTGGGAGGTGGATTTCAGCCAGCGTGCCGTGACACGCTGGCCCAGGGCCGGAAGCGGGGCTGGCCAATGGCCGGGGGCAGCAGGAGCGAACGCACCGGGCAAACACTGCGGCCGGTTCCCATGCCAAGCCGCGTTCTAGCGCCTTGAAGCTGCACCAGGCGCAAGACCGGGCAAATGCTTTGCAGCGCAGCACGCCATTGTCTGCAGCGCTGATTTATTGCAGCGAAAGCGCGCGAGCTTCCACCAGGGATAGGTGGACCGCGATGCGTCCTGGGGCTGCACGCGCCTTGCGGGCGAGTGCGCCGTTTCATGGGACTTCTTGCTCAAGTGCGAACACGTTCGACGCCAGACAAATGCCACGGGGATAAGAATTTTCAGTGGATATCAAAGCGGCTCTGCGCTCGTCAATCCGGATGACAAAAAATGGGGGGCCGGCGCTGGTGAGCCAATGAAAGACAAGCCATGCCCCCGCATCCCAAACCGGGTTCTTCTTAAAGTTATAACGATGATTACAATTGTAACACGTTGTACAAATACGGGTAACTTTGCATGGACATTTTGACGATGTTCTGCGAAGGCAAATTTATGCATGCGCCTTGCCGCACATGGCGCATCGGTTTCGCGCGCGCTTCATCACCTGCTGCAGGCCACCAGACGCTTGCCCGCGCAGCAGGCACGCCAGCACAAAAGAGGCGGCCAAGCCGGGGCGCAGACAGCCTGTGAACACCCTTTGACGGCAATGCGGTCGCCGATCTCGGCCTGGTGGCCGCGGCTTGCCAGCCATATTTCCCCGGCCCGCAAGTTCCAGCCGCCTTTGGCCATCTTCGCTGCCACCGATGAGCACTCGGGTAGGCCAGCATGGAGTCAGTCCAGGCGTTTCTAAATATATCTCCACTATTTCTTAGCGCCTAGGCTCTGATCAAATCTATCGTCTTCTCCAATCACCGGCAAGAAATGCAAAGCCAGCGTAAAAAACATACCCGTGGCCAAGCCCACCAAAGAAAAGATCAATGCACCACGCCAATACCAATCGCTTGGGTTCGATAATAACCGCAACGAAAACGCGAGCCAACTCAGGACAAACCACGCACCCAATGACAAAACTCTACCTGCGAAAATATAGTTCGGCCAAAAATTTTTGACAAATTTATCTATTAAAAACAAAAATGGCACGCCAAATATCAGAAAAAAAACAACCAAGAGAGAACACTAGGACAAAGTAAAAGACATGCTCCATTGTGATATTACTATAAGCGTTACTCCCATAGTCAACGAATGCCCCGACCACAGAAAACTCACAGAGACTTAATCCTGCGCGCAGCATCAACAAAATTGATCTACATAATTACAGCATATAGCCCTCTTAAATATAAAAATCTCATATAAAAATCGATTTCACTTGGACTTCATTTCCAAAATTCCGGCCTTGAACTGCGATTATCCATAGGCTTGACGCCATACTTCACATTCCCACCCCACACCATGGGCGCGACAAGCTCATAATATTCAGCGACTTAAACTATCGCCCCATACCCTAAGCATAAACATGAATTAACCAAAAATAGTTATTTTGCACACCAAGAACAATCCAACCATCATCCAGTGCGTGCTGACCAGGCAAATTCATATTCACAACAGACCTGCCAGAACAATCAACAGGATGTGCAACATAACCTAGAGCTAGGTTTTGCAATTGAATATTTGCAATGCCTGCACTTTTGACTTCACCGTTACCTCCCAGGACCCGCATGGCGACGCAAGGCATTGGTCGACATCGCAAAATGTGCAGCGATCAATCCGGCTTTAGTGTGCATGCCAGCAATCTTGCCAAAAACGATCTATCTTCGCTCGTGCCACGCCACCCCTGCATTTGATATAGCCCGTCTACTTTTCGACAGTTGTCCACCAACAACTTCATATTTTCATCCATCAACCCCTATTGCTTCCTAAAAGAAATATGAGCTGCAACCACGGATACCACAGAAATCGCAGGACAAATTATGGTGAAAAACAACTTCTCATCAATAGTTGTTCTGGCGAAAATTAAATATTCAGGCAGCCCATTAAATAATGCCACCAACAGAGGGGAGAAGATTGAAACAATGACATATGAAACCCACCCCTTCTTCATTCTCAAAGATGCATAAATAAGCCCCAAGACAAACGCAGGAAAACCATAAAGAATCATTCCACCCACAAACCCATAAAGCATTACCCCCTGCGCATAAAAATAGGCATATAAATTCTTCTCACCCCCTCCGGCAAAGTAAAACCCCCATAACAAATAAAAATCTCCGACAAATCCGGGGCTGATAGAAAATATCAAAACCACCTTCACAGACTCCTTTATCCTCCAGATCATGGCTTACACCCCTGCTCCTCACTGCAGCCTAGCAACTTACAACCATATCTAATGCGAGACTTAATATCAATAATATCAATAATATCAACCCCTCCTTCCACCCTGTGCTTTTCATCTACAATTAAATTCCAAGGCTCAAACTTGCCAAGAAATAACTTTGCATCCTCAGTTTTGTCGGCCGCATGGATTTCATCAGCGGATTTTTCTCCTCCACATAGTTAGAGCCACATCGACGATGGTGATCCGGGCGCTGCGGATGGCGGCGATGCAGACAGCCTGGCCCGCTTCGCCGCCCTTGGTCTACCAGCCGATGCTGGTATTTCCGGAGCTTCATATGGCCGGCTTTTTCTTTGGCCTGCATCATCGATAAGCCACCACATTCATTCTTCACGCTCACTCGCATTTTTTTCTTATATTTTTCAAATATCATCATCAACACATTCATACATTCAAAGAACCCGGAAAACGTCACAACAGAATAAAACACAACCCTCTGCCACGCATGCGATTCCTCGTTAGGAATCTAATCCGTTGATAAAAACTCCCTGTTAAACCAAACATAAGCCTAGGTAAGATTCTCGAAGCAAATTATGCTTATAACCAACAGCAGCAGCCGAGAAAATACCCCGACCCACCCTGGATCCTGGAGACATTCATCTATCTTAGAAATTTTTTTGTCACTTGGCTTCTTTCCC
>NZ_JAVWWA010000081.1:3184-25440 GCF_036666375.1 Comamonas sp. | reverse complement strand
CTCGTGGCCAAGGCCGAGAAGGCGATTGCGGCACGCAAGCCGTAAGCCAGCAACCGCGCCCCCTGCCCGCACGCGTGTCCAGGCCGCGTCAGCGGCTCAGGGGGGGCTTCATATCACCGGCGAAACCAGCGGCCGCCCTTCCAGATGGCAGCGCAGATTCGCCACAAAGCGGTCTATCGACGCCTGCACGGCTTCGGGCGACCAGCCGCCCACATGGGGCGTGAGCACCACGGCATCGAGATCGAGCAGCTCGGCCGGCGGCAGCGGCTCGCTTTCGTAGACATCGAGGCCCGCGCCCGCGATCCGGCCCGCGCGTATGGCTGCCGCCAGCGCCGCGGTATCGACCACGCTGCCGCGCGCGATGTTCACGAGATGGCCGTTCGGCCCGAGCGCATCGAGCACCTGGGCATTCACCAGATGGCGCGTCGCGGCGCCGCCGGGAATCGCCACCAGCAGGATATCGGACCAGGTCGCCAGCGCCAGCAGATCGTCGAAGTAGCGGTAGGCCACGCCGTCGCGCGCGCGGCGGTTGTGATAGCCGACTTCCATCTCGAAGCCCAGCGCGCGCTGGGCAATGCGCGCGCCTATGGTGCCCAGGCCCACGATGCCCAGGCGCTTGTGCGAGACATGCGGCGGAATCGCCAGCGCCGTGCGCCAGACGCCTGCGCGCGTCAGACGGTCCAGGCGCACGATGCCGCGCAGCGAAGCCAGCATCAGCCCCATCGCATGGTCGGCCACGCATTCGTCGTTGGTGCCCGCGCCATTGGCCACCGCGATGCCCTGGGCATGCGCATGCGCGACATCGATGTTTTCATAGCCCACGCCCAGCGCGCTGACCAGCGTCATCCCCGGCATGGCCTGCATGTGGGCCGCGCTCAGGCCCGACGAGCCCAGCGTCAGCACCGCCCGCACGCGCGCGCCGACCGCGGCAATGGTTGCGTCCCACTTCGTTACATCGGGCTGGTTGACCAGCTCCAGCGTGGGAAACGCCCCGGCCAGCTGGTCCAGGTGCGCGGGGGAAAGATGGTTCAGTGCAAGCAGTACAGGTTTCATGGTGGAGGGCAAGGCACAAAAAAATGCATTGTCCACCCTGTTGCTCCCGGCCTCAGGCCAGCACGGCTGGGGCGCCCTCGCCCACCGACTGGCTTTGCTGCAGCGCCCACATCTGCGCATAGCGTCCGCCCAGCGCCAGCAGCTGTCCATGGTTTCCGCGCTCGAGAATCTGGCCTGCGTCGAGCACCAGGATCTCGTGTGCATCGACCACGGTCGACAGCCGGTGGGCGATCAGCAGCGTGGTCTTGTTGCGCGCCGCGCTCTGCAGTTCTGCTTGGATCGCGCGCTCGTTGGCCGAGTCCAGCGCCGACGTGGCTTCGTCGAAGATCAGGATGGGCGGGTTCTTGAGCAGCGTGCGCGCAATCGCCACGCGCTGCTTTTCACCGCCCGACAGCTTGAGCCCGCGCTCGCCCACGCGCGTCGCATAGCCCTGGGGCGTGCCGGCAATGAAGTCATGGATGCGCGCGGCGCGCGCCGCGGCGACCACCTCGTCATGGCTGGCGCCGGGGCGGCCGTAGGCGATGTTGTATTCGACGCTGTCGTTGAACAGCACCGTGTCCTGGGGAACGATGCCTATCGCCTGGCGCACGCTGGCCTGGGTCAGGCCGCGGATGTCCTCGCCGGCTATCGTCACCCGGCCCTGCTGCACGTCATAGAAGCGGAACAGCAGGCGCGCCAGCGTCGACTTGCCCGAGCCCGAGGGGCCGACCACGGCCACGGTCCTGCCCGCGGGAATCTCGAAGCTCACGCCGCGCAGGATGGGCCGCGCGGGGTCATAGGCGAAATGCACGTCGTCGAAGCGCACCGCGGGCTGGACTGCGGATTGCAGCGGCCGGGCATCGGGCGCGTCGGCGACTTCGCGTTCGCGGTCCATGAGCACGAACATCCGGTCCAGGTCGACCAGGCTCTGCTTGATCTCGCGGTAGATCACGCCCAGGAAATTCAGCGGGATGTACAGCTGGATCATGAAGGCATTGACCATCACCAGATCGCCCAGCGTCAGCCGGCCGTCGACCACGCCCTGCGTGGCGCGCCACAGAATGGCGACCAGCGCGGTGGCAATGATGATCTGCTGGCCCGCGTTGAGCAGGCTCAGCGTGGTCTGGCTCTTGAGGCGCACGCGGCGCAGCTCCTCGAGGTTCTCGTCGTAGCGCCGCGCTTCAAACGCCTCGTTGTTGAAGTACTTGACGGTCTCGTAGTTCAGCAGCGAGTCCACGGCCTTGGTATGGGCTGCCGACTCCTGGGCATTGGCCTCGCGGCGAAAGCGCGTGCGCCAGCCGGTCACCTGCACTGTGAACACGATGTACAGCGCCAGCGCGATCAGCGTGATCACCGCGAACCAGACGTCGAAACGCAGCGCCAGGATGGTCAGCACCAGCGTCATCTCGATCAGCGTCGGCAGGATGCTGTAGAGCGAATACGAGATCAGCGACTCGGTGCTGCGCACGCCGCGCTCGATGTCGCGCGTCATGCCGCCGGTCTGGCGCTCGAGGTGAAAGCGCAGGCTCAGCGCATGCAGATGCTCGAAGGTGGTGAGCGCGATGCTGCGCGCCGCGCCCTGGGTGGCCTTGGCAAACACCAGGTCGCGCAGCTCGGTGAACAGCGAAGTGGAAAAGCGCAGCGCGCCATAGGCCAGCAGCATGGCCGCGGGCACGACCAGCACCGCGGCCGCATCGCCGGGCTTGAGCGTGAGCGCGTCGACCAGTTCCTTGAGCAGCACGGGCACGCCCACGTTGGCCACCTTGGCCGCGACCATGAACAGCAGCGCCGCGAGCACGCGCCACTTGTATTCCCACAGATAGGGCAGCAGGCGCTTGAGCGTCGCCCAATCGGCGCCGGAAGCTGGGGAAGCGGGTACGGGTAAATCCTGAGAAGATTCGGCAGAGCGGCGCATCGGGGACAATTCCTGTTGTTATATTCCTGATTGTGCCAATGCCTCCGCGTCCAGACCTTCCTCCCCACCCATTGCCCGCAGATAAGGATCTCGTGCTCAAGGTGATTCCCATGCCCGCCGATGTCAACGCCAACGGCGACATCTTCGGCGGCTGGGTCATGGCGCAGGTCGATCTCGCCGGTTCGGTGCTGCCCTCGCGCATAGGCCAGCGCATGGTCACCGTGGCCGTCAATGAATTCATCTTCAAGCAGCCGGTGCGCGTGGGCGACATCCTGTCGTTCTATTCGAGCGTGCGCCGCGTGGGCCGCACGTCCGTCACCGTGGACGTCGAAGTCTATGCCGAGCGCTTTCACGACCAGGGCCGCTTTGTCAAAGTGACCGAAGCGCTGCTGACCTATGTCGCCATCGACAGCGAAGGCAAGCCCCAGGCCTTGCCGGAGAACGCGCAGATCGCGGCCTGGCGCCAGGCCATAGAGCGCAACGCCCCATCCGCAGCGGCGCAAAAGAACTGAGTCAGGACGGCCGGCGCATGCCGTCGGCTTTCCTCGCTGCAATCAGCTGGTCGAAATAGGCACCGAATTTCTGGGCCTTGGAAGACCAGTCCCAGGCCTTGATGCGCTCCATGTTCTCCTGCGACAGGCGCGTGAGCAGTTCGGGCTCCTGCACGATGGCGCGTACGCTGTCCATGAGCGCTTCCACGCTGCGCTCGGGCAGGATGAACTTCTTCTGCAACTCACCAAAAGCCTGGGGCACGATACCCACATCGGTGCTGACCACGGGCACGCCACAGGCCATGGCCTCGAGCACCGGATTCGGCGTGCCTTCTATCTTTGACGTGCAGACATAGAGATCGATCTTGCTGTAGTACTCCGGCATCTGATCGTGCGGAATGAATCTTTCCTGGCGATCCGCAAAAAGGCTTGTGACGGCAATGCCTTCGCTCTGCAGGCGTTCGATGGCCGGTTTGAGAATCGAGTGCACCCCCTTGAAGTCCTCGAGTTCACCGGCCCATTTGCTGTTGCCCACCCAGCCGATCACCAGCGCACGCCTGCCGACTTCCTGGAGGCGCTCCAGGTTGAGAGGCTTGAACTTGTGCAGGTCGACACCGTCCTCGATCAAGGCCGTGGGCGCGGGATAGCCCGGGACCTGGGAGTAAATGGCCTGGAGTTTCTCCGAGCCTACCGTATAGCCGGAAAGCACCTCGGAAAAAATATGGGTACGGGCACTCAGATCTTGCGGTTGCAGCAGCAGATGGTCATAGATGCTGGTACTGAGCTGCTTGCTGGCAATGAAACGCTCGTGAAAACTTTCATAAGACATGCCAAGATTTTCAGCATAGCTCTTGAAGTAAGGCGTTCCAATCAAGGTCAGGTGTTCACGCCAGAAGAAGTGCACCACCTCGCAATCGCGCGCCAACACGAACACTTGATCGATGTTATCAATGATGTCCATGGGAATCACGATAAACTCGAAACGATGGGACAGATGGTTTTGCAGCTGTCGCGCAATATTTCCAAACGCCCAATTATCCGTATCGATGATCAGCGCAATCTTTGTTTTTCCGCTGCGATTTCCGCACTGATTCGCGAGCACTGGCGGCGCTACTGCATCACTATGTAGGCCGAGTTCATTTTGACGCGAGGCAAGCCAGATATCGACCACGTCACTCCAGATCGAAAAACCATGCTTTCTCTCTAGATGCGCGGCGGATTGCTTCAGCACCCGGCGTGAAAAACGTTCTCTTTCATAATCCCGATCGGCATTTGAATCTGGAATCGGATGGTCATGAATGAGAAAGCATTCAGAGGCGGTGCCGACCTTGTAACCCGATTGGAAAAGTCGGATGGAAAAGTCTATGTCTTCAAACCCGACAAACATTCCTTCATCGTATCCGCCCACGAGCAGGAAAGTCTCCTTTTTGAGCACACATGCGCCGCCGAACAGGAACGTGCTCAAGAAGGGATGGCCCATCTTGTTCTGGATCTTCTGCGCAACGACAGCACTGCCGGCGCCAATATGTAGTTGGCGATCGTAGTGTGAAACAAAAAGATGTCCGCCGCGGGCAAAAAGCGTATCACCATCGGGCTCGAGCAATGGCAAGCTGATGAAATGGCATCCCAAGACGGCCAGATCCTGCTGAAGCTTCAGCAGTGGATTGGCAGTGAAATATATGTCATTATCCAGACACATCAGCCATTCGGTCTGAACATGGGGAAGCGTTCTGTTTCTTCCGCCGGAAACGCCGTAGTTCTTATCCAGCTCGACAATACGGTGACGGCAGGTCATCCCGGAACAGAAATTGCGCAGCAGTGCGAGCTCTTCTTGCACGGAACCGTTGTCGACAATCAACACCTCACCCGCAAAACCCGGCATCCATTTTTCTATCGACTGCAGAAGCTTGATCGACAATGATGCACGATTCAGCGAAAGAAAGGAGATCGTCAGATTCTCGCCATTTCTTCCGATATTCGGGCCAATCTCCTTCCAGGCGTCGACCGCCAGAAGAGCATGCGCCTTGTCGAATATGTAAGTTCCTCGTTCCAGACCGGGAACAAAACCCAAATCGTGATCATTCATTCTTGTTCTTACCTGCGAACAGCTCGTGCCACCTTGAGCGCCAGGGTCCGCACGGGCTGCGGAACGATATTGCGCAAACGCACATAGCGATCGTGCGAAACGCGCATGATTGCGCATTCGACGGTCAAACGCTCGATTTCGGCCTGCAATACCGGCACCTCTGCCGCGAAAGCATTCAATTCACCCCTGAGCGCATGCGCTTGCGTTTCCAGTGTCTGGACCTCGGCCTCGCGATGGCGGATCTGTGCCTGATGGGTCAGCACCTCTGCCTGAAGCGCATGCACTTCGGACTGAAGGGTATGCACCTGGGCCTTGAGCGCATGGGCGTCAGACTGGAATGCATGGGCCTGGGCCTGGAGGGTATGCGCCTGGGCCTGCAGGGTATTCACGTCCGTTTGCAGCGCCTGCACACTTCCCGTTGAAAAATGCAGGCTTTCGCGCAGCACCAGATTTTCCGCGGACGAAGCCTCATAAAGCAAACTGGCCTTGCGGACCTCGGGAATCACGTCACCGGTGGGCGCGCGCAATGCGTTCGACTCGTGCGTGCAATCTGGCGCGGCTTCCGGCAGAGCTTCATGCGGATGTACCGCAGGCTCCGACTCCATTGCCTGCACCATGCGCGCATAGGAGTCCATGCTCACGGGAAACACCGCCGCGCCGCTGGGCGCATCGGCGGCGTTCCACACGCCGAAGAAGTAGCTGCAATTGGCCGCAGTGACTTCGAGCTCTCCCGAGCCATTGACGAGGTAGGCACCGCCGAGCTGCTTGAACGACATCCAGCTCGCAGGCACAGGTTCGTAATCCTTCTTGACATCGAGGGGCGTAGAACCGAACCCCATGACGGCCGTGCCCACGCTCCAGCTGACGTTGTTCCCCAGAATACCGACCGTCAGTTCCTTGAATTCTTCAAAATTGTATTTACGCACATGATACGGATTGCGCTGATGGTCTTCCGGGAAATACCAGTAGTCATTAGGACAGCTGATGATGAAGACCGCGTCCTTCTTGGCCACGTTCTTGAGCGATTGAAGGTATCTCGCGGGATCCTGGATATGCTCTATGGTTTCGCACGAAACCACCACATCGAAATATTCGAGCGGGAATTCGCGCTCGACGCTGGCCGCGTCCGTAGCCATGAATTCGACGCCGGGCGCAGAAAACGACTTCTTGGCCCGGTTGACCGCTTCGTCGGAAACATCCACACCGACGACTTGCTTGGCACCGGCCTGCTTGAGCAGGTGGCTGCCGTAACCTTCGCCGCAGGCGATGTCCAGCACCTTCTTGCCCTGGACAAACGGCGTGGCGATCGCATAACGGGCAAAGTGAATCGACGCTTCAATATTTGGACGTTCCGGCGCCAGCGAGGTATCTAATCTTTCCACTTTATTTTCCTTGTTCTATGCGATGAGTGTCGTAGCGCTGATAACTCCATTCCCGGTCAACATTGAACATGCCTACGGCCTTGAAATCATCGTCAACCCGGAACGGGCACACCTCATTGGCTTCAGCATAGGTGATGAAGCCGCCATCATCATTGATGGCAACCCGCCATTTGTACTTTCCGCTGAGCAGAGGGAAATTGGGAAAATCAATAGTGACTTTTCCGGCCTGCGACGATTGATAAACGGGAATCTTGTCCATCAAGGTCGTGGTCCCGCAGAGATAAAGATCGTCATGCCGGTACAGGTTGAAGACGAAGCTGATTTTTTCCGGCGGCTTGTCGACCAAGGCCACGAAGTCGAATGTGAGCTTCACATTTTCACCGGTCTTGATCACATCGACGGCAGTCCCTGCCTGATTGGTCAGCTCCACTTTGCCGATCTTGAACAGACGCTCGACCGATGCGTGGCTGTCGTCGCTGGCTGCGGATTCGCTGCCGGCCGCCTCCTGGGGCGCAGGCTCCTGCGCCGCGTCCTGTACTGCAGGTGATTCTTCCTGAAGGCTCTTTTTCGGCGCCCCGGTGGCGCTGCCGGCGATCTGCTCTTCCAACTCGATCATGTACTGATCGATGACCCGTCCTGCAGAACCGAAGAGAATCTGCCGGCCTTCCTTGAGGTAGACCGCTCTTTCACACACGGACTTGACCTGATACTGGTCGTGGGAGACGAACAGAATGGAGCAGCCGCGGTCGCGCACTTCGTAGAACTTCGCGAGACAGCGGCGCTGGAAGGCCGCATCGCCCACCGCGAGGATTTCATCGACGATCAGAATTTCCGGATCGACGTGAATGACTACCGCGAATGCCAATCGGGCGAACATCCCGCTGGAGTAGTGCTTGACGGGGCTGTCAATGAACTGGCCAATATCCGCAAAGGCCGCGATCTTGTCGAATCGGGCATCCACTTCGTCTTTCGACAAGCCCAGAATCGCACCACTCAGATAAACGTTCTCGCGCCCCGTGAAATCGGGATTGAACCCCGATCCCAGTTCCAGCAGCGCAGACAAACGTCCTCTGCGTTCCACATGACCATAGGTGGGCATGAGCGTGCCGCAAATGATTTGCAGCAAAGTGGATTTGCCCGAACCATTGCGGCCGACGATGCCCACGGTCTCGCCCTTCTTGACATCGAAATTGATGTCATTGAGCGCCCAGAATTCGTCGTGGAGCTTTCTGGATTGCTTCCACAACATCTGCTTGAGCCTGTCCTGCGGCTTGTCATATATGTTGTAGACCTTGGATACGCCGACGATTGAAATCGCCAAGTCATCAGAGAACATCCGCAAACCCACCTTTAGTTTTCTGAAACCATGCGTAACCTACCCACGCGACGACCACGGCAATGCCTGCATAAATTGCAAGCCCGGAAAAATTCGGCAGCTTTCCCCAGATCAGCACATCGCGCGACTGCTCGATAATGAAGGTCAGCGGATTCGCCATGATCCACGGGCGAATGTTCTCGGGCAGGGAAGAAATCGGATAGAAGACAGGAGACAAAAACAGCAGCACTGCGGTCAGCAGGCCTATGGTCTGCGACACATCCCGCAAATAAACGCCGAGAGAGGCAAGAAACCATGAAACGCCGAACGACAGAATGACCAGCGGCAAAACGACCAGGGGGACAAACACCGCGGTCCATTGCAGAAATCCGTTGAAAATCACGAATGCCAGCAAAAGAACCACCATGCTGACAGCCGCATGAAACAAGGCAACGCAGATGCTCACCGCAGGAAGCACCTCCACCGGGAATACCACCTTCTTCACATAATTGACGTTATCAATGATCAACCGCGGCGCACGATTGAGAATTTCGGCAAAGACCCCATGAATGATCATGCCTACGAACAATATGACCGCAAACTCGGTCTTGCTATCCGACCCGGCCGTTCCCCAGCGTGATTTGAAAACCACCGCAAAGAAAAAGGTATAGACCGTGAGCATCAGCACCGGATTGAAGAAGCTCCATGCCAGTCCCAGCGCCGATCCCTTGTAACGCCCCAGGACCTCGCGCTTGGCCAACGAGTAAATGAGGCTTCTGTTGCCAACGATGGAACGCAGCGCGGACAGGGGCGATATCGGTTGTCGTGCGTGCGGGTTCATGCGTATCCCTGCGGATTGTTCATCTGCCAGCGCCAGTGGTCACGGCACATTTCGGCCAGGCCACGCGTCGCGCTCCAGTGGAGCATCTGCTGTGCCTGTGCCGTGCTCGCATAGCAGGCCGCAACATCGCCGGCGCGGCGCGGCACCATCTTGTAAGGGATGGGGCGACCGCTGGCTTCCTCGAACGCCTTGAGCACATCCAGTACGCTGTAGCCCACGCCCGTGCCCAGGTTGACGGCAAAGCACTGCGCCTGGTCCAGGCTTTCCAATGCTTTGAGATGGCCCAGCGCCAGATCGACCACATGGATGTAGTCGCGCACCCCGGTGCCATCGGCGGTGTCGTAATCGTTGCCCAGCACACTGAGGTGCTCGCGCCGGCCCACCGCAACCTGTGCCAGATAGGGCATCAGATTGTTGGGCATGCCTTGCGGGTCTTCGCCTATCAGGCCGCTGGAGTGCGCTCCCACGGGATTGAAATAACGCAGAATGCCAATGCGCCACGAAGGTTCGGCACGGTACAGGTCGCGCAGAATATCTTCCACCATCAACTTGGTGCGGCCGTAAGGATTCGTCGTGGAAAGAGGATGGCTCTCGGTCAGCGGCAATTGTTGCGGCTCGCCATAGACTGTGGCCGATGAACTGAAAACCAAGGTCTTCACGCCCGTGGATTGCATCGCACGCAGCAGCGACAGCGTGCCGACGACATTGTTCTCGAAATAATCGAGCGGTTTCTCCACCGATTCGCCTACCGCCTTGAGGCCGGCAAAATGGATGACTGCACCGCAGGAATATTGCCTGATGGTTTCTTCCAGCGCCGCTTGGTCACGGACATCTCCCTTGACTATGGGAAAAGTCTTCTTTGTTATCTGCGATACTCGTTTCAAAGCCTCGGGATGGCTATTGGCAAAGTTATCGAAGACAACTATATCGTGCCCCGCATTGAGCAATTCAACGCAAGTATGCGAACCGATGTAACCGGCTCCACCAGTGATCAAAATATTCATGCGGCTTTCTACTCAAAAATTACCGGCCCTGCACAGAAAATTGATATTAATTTTCCGACGCAATCAGCAAGTTCGCAATTTTCAAACCGTCTGATACCGGGAAAACGCGCAGAAGCCACGCTTTGAGGGCAAATTTCAGGGGCTGCGTTGCTCGGAACCACATGTCATCGCCCGGCATGCGGAAAAACGCAGAATTTTAACATTTGCCCCAGCACGTTCTCAACACCGCGGCCTCTGGTGTGAAAAATTGAAGTGCAGCATGGACACACCTGATGACGGGCCGGCAATTTTTAGTGATGCCCGATCTTTTCAAGCGTAGAGGGAGCTGTCGGCCTGCGGCTGCAGGCCCCCGCAAGGTCAAAGCGTTGTGCCGCGCCTGCATCGGCAGACAGCGCTCCTGCGCCTGGCGCGGCGAAATGAATTGAACCCGCGACGCCAGGGCCGTTGCAAGGCTCAGCCCGCCTCAGCCAACGGTGCCTGTGGGTGTCAGGCGGTCACGCTTCCCGCGACATCGCGCACCACGCTGGTACCGGCGCTGCTGCTGGGCGCCAATGCCGGCGTCTTGACCGCCGAGCCGGCTTCGATCTGGCCCGTGAGTTCACCGCCTTCTTCGATCACGACCTTGCCATAGCGGATCTTGCCGCTGACCTTGCCCGTGCCATAGATAACCAGTTTTTGGCGCACGATCAGCGTGCCGTCGAACACACCGCGGATTTCAGCCACATCAATCTCGGCCGTGCCATGGAAAGCGCCTTGCTCGGCAATTTCGATCACGCGCGAATCCATCGTCGCTTCCACCGTTCCTTCGACCACCAGCGTGTCGCAATCGGTGATTTCCACGCCCTTGAGCTTGATGTTGGGGCCCACGATCAACCGGCTGCCGCCCTGGCTTTGCGCCACCGCAGCGGCGCTGGCGGGCGTCGACACCGCGCTCGTGCCGGCTTGGCCAGCCGCCTGGCTGGCGCCAAAACTGCTGCTGGTCGATGCCACGCCTACGGCGGGGCTGCGGGGAGTGAAAGTGTCGCTTTCACGCTTGCCAAAAAACGGGTTCTGCACGGCCATGGTCTCTCCTTGGAAAGCGTCCATGCTAGAACGTCATCCGGGCAACAAACGCCCTCATCTCGCAAGAAAAGTAACCAATCGCCTCGAATGATGCATATGCTTGCAAGCGTTTCTTGATCACACAGGTGCGAGGGTTTTGCGGAAAAGCAACACGCACCTTTCATCCCGATGGAAAACACATGCCGGTCGCGCAGCGCAGCCGACAACCTTCCATGGGTGCTGGCAATGCGCCGCCATGCGCAGCGTCCTGCCAGCTCCAGGCTTCATTGAGTCGACCGCGAATCAGCTCAAACCTTGCTGAAGTCGGGATGGCGCTTTTCCATGAATGCAGATACCGCTTCGCGTGCCGCGGGCTCGTGCAGCATGCGGCCGAAGCTCTCGCCCTCCTGGGCCATGCGCGTGCGCACCGTGGCTGCCTGGCCCGACTTCATCAAGCGTTTCGATTCCATCAGCGCCGACAGCGGCTTGGCCGCAAGCTTGCGCGCCTGGCGCTGGGCCAGTGCATTGCATTCGCTGGGCGGCACCACGCGGTTGACCAGGCCGACTTCGAGCGCGGCTTCGGCGAGGAAAGGCTCGCCCAGCAGCAGGGCTTCGGCCGCACGGTGGTAGCCCATGAGCTGGGGCAGCAGCAGGCTGGAGCTGAACTCGGGGCACAGGCCCAGGTTGACGAAAGGCAGCGAGAACGCCGCGTTGTCACCCGCGTAGACCAGGTCGCAATGCAGCAGCAGCGTCGTGCCAATGCCCACGGCCGGACCGCAGACCGCGGCAATCACCGGCTTGGGGAAATCGGCAAGCTGGTACATGAAGCGCATCACGGGCGTTTCGCCGCCGAGGCTGTTGGCCGAGGCATTCAGGAAGTCGCCCAGATCGTTGCCCGCGCTGAAGATCGCCAGGTCGCCCTGGAACACCACCACGCGCACCGCGGCGTCGTCACGCGCGGCGGTCAACGCATCGGCCATGGCGCCATACATCGCCTGGGTGATGGAGTTCTTCTTTGCAACCCGATTGAAGGTGAGCGTGCAGACACCGTCTTCGGTGTGCACCAGGATATCGTTGGAGGTGGTAACTGTCATGGTGTCATTTTCCCTTGCGCGGCGCGCTTTTCATTCCTTGAAATAGACAATCTGATGGCTGGTCGCCAGCAGGTAGCCGGCCTCGTTCCACAGCTGGGCGGTCTGGTCGAAAAAGCCGTTGCGAAATTCCTGGCCCCTGGCCTGGCCCAGTACATAGCCCGTGCCCGTGGTCTGCAGCTGGGCCTGGCTGGCATGAAAGTAGACCGTGATCGACACCGTGCCCGCGGGCACCTGGCGCGCGCGCCGCAACCAGACGCGGGGGAAGAATACATCGGCCAGAGCGGCCAGCGCGCAAAAATCCAGCGGCCGCGGCGGATCGTCGCGCATCCACAGCTGCGACAGGCTGGGGGCTTCGGCGCCATCCCAGTCGCGGGGCAGCGCGCCCTGCACGGGCCGCATCTCGTAGCGCGACAGCCATTCGACGCCAAAGCCCGGCGCAATGCGCTGCAGGTCGCCGGGTGCGGCCACTTCGGGCATGGGTTCGTCGGAGATGCTCCAGGTCTCGCGGCGCACCGCCGTCACCACGGTGGCCGTGGTCGTGACCACGAGCTCGCCTTCGGCATCGGTCTGCAGCACCGACAGCGTCCAGTGCTGGGTCGAACGGTTGGTGCGCACCGGTGTCACCTGTAGCGTGAACGCGCCGGCCGTGAGCGCGCCCGCGTAGTTCACCGTCAGCGACAGCGGCTCGCCCAGCCGCTGCGGGTGGTCCATCACGGCCTTGACCAAGGTCGCTGCCGTGATGCCGCCGAACGGCCCCACCATGTTCCAGTAATCGGGGCTGGTCTGCCCTTCGAGCTGCCCCGGGGACAGGGGCTGCAGTTGCAATGCCAAATCAAGAGGATGGGTCATGGTCATGGGGCCAGTGTGATGTGCAAACCGCGCGAAGGCGGTCGTTTGGGTGACTTGCCACCCGCCTGGTGCCCTGGGCCCTTCGACAGGCTCAGGGCGAACGGGCGGATCACAATCTTTCGAAGATACCCGCAGCGCCCTGTCCCATGCCCACGCACATCGTCACCATGCCGTATTTGAGATTGTTGCGGCGCAGCGCATGCACCACGGTGGCGGCCCGGATGGCGCCGGTCGCGCCCAGCGGATGGCCCAGCGCGATCGCGCCGCCCATGGGGTTGACCTTGGATGCATCCAGGCCCAGCGTGTTGATCACGGCCAGCGACTGCGCGGCAAAGGCTTCGTTGAGCTCGAACCAGTCGATGTCCTGCTGGTTCAGGCCGGCGTAGCGCAGCGCCGCGGGAATCGCCTCGATGGGGCCTATGCCCATGATCGCCGGCGGCACGCCCTTGCTGGCGAAGCTCACGAAGCGCGCCAGCGGCGTCAGGCCGTAGCGCTTGATGGCCGATTCGCTGGCCAGGATCAGCGCGCCCGCGCCGTCGCTGGTCTGCGAGCTGTTGCCGGCCGTCACCGAGCCGCGCGCCGCAAACACCGTGCGCAGCCTGGCCAGGCCTTCAAGACTGGTGTCGGGGCGTGCGCCTTCATCCAGCGATACCGTGCGCGTGTTGAGCGCGATTTCGCCGGTCGCCAGGTCGAGCGCGCGATCGGTGACTTCGATGGGCGTGATCTCGTCGGCAAACGCGCCCGCGGCCTGGGCCGCGAGCGCCTTCTGGTGCGAGGCCAGAGCAAACGCGTCCTGGGCCTCACGGCTCACTTTCCACTGCTGGGCAACCTTCTCGGCCGTCAGGCCCATGCCGTAGGCAATGCCCACGTCGCCCTCGCGCTCGAAGATGCTGGGCGACAGGCTGGGCGCATTGCCCATCATCGGCACCATGCTCATGCTTTCCACGCCCGCGGCAATCATCACATCGGCTTCACCCACGCGTATGCGGTCGGCGGCCATCTGCACCGCCGACAGACCCGAGGCGCAGAAGCGGTTGACGGTGATGCCGCCGACGCTGGTCGGCAGGCCGGCAAGCACGGCCGCGATGCGCGCCACGTTGAGGCCCTGCTGGGCTTCGGGAATCGCGCAGCCGCAGATGATGTCCTCGATGCTGGCCGGGTCCAGCCCCGGCACCTGGGCCAGCGCGCTCTGCAGCGTGCGGGCCAGCAGGTCGTCGGGCCGGTAGTTGCGGAAAAAGCCCTTGTGCGAGCGGCCAATCGGCGTGCGCGTCGCGGCAACGATATAGGCGTCCTGGATCTGTTTCATGTTCTGTTCCTTCAGTTCCGCAGCGGCTTGCCGGTCGAGAGCATCCCCAGGATGCGCTCCTGGCTCTTGGGGTGGGCGATCAGCCCGCAGAACGCCTTGCGCTCGAGCTGCATCAGGTATTCCTCGCTGACCAGCGTGCCCGCGTCGACGTCGCCGCCGCAGACCACTTCGGCAATCAGCGTGGCGATGTACTGGTCGTGGTCGCTGATGAAGCCGCCGTCGCGCATGTTGACCAGCGAGCCGCGTATCGTCGCAATGCCGCTGCGCCCCGCGACCGGGAACAGCCGCTTGTGCGGCGCGCGCCAGCCGCCTGCGGCCAGCGCCCGGGCTTCATTGAGCGCGACGAACAGCACTTCGTCCTTGTGCGCGACGATCAGGTCGCTGTCGAGCAGATAGCCCAGCTGGCGCGATTCCAGCGCGCTGGTTCCCACCTTGGCCATGGCCGCGGCCGTGAAGCCTTCGGTCAGGAACGGCAGCAGGTCCTTGCCCGTGGAAGTGGCCGCGTTCTCGGCCGCGCGCCGCGCGATGTAGGTCAGGCCGCCCGCGCCCGGCACCAGGCCCACGCCGACTTCGACCAGACCGATGTAGCTTTCCATGTGCGCCACGCGGCGCGCGCAATGCACGGCCAGCTCGCAGCCGCCGCCCAGCGCCATGCCGTGGATGCCCGCAACCACGGGCACCTGCGCATAGCGCAGGCGCAGCATCAACTGCTGCAATTCTTGCTCTATGCTTTCGACGGCGTCTGCTCCGCCGACCACAAAGGCCGGCATCGTTGCCTGCAGGTCGGCGCCCACGCTGAACGGCGCGTCGCCCGACCAGATGACCATGGCCGCGTATTCGGCTTCGGCGAGTTCCAGCGCTTCCATCAGCCCTTCCATCACGGCCGGGCTGATCGCGTGCATCTTGTTCTTGATGCTGGCAATCAGCACGCGGCCTTCGCCTTCGCCATCCAGCGTCCAGACGCGCAATGCATCGGTTTCGCTGAGCGTCGTGCCCGCGGTCTCGAAGCCCTCGCCGGCCTCGCCCAGCAGGCGCTCGGGAAACAGCTGGCGCGCATAGACCGGCAGCGCGCGGCGCGCGACAAAGGCCTTGCGCGCCGGGCTCCACGAACCTTCGGCGGTGTGCACGCCGCCGGCTTCCGCCACCGGACCTTCGAACACCCAGGCCGGCAGCGGCGCGCGGCTCAGCGCCTTGCCCGCATCGATGTCTTCCTGCACCATCTTCGCGACTTCAAGCCAGCCGGCTTCCTGCCACAGCTCGAACGGTCCCTGGCGCATGCCAAAGCCCCAGCGCATCGCCTGGTCGACGTCGCGCGCGCTTTCGGCAATGCTCTCGAGATGCACGGCGGCATAGTGGAAGCTGTTGCGCAGAATGGCCCAGAGGAACTGACCGGCCGCGCCTTCGGCGTTGCGCAAGAGCTGGAGCCGCTGGGCCGCGGGTTTTTTCAGCATGCGCGCATAGACCTCGTCGGCCTTCTGCCCGCCTGGCACATAGTCTTCGCTTTCGAGCTCGAAGCGCAGGATGTCGCGGCCGACCTTCTTGTAGAAACCCGCGCCCGACTTCTGGCCCAGCTGGCCCAGCGCCAGCAGCTTCTCCAGCACCGCAGGCGTCGCATAGCTGGCATAGAACGGGTCGGTGTCGGCGCTGAGGTTGTCCTGCAGCGTCCTGACCACATGCGCCATGGTGTCCAGGCCCACGACGTCGGCGGTGCGGAAGGTACCGCTGGACGCGCGGCCCAGCTTCTTGCCCGTGAGGTCGTCGACCACGTCATAGGTCAGGCCGTAGTTCTCGACTTCCTTCATCGTTGCGAGCATGCCCGCGATGCCTATGCGGTTGGCAATGAAGTTGGGCGTGTCCTTGGCGCGCACCACGCCCTTGCCCAGCGTGCTGGTTACAAAGGCTTCGAGCTGGTCGACCACGTGAGCGTCCGTGCCCGGCGTGGCGATCAGCTCCACCAGCTGCATGTAGCGCGGCGGGTTGAAGAAGTGGATGCCGCAAAAGCGCGCGCGCATGGCTTCGGGCAGGGCTTCGCTGAGCTGCGTGATCGACAGGCCCGAGGTGTTGCTGGCGACGATGGCGTGCTTGGCGACGAAAGGCGCGATCTTGTGATACAGGTCGGTCTTCCAGTCCATGCGCTCGGCAATGGCCTCGATGATCAGGTCGCAGCCCTTGAGCAGCTTCATGTGCTCTTCGTAGTTCGCGGGCTGTATCAGGTCGGCGTCGGCGGCCAGGCCCAGCGGCGAGGGCTTGAGCTTCTTCAGATTGGCGATGGCCTTCTCGGCAATGCCGCTCTTGGCGCCCTCCTTGGCGGGCAGGTCGAACAAAATGACCGGCACCTTGACGTTGACCAGATGGGCGGCGATCTGCGCGCCCATCACTCCGGCGCCGAGCACGGCGACTTTCTTCACAGGAAATCGTGACATCTTGGGTTCCATGTAATGCACCGGCCCGCAGCGCGGGCGGGTGGAAGCAGGTGGCTTATTGAACGCGGACCCAGGTCTGGGTACGGCCGAACGGCCCTATCGAGCCGCGCACATCGAGCTTGCTGCCGCTGTCGGTGGGGGTGAGGCGCAGCGTGTACGACTTGCCGGATTCGGGGTCGAGGATCTTGCCGCCCTCCCACACATCCTTGCCTTCGGCCTTCTTCGCGCCGCGGATGATTTCCAGGCCGACCATGGGCTGGTCCTTGCGCTCGTCGGTGCAGGCCGTGCACAGCGCCGCGGGGTCGGCGCCCTTGCGCAGCAGCTTCTCGACGCGCCCGCTGAGCACCCCGCCCTGCTCGGTGATGCGGATCTCCGACTTGGGCTCGCCGGTCTTGTCGTCGACACTTTTCCACAGGCCCACGGGCGTCATCTGCGCCCAGGCGGGCGCGGTGATTGCCATGCAGACCATGGCGGCGAAAGCTTTGAACATAGGCACCTCCTCGAAGAAAAAGGCAAGAGTCCGTGGCGCCGCCTCAGGCCAGCGCGGCGTCGGTGTCCATCAGCACGCGGCTGCCGGCGCGCGCGGTGCGCATCAGCGTCGCGGTCTCGGGGAACAGCTTGGCGAAGTAGAAGCGCGCGGTCTGCAGCTTCGCGAGGTAGAACGGGTCGGCATTGCCCTTGGCAATTTCGCGCAGCGCGACCTGGGCCATGCGCGCGAACAGGTAGCCGAACACCAGATGGCCGGCAACGCGCAGGTAGTCGACCGAAGCCGCGCCCACTTCGTCGGGGTTCTGCATGCCCTTGAAGCCGATCTCGGTGGTGAACTTGGTCATCTGCTCGCCCAGCAGCGCGATCGGGTTGATGAATTCGGCCATCTTCTCGTTGACGCCCTCTTCCTCGACCAGCCGCCCCACGAGCTTGCCGAATTTCTTCAGCGTCGCGCCCTGGTTGCCCAGCACCTTGCGGCCCAGCAGGTCCAGCGCCTGGATGCCGTTCGTGCCTTCATAGATCATGTTGATGCGCGCATCGCGCACGAACTGCTCCATGCCCCATTCCTTGATGAAGCCATGGCCGCCGTAGACCTGCTGGCTCAGCGTGGTCGCGGTCCAGCCGTTGTCGGTGATGAAGGCCTTGACGATGGGCGTGAGCAGCGCGACGAGTTCGGCGCTGTCCTTGCGCACTTTCTCATCGGGGTGGTGCAGCTCCTTGTCGATCAGCACCGAGCAGAAAGTGGACAGCGCGCGCCCGCCTTCGGCATAGGCCTTGGCCGTGAGCAGCATGCGGCGCACGTCGGGGTGGACGATGATGGGATCGGCGGGCTTGTCCTTGGCCTTGGTGCCCGACAGGCTGCGCATCTGCAGCCGGTCCTTGGCATAGGCCAGCGCGTTCTGGAACGCGACTTCGGTCAGGCCCAGCGACTGGTTGCCCACGCCCAGGCGCGCGGCATTCATCATCACGAACATCGCCGCCAGGCCCTTGTTGGGCTGGCCGACCATGGTGCCCACGGCGCCGTCGAGGTTGAGCTGGGCCGTGGCATTGCCATGGATGCCCATCTTGTGCTCCAGCCCGCCGCAGAAGATCGGATTGCGCTCGCCCAGGCTGCCGTCGGCGTTGACCAGGAACTTGGGCACGACGAAGAGGCTGATGCCCTTGGAGCCCACGGGCGCATCGGGCAGGCGCGCGAGCACCAGGTGCACGATGTTGCTCGTGAAGTCATGCTCGCCGGCGCTGATGAAGATCTTGTTGCCCGTGAGCTTGTAGCTGCCGTCGGGCAGGGGCTCGGCCTTGGTGCGCAGCAGGCCCAGGTCGGTGCCGCAGTGGGCTTCGGTCAGGCACATCGAGCCGGTCCACTCGCCGCTGGTCAGCTTGGGCAGGTACAGCTGCTTTTGCGCGTCCGTGCCATGCGCATGCAGGGCTTCGTAGGCGCCATGCGACAGGCCCGGGTACATGGTCCAGGCCTGGTTGGCGCTGTTGAGCATCTCATACAGGCATTGGTTGACGACAAATGGCAGGCCCTGGCCGCCGTAGTCGGGATCGCAGCTCAGCGAGGCCCAGCCGCCTTCTACATATTGGGCATAGGCCTGCTTGAAGCCCTTGGGCGTGGTGACTTCGTGGGTGTCGCGGTTGAGCGTGCAGCCTTCTTCGTCGCCGCTGATGTTCAGCGGAAAGATCACATCGCTGGCGAACTTGCCCGCCTCTTCGAGCACCGCATTGACGGTCCCGGCGTCGACCTCGGCATGCCGGGGCATGGCCTTGAACTCCTGCGTGACCTCGAACACTTCGTGCAACAGGAACTGCATGTCACGCAGAGGCGGTTGATAGCTGGGCATGTATCGTCTCCTTTTATCGATGGTGATGTGATCGGTCCGCGACGCGCGCTTCAGGTGCTGAAGCGCGCCAGAATGTTCTCGAAGCCCTGGTGCGCACGCTGCAGCGCGCCCTGGGCGCGCAGGAAGCGGGCTTCGTAATGCAATGCCAGAATGAGCCCATGGACTTCAAAAAGCAATTGGGCTTCATCCGCATCTGCGCGTAAGTCGCCATGCTCCCGGCATTGCACGATGGTGCGGCGCATGGCCGCATGCCAGGTGCGGACCGAGTCGGCGAGCGCGTCGCGCACCGGGCCGGTACGGTCATCGAACTCGACCGCGCCGCTGATGTAGATGCAGCCCGAGTCCAGCTCGACCGAAGTGCGTTTCATCCACAGGTCGAACAGCGAACGCAGGCGCGGCAGGCCGCGCGGCGCCTGCATCGCGGGGTAGAACACTTCCTGCTCAAAGCGCAGGTGGTATTCGCGGACCACGGAAATCTGCAATTCCTCGCGCGAGCCGAAGTGGGCAAAGACGCCCGATTTGCTCATGCCCGTGGCCGCGGCCAGCGCGCCTATGGACAGCCCTTCGAGCCCGGCCTGCGACGCCAGATGCAGCGCCGCGTCGAGGATATGGGCCTTGGTCTGCTGGCCCTTGTGCAGTGCGCGCACTTCGCTGCGTGCGCTGGGAGAAGGGTCCGACAGGGTGGAAGAAGAAGGCATGGAAAAAAATAAAACGAACGTTCGTACTATTTTGCACCACAATCGCCTGACCTCAATGCACCACAGGGGAAAGTACTTAGGCGCTTGACCTGACCCTCCCCTGCAACGCTTGCCATGCCGCCGCGATGCCGACCGCAGCGGCAAGGTCAAAGCCCGGGCCCCGGTCCCATCCCATGCTGAAATATTTTCACACCATCCGGTGCACCGCCCGAATGAGCATGAAAGGAGTGCCATGACCCGCCATCTTCCACTTGCCAGCCTGACTCTGGCGTTAAGCCTTTGCGCGAGCGCCTGGGGCCAATGGACCCCCATCTCGCAAAGAAACACCCCGCTCGCCAACGTCCCGGGCGCCGCCCAGGTGCAGCCGCAGATCGCGGCCACGCCCGATGGACATTGGTGGGTCAGCTGGTTCGGACTGATTCCGCAGGGTCCCTCCCCCCAGGGCTACGATGTCTTTCTGCAGCGCCTGGACCCGGATGGCAAGGAACAATTTCCGCACCAGGGCCTGCTGGTCGCCAATCTGGGCCTTGGCTGGACCGAAGAATATGGCCTGGCGACCGACGCGCAAGGCAATGCCCTGCTGACCTTCCAGGACGACCGCAGCAACCCGCAGGCACGCGCCATCGCCGCGACCAAGATCGACCCCGCGGGCAAACCGCTATGGCAGGCGCAGACCGCACCTTCGGGCCATGCGCCGCATATCACCACGCTGCCAGACGGCCATTCGGTCATAGGCTGGAGCATGGACAACGAAAACAGCGTGCGCCTGCGCAAGCTCGATCCCCAGGGCCAGCCGGTGTGGAAGTCCACCAGCGGCGCCGCGCTGGACTTCGTTCTGAGCGATCCCAACTACAGCTACAGCCTTGCCGACCTGAAGGCGACCAGCGACGGCAGCGTGATCGTTTCCTTCATCCGCAGCCGCGGCTTTTCGGGCGCCAAGCACCTTTATGCGAACAAGATCTCGCCCAGCGGCCAGTTGCTGTGGGGCCCCGCCCATGTGAATGTCTTCGACGCAGGTTCGCTGCAACAGGGCAACTTTCCGCACTTCGTGCTCGACGGCCAGGGCGGTGCGGTCTTTGCCTGGTACAGCGTCGCTCCGCAGCTTCAGGTCCATGCCCAGCATATCCAGGCCAATGGCAGTCCGGCGTTCGCGCCCGGTGGCGTGGCGGTTTCAACCAACCTTCAGCAGGCACGCACCAATCCCTCGCTGACCTACCAACCGTCCACGGGCGAGACCACGCTTTTCTGGACCGAACTCGACAGCGCGGTGGAACAGAACCGGCGCGGCCTGTATGCGCAGAAGCTCGATGCGCGCGGCGCGCGCCAATGGGGAGAAACCGGACGCCCGATTCAGCCGCTGGGGCACCAGGACATCAACAACCTGCGCAGCGTCACGTTCAACGATGGAACGCTGGCTTTCTGGGTACAGTCCATCGCCGGCCAGCACGACAGCATCCAGGCCATCAAGCTCGATGCCGCAGGCACCGCACTGTGCCCGCAGTTCGCGGTCTCCACGCGGCCATCAGCCAAGTCGCGCCTGGTCAGCCACGCGTCGGCATCGGGCAAGACGCTGATCGCCTGGGAAGACCAGAGCCAGGACCAGGGCTCCGACATCTATCTGCAAAGCGTGACGGCCGACTGCAAGCTGGGACGCTGAAACGGGCCGGCCCGGCATCAGATCATCAGCGACAGGCTCTCTTCGAGGTGCTCGGTGGGCAGGCGGCGAAAGCCCGAGCGCGAGAAGCGCTGCAGCCGGCCGAGTGCAAACGAGGTCAGCACGCTGGCCGCGACCTGCGCATCGACCGTGGGCTTGGCCGAGCCACGCGCATCGGCAACGGGACGCAGGCACTGACGCAGCGTGGATTCGATGCGATCGAAGAACTGGTTCATGCGCTGCTGCAGGCGTTCGTGTTCGAACACCAGCGCATCGCCGACCATGACACGCGCCATGCCGGGATTGCGCTCGCCGAACTGCAGCACCAGCGCGATGACGCGCGCAGCCTGGCGCGCGCCATCGATGCTCGGCTGATCGGGATCGGCGACATCGCGGCCGACGATCTGCTGCACCAGCGTGAACACCGATTGTTCGATGAACTCGATCAGGCCTTCGAACATCTGCGCCTTGCTGGCGAAATGCCGATACAGCGCAGCCTCGCTCACTTGCAGGTGGGCGGCGAGCGAAGCGGTGGTGATGCGTTCCGCTCCAGGCTTCTCCAGCATGGTCGCCAGCGCTTGCAGAATCTGCTCGCGCCGCTCGCCCGGCTTGGGGCGCTTGCGGGTGGCGGGCGCTGCGGCAGCGGCGGCATCGCTCTCGCCATCACTGACGACAGAGAGAAAAGAGGAGGAGAGGACTTCAGACTCAGACATAGGCAATCAGGAATTTGTAAATAATTCTCTCACAGCCACCCGCTCCCATGTCCTACTGTTTTCACGCTGAATGGTCTTGACA
>NZ_JAVWWA010000081.1:0-3084 GCF_036666375.1 Comamonas sp. | reverse complement strand
AGTCCCACGCCCTCGGCGCCTTCGCCCAGCACCAGACGGGCCTGGTGCAGCTGGGCGATCTCGTCGGCAATCGCCAGTCCCAGGCCTGAGCCTTCACCGCAAGCGCCAGGCAGACGGTAAAAGCGCTGCACGATGCGCGCGCGCTCCGCTTCGGGCACGCCCGGGCCGTCATCCTCGACTTCGAGAAAGGCGCCGTCCGGCCCCATGCCGCTGCGCAAGGTCACGCGCCCGCCTTCGGGGTTGTACTTGAGCGCGTTGTCGACGAGATTGCTCAACAGCTCGCGCAGCAGCCAGGCATGGCCCCAGACGCTGGCCGGCTCGACTTCGAGGCCGAAATCGATGTTCTTGGCCGCGGCCTGTTCGAAGAAGGCTTCGAGCAGACTTTCACAAAGGTCCTTGAGGTCCACGCGCTGCAGCGGCTGCGACTGCGCATGGCGCGCGTCGGCGCGCGACAGCGCCAGCAGCTGGCGCGCGAGCTGCGAGGTGCGGCGCGTGGCGTCGCGCAGCTGGTGGATCTGCGTGGCGCTGAGCACCAGCGAGCGCTCGCGCGGCCGATCGGGCGACAGGTCCACCGCATCCGCGGGTGCGGGCGCCGACTGCACCATCAACGCCCAGGCTTCGACCTGGGCCTGCAGCGCCGCGAGCGGCGTGCGCAACTGGTGCGCGGCATCGGCAACGAAGCGCCGCTGCTCCTGGGCCTGGGCATCGACCAGCGCGAACAGCCGGTTGAGCGAGCGCAGCAGCGGCCGCACCTCATCGGGCGAGGCGGCTTCATCGATGGGGCTCAGGTCGCGCGGCGAGCGGCGCTCGACGGCGTCGGCCAGCGCCACCAGCGGCTCGAACGCCTGGCGCACCGACCAGTAGATCGCCAGCCCGGCGGCCGCGATCAGCAGCACGTTGGGCAGCAGCACGCGCAGCAGCAATTGCTGCGCCCATTGCTGGCGCGCATCCGAACCGTCGGCCAGCGCCACCACCATCTCGCCAGCGCCCGCGGTCTCTACGCGCAGCACGGCCACGCGGTACATGATGCCCGCGAACTCCTGGCTGTGGAATTCAGCCACGCGCGTGCTCGGCACCTCGACGCGTATCCAGGTATCGCCTGCGAGCACCCGGCCCTTGAGGTCGGCAATTGCATAGCCGGCCTCGTTCTGGCGCTGGCGCAGAAACTCTTCGACCATGGGCGGCAGCATCAATACGGGAGGTGATTGGCCGTCGAGCGAAGGCGCGAGCACGGCTTCGGCAAGCGCGGGCAGATAGCGCATCAGCCGCTGGTCGTGCTGGCCCGCGGCCGCCTCGGCCGAGCGGTAGGCGAACCACGAGCCCATCAGCGCCAGCACGCTCAGCGGCAGCACCAGCAGCAGCAGCAGCCGAAAGCGCAGATTCGAGGTCATGGCTCAGCCTGGCGCCGGGGCAGCCGCCTTCAGGCGCCGCCCGCGACCAACTCCAGCCGGTAGCCGAAGCCGCGGATGGAGCGCAAGGCCACGCCATAAGGCTCGATTTTGCCGCGCAGCCGCGAAGCATAGACTTCGACCGCATTCGGCGTGATTTCCTTGTCCCAGCCCGTCAAGGCCTGCAGCAACTTGTCCTTGCTCGCCGGCTTGGGCGCGTGGATCAGCAGGTATTCCAGCACCGTCCACTCGCGTGGACCGAGATCTATGGGCTGCAGATGACTGCCTTCGGCAGAGTCATCGGCCACCCGCGCACCGACGCTGCGCGCCGCCGTATCGAGCTCCAGAGGCCCGAATGTCAGCACTGCCGTGGTCGCGGCCTGGGAGCGGCGCGCGAGCGCGCGCAGCCGCGCGAGCAACTCCGGCAACTCGAAAGGCTTGACCATGTAGTCGTCGGCGCCCATGTCGAGGCCCTGCACACGATCGAGCAGCGCGTCGCGCGCGGTCAGGATCAGTATGGGCATGGCGGCGCTGTCCATGCTGCTGCGGCGCAGGCGCTGGGTGAGTTCCAGGCCGCTGAGCCCAGGCAGACCGATGTCGATCACCGCCAGGTCGAACGATTCATTCGCCAGCACTTCAAGTGCGCGCTCGGCGCTGCCGACCCAGTCGACCGCATAGCCGGCATCGCTCAGGCCGAGCTTGACGCCGCTGGCCACCATCACATCGTCTTCCACCAGCAGCAGGCGCATGTCGAATCTTCCAATGCATGGCCCCGCAGGGCCCAGGCCACGTTCAGTGGCTGCGGATCATCGTGCCGTAGGCCTGGTCCGTGAGGATTTCGAGCAGCATGACATGCGGCACGCGGCCGTCGATGATGTGCACCGCGTTCACGCCGGCCTTGGCCGCGTCGAGCGCGCCCGCGATCTTTGGCAGCATGCCGCCCGAGATCGTGCCGTCGGCAAACAGCGCGTCGATTTCACGCGCCGTGAGATCGGTCAGCAGATTGCCGGCCTTGTCGAGCACGCCGGGCGTGTTCGTCAACAGCATCAGCTTTTCGGCCTGCAGCACCGTGGCCAATTTGCTGGCCACGACATCGGCGTTGATGTTGTAGCTTTCGTTGTCTTCGCCGAAGCCGATGGGGCTGATCACCGGAATGAACGCGTCGTCCTGCAGTGCCTTGACCACGCTGGGGTCGATCGCTACGATGTCGCCGACCTGGCCCAGGTCATGCTCGATGCTCGGGTCCTTGTTGTCCGCGAGCTTGAGCTTCTGCGCCCGGATCAGCCCGCCGTCCCGGCCCGTGAGGCCCACCGCCTTGCCGCCTGCCTGATTGATCAGACCGACGATGTCCTGCTGCACTTCGCCGGCCAGCACCCACTCGACCACTTCCATGGTTTCGGCGTCGGTGACGCGCATGCCCTGGATGAACTCGCCCTTCTTGCCCAGACGGTTGAGCGCGGTTTCAATCTGCGGGCCGCCACCATGCACCACCACCGGATTGATCCCGACCAGCTTGAGAAGCACCACATCCTCGGCAAAGTCGGCCTGCAGGGCCGGGTCGGTCATGGCGTTGCCGCCATACTTGATGACCATGGTCTTGCCATGAAACTTGCGGATATAGGGCAGAGCCTGGGCAAGGATTTCGGCTTTGTCGCGCGGGGCAATGGAGAGGATATCGTTCATGGTGCAGGCCGTG
>NZ_JAVWWA010000080.1:0-25617 GCF_036666375.1 Comamonas sp. | reverse complement strand
TGGAAGAAGGCATCGTGGCCGGCGGCGGCGTGGCTCTGCTGCGTGCCAAGCAAGCCGTGGGCGAGATCAAGGGCGACAACGCCGACCAGGACGCCGGCATCAAGCTGATCCTGAAGGCCATCGAAGCTCCTCTGCGCGAAATCGTCGCCAACGCCGGTGGCGAACCGTCGGTCGTGGTCGATGCCGTGCTCAAGGGCACGGGCAACTTCGGCTTCAACGCCGCCAACGACACCTACGGCGACATGATCGAAATGGGTATCCTGGATCCCACGAAGGTCACGCGTACTGCTCTGCAGAACGCCGCTTCCGTCGCAGCGCTGCTGCTGACCACCGAGTGCATGATTGCCGACGCTCCCAAGGCTGACGCAGGTGCCGACATGGGCGGCATGGGCGGCGGCATGGGTGGCATGGGCGGCATGGGCGGCATGGGCATGTAATTTCCTGCAAGGGAAATTGCGGTCCGGCAGGTCGAAAGACCTGCTGCCACCAGCAACAAAAAACCCGCAGTTCGCAAGAACTGCGGGTTTTTTGTCTTCAGCGCCAGCCGCTGCTAAGGCAGATCGGCGGCGATCAGGCGCCGCATCAATCCTGCCGTCGACGCATCGACATCCTGCCAGTCGCCGCGCTCCTGGCGGTCCGCGAGGTTGCGCGCCAGGTTCTTGCCCAGTTCCACGCCCCACTGATCGAAGCTGTTGATGCCCCAGATCGCGCCGGTGACGAACACCCGGTGCTCGTACAGCGCGATCAGCGCGCCCAGCGAGGCCGGATCGAGCTGCTGCAGCAGCAAAAAGCTGCTCGGACGGTTGCCGGGACAGTATTTCTCGCTCGACTCCTGGCGGCGTCCGACCATCAGCGCCTGGGCCTGGGCGACGGCGTTGATCAGCAGGCTGTGCTGGTGCGCGCCCAGGTACTTGCCGCCGCCGCGCATGGCGATGAACTCGACGGGAATCACATCTGTCCCCTGGTGCAGCATCTGGAAGAATGCATGCTGGCCATTGGTGCCCGGCTCGCCCCAGACCACGGCCGAAGTCGCCACGCCCACGGCTTGTCCCCGGGCATCGACGCGCTTGCCGTTGCTTTCCATCTCCAACTGCTGCAGATAGGCCGTGAGCCGGCGCAGGCCGTGGCTGTAAGGCGCGATGCAGCGGCTGCCGAAACCGTGGAAATTGCGATACCAGATGTCGAGCAGGCCCAGGCGCACGGGAAGATTGCGCGCCAGCGGGGCCGTGACGAAGTGCGCATCCATCGCATGCGCACCGGCCAGCAACGCACGGAAATGCGCGGCGCCCACGGCGATCGCGATCGGCAGGCCTATCGCCGACCACAGCGAATAGCGCCCGCCGACCCAGTCCCAGAAGCCCAGCGTGCGGCTGATGCCGAACTGCGCTGCGGCTGCCACATTGGTCGTCAGCGCAACGAAATGCTCGGCAATCGCGCATTCGCCGTCCTGCGTTCCGCCATTGGCCAGAAACCAGGTACGGGCGGAATGTGCGTTGAGCATGGTCTCGGCCGTGGTGAACGACTTCGAGGCCACGAGGAACAGCGTGCTTTCGGGGCGCACGCGCGACAGCACATGGCCCAGCTCATGGCCGTCGACATTGGAGACGAAATGAAACCGCTTGTCGGGGCTGCACCAATCTTCGAGCGCATTGACCACGACTTCCGGTCCCAGATGCGAGCCGCCTATGCCGATATTGACGATGTCGGTGATCTCGGGGCGCGCGCGCACCTGCTCGGCCAGCGCGAGCATCGCGTCCAGCGTGTCATGCACCGCATCCAGCGCCGTGCGCACCGCAGCCGCCATGGGACGCTCGCGCAGCAGCCCGCCGTCGCGCGGCATGCGCAGCAGCCAGTGCATCGCGGCACGCTCTTCGGAAGTATTGATGGGCGCGCCGGCGAACATCTGGTCGCGGCGTTGCGCCAGACCGCACTCCTGTGCGAGGTTTGTCAGCAACTGCTGGGTTGCGGGCGTGATGCGGTTCTTGGACAGATCAGCAAATACATGCGGCGCCTGCTGGCTCAGCGCCGCGAGGCGCTGGGGGTCGGCGGCAAAGGCCTGGACGATATCGAATTCCGCCATTTCCTCCTGGTAATGGCGTGCCAGCGCCTTCCAGGCCGCGGTCTCATGGCACAACACTGTCATCCTAGGCAGCCGCCTGTTGCATCAGGGTTTCGAGCTGCAGCGTGTCGGCGACAAAGGCGCGTATGCCTTCGGCCAGCTTCTCGGTCGCCATCGCATCGGCATTGAGCGCCAGGCGGAAACCCGGTTCATCGTAATGCAGCGCGGGCAGGTCGAGCGCCTGCGCCGCTTCGGGCACGAGCGCCCGCTCCAGGGGCGCATCGCTGGCAGCGAGCTTGGCCAGCAGATCGGGGGCGATCGTCAGCAGATCGCAACCGGCCAGCGCCGTGATCTGCCCCAGGTTGCGAAAACTCGCGCCCATGACTTCGGTGGCGATGCCGAACTTCTTGTAATGCGCATAGATAGCGCGCACCGAGCGCACACCCGGGTCGTTGGCTCCTGCCATCGCGGCTTCGTCCCAGGAAGCGCCCGCCTGCTTCTTGTACCAGTCGTAGATGCGACCGACAAACGGCGACACCAATTGCACCCTGGCCTGGCCGCAGACGACCGCCTGGCAAAGCGAGAACATCAAGGTCAGATTGGTATGGATGCCGCGCTGCTCGAGGCGGCGCGCGGCTTCGATGCCTTCCCAGGTCGCAGCGATCTTGATCAGCACCCGGTCGATATGCACGCCTTCGGCCTGATAGAGCTCGACAATGCGTTCCGCCCGGGTCACGGTGGCTTCGGTATCGAACGACAGCCGCGCGTCGACTTCGGTCGAGACCCGGCCCGGCACGAGTGCCAGGATTTCACAGCCGAAGCGCACCAGCAGCCGGTCCATGATTTCGTCCAGCGGCCGGCCACGGCGCTGCACCACCGTCGCCTTGAGCAGTGGCGCATACTCTGGCATCTGCACGGCCTTGAGGATCAAGGACGGATTGGTGGTCGCATCCTGCGGCAAATATTGTGCAATCTGGCGAAAATCGCCGGTGTCCGCCACCACGGTGGTGAACTGTCGAAGCGCGTCGAGCTGACTCATGACCTGTTCCATTCTTGAAAAGCACCTGTCTGACACGATGCTGTAGCCTTGTTATCTTACAAGCAGCGGCCACCGCACTGCGCCAGCACCCGCGAGCAGACACAGCACGATACAAATGCGCAGTGTAGGCGCAGCCATGCAGGGGCCGGCCAAGGCCCGCAACTGCGGTTACATTGACGCACGCAGCGCTTACCGCCCAGGACTTCCATGTTAGATCGCATCACCGCCTCCCTGCCTTCCCTGGCCCCGGCCGAACAGCGCGTGGCGCGTCTCGTGCTGGCCGACCCGCAGGCCTTTGCGCAACTGCCGGTGCGGCTGCTTGCCGAGCGCGCCCATGTGAGCAAGCCGACTGTCGTGCGCTTTTGCCGCAGCATGGGCTATGACGGCCTGGCCGACTTCAAGGTCAAGCTCGTGAACAACGCCAACGAAGGCGTGCCCTTCATTCACCGCAGCGTCGACAGCGATGACAAGACCGGCGATGTGCTGGTCAAGGTCGTCGACAATGCCGTGGCCGCATTCCTGCAGTATCGCAATGCCGCGCGCGTGCCCGACCTCGAACGCGCAGCGCTGGCCATCGTCAGCAGTTGGCAACAGGGGCGGCGCATCGAGTTCTATGGCGCCGGCAATTCGGGCATCGTTGCCCAGGATGCCCAGCACAAGTTCTTCCGGCTGGGCGTGACCAGCCTTGCGAGCAGCGACGGACATATCCAGGTGATGAGCGCCACGTTGCTCGGACCGGGCGACTGCGCGTTGATCATCTCGAATTCCGGGCGCACACGCGACCTCATGGATGCGGCCGACATCGCGCGCGAGCGCGGCGCGACCACCATTGCGATCACGGCCAGCGGCTCGCCCCTGGCCCATGCCTGCGACATATTGCTCGCCGCCGACCACCCCGAAGGCTACGATCGCTACAGCCCCATGGTCTCGCGGCTGATGCACCTGCTGATTATCGATGTGCTCGCCACCTGCGTAGCGCTGCGCATCGGCGAGCCATTGCAACCCGTGCTGCAGAAAATGAAGGACAGTCTGCACGCCAAGCGATATACCTGAGCAGCAAAACAGCAGGGGTGCCTATATTCGATTATTCATGCATCGAACATAGGCACCCCTGCCAAAAAACCTCTGAATACGCAATATATTCCGGGCAAATCCCCTTGCGGGGATTTATCAGGATTAGAAGCGGTGGCGCAGGCCGGCAGTGATGCCGGTGCGATCACGCGCGCGGCTGGTCGGGTCCAGCACAATATTGGTTCCGCCCTTGATCTTGGTGTAATCCACACCAAAATAGGCATCGGTACGCTTGGAGAAAGCATAATCAGCCACGGCAACAATGAAGTTGGCCTTGCCGTTGTCTGCTGCCACCGGGCTGCCCGACTGCTTGGCATGGTAGTAATGCAGGCCGGCATTCAGCTGAGGCGTGACCTGGTAGCCGAAACCGATCTTGGCCATCTGGCGCTTGTCGGCCGCGCCGCGCGTGAAGCCGCCGTTGGTGTCGCCGCCCCACATGCCGCCGACAATCGCCGAATCGACCGGTCCAGGCGTGCCCTTGAGTTTGTTCACGCCGTAGCCGAGATTGAAGTACAGCGCATTCATGCGGTAGGATCCGCCCAGGGTCCAGGCGTCGACCTTGGCGTTCTGCGGCAGGTCATAGTTTTGGTAGCCCACACCCGCGGAAATGCCGTTGGCCGAATAGCGCAGATAGCCGCCCGCGGTCTTCGCGCTCGCGCCGCTCACGTCCTTCTCATCGAACGAATACTGCAAGGCACCGCGCACGGCGCCGAACTCGGCCGTGTACTTGAGCATGTTGTTGGCGCGCGCCCCCAGCGACATGCCGATTTCAGGCTTGTAGGCTTCCATGTAAGGCGAGTAGGGGAACGACGAATAGGTCGAAGTCACCAGATCGAACAGCACGTTGTACTGGCGACCCATGGTCAGCCGGCCCATGCCGCCTTGCAGACCCAGCCAGGATTGCTGCCAATAGTTGGCGGTTGCCGTCGAGCCCGAATCGGTCAGGAAACGATTTTCCAGATTGGCAATGGCCTTGAGGCCGCCACCCAGGTCTTCGGTCACATTAATGCCCCAGCGGCTTTGCGACATGCCGCCACCAATCATTTTGGTCAACGATGAGTTTCCGCCTACGCCTTCATTATTGGTATGACGCACTGCAGCATCCACAATACCGTACAGCTGAACGCTGCTGGTGCCCTGCTGGGCGAATACGGCAGGGGTTGCAACCACCAAGGCGGCCAATGCGATGGCATTTTTCACAAACGATTTTTGCATGCTGCTGTCTCTCTTTATGAATAAAAGTGTGGCTGGGAGAATCCATTCTAAGTACCCACTTTTATTGCGCCTAGATAGCAGTGCAGCATCACAACACAGGTTTTCCCTGCAGGATTTTCCCTAGATAGCAGTTTCCCTCTGAGCGAAAACACCATAAAAAAAGCCAGTCCGAAGACTGGCTTTTTTGATTTCTATGAAAAGCTGAGCGAACTCAGCCCATCATTAGAACGAGTGGCGCACGCCGACTTGCACGCCGGTTTGCTTTTCGTTGGCTGCGGAAGTGGTGTTGATACCCTTCGACTGCAGACCCAGAGCCGAGCCGTCCTTGTTCTTCAGGTAAGCAACGGTGCCGTACACAGCAGTGCGCTTCGACAGGTTGTGCACGTAGCCCAGCGACAGTTGGTCGGCTTCGCCGTTGATTGCCTTCTGGTCGTAGCGTGCGTATTGCAGCTTGACTTCGCCAGCGCCGCCGACAGGTGCCGACACGCCCAGAGCGTAGTTGTTGAACTTGCGGTCAGCACCAGCGTTGTACGAGTACTCTTGACGCTGAGCGATACCGATCAGCTTGGCCACGCCGAAGTTGTACGAAGCAGCCAGGGTCAGGGCGTCACGGTCGCCAGCGCCGCGCGTGCCGGCACCGATCACGTTCAGGCGGTCATACGACACTGCAGCGCTGATGGGGCCGTTGTCATACGACACGTTGCCGCCGACGTAACGACCAGCCTTGCCGGTGGTTTGTTCGTCGAAACCGTAGCTCACGCCAGCCTTGAAGCCGCCGAAGTTAGGCGTGTAGTAGCTGATCAGGTTGTTCGAACGGATGCCGTTTTCGTCACCGTTGGTGGCAGCAGCGCTGTCCCAATTGCGCCAGCCGGAGAATTGGCCGATGCCGGTTTGGCTGAACAGATCGTACGAGCTGGTCTTGTTGTAGCCTGCAACCAGGTCACGACCCAGGCGCACTTCACCGAAGTTGCCTTCCAGGCCAACGGTCGAACGACGCTTGAAGTTCAGGCCATCAGGATTGCCGCCGTCAGCGAAAACTTCGCCTTCGAGCCAGAAACCAGCCTTCAGACCGCCGCCCAGGTCTTCCACGCCGCGGAAGCCGATACGGCTGGTAGCGTTGCCGCTGGTGCCCACGCCGAACTTGTTGTCGCCAGCTGCATTGACGTTGTCAACGTAACCAACGCCGGCATCGATGATACCGAACAGGGTCACGGAGGATTGGGCCATGGCGGCGCCGGAAGCAGCCAACACGGCCAGGGCAATCAGGGATTTTTTCATTGCGAATTACTCCAAGGTTTAACAGAGGGCGTCGGTAGGCAAAAAGAGCAGGGTCAAACCCTGGATTCGCCGGTTACCCGCGCCAACCTCCTGGTGGGGAAGCTCTTGCTATTGCAACAGACGACCGACCGATGCGCAAAGCAATTCACCGATAAGCCGCTCGATTCCGGGAATTCGTTGCACGGTTGCAACACCGCTTCAATGCGCGGCACAATCGTGCACAGGGGCCGCACCCGGTCCCGGCTTCTCGCGGCGCTGCCTCCGGTCAGCCCGCGCCTTTCGCCTTGCAGCAGCTTTTTATCTCTATGGACAAGATCTTGACGGCAGCGGACGCTGCGCTTCGCACCCTGTTTGCCCGCCCGGCGGCGTCGCAGCCCTCGCCTGCGCAGGGCATTGCCGAGGCAGACCTGGATGAAGCCGAGCAGCGCCTCGCAGGCGCACTGATGCGTGTCAATCATGTGGGGGAGGTCTGTGCCCAGGCGCTGTACAACGCCCAGGCCATGGTCACGCGCGATGCGCATCTGCGCGAACATCTGATCGAAGCGGCGCGCGAGGAGACCGACCACCTGGCCTGGTCGCGCGCGCGCCTGGATGCGCTGGGCCAGCGTCCCAGCCTGCTCAACCCGCTGTGGTTCGCGGGAGCGTTTGCGATCGGCCTGGTGGCCGCCAAGATCAGCGACCGCGTGAGCCTGGGCTTCGTGGTGGAAACGGAAAATCAGGTATCGGCGCATCTGGGCAGCCATCTCGATCGCCTGCCCGAACAGGACCTGGCCTCGCGCGCCGTGGTGCAGCGCATGAAGGAAGACGAGGAGCGGCATGCGGCCGACGCGCTGGAAGCCGGCGCAGTGCTGCTGCCGCCGCCCGTGCAGAACCTGATGCGCGCCGCGGCCAAGGTCATGACCACCACCGCGCATTACGTATAGAAACACCCACCGCCTGGCGGGTGCTTCCTTTTACGCTTCGACGATATCGAAACCCGTCGTGATCTCGGCGGTCTTGCCGAGCATGATGCTGGCAGAGCAATACTTCTCGTGGCTCATGGCGATCGCGCGCTCGACGGCGCTCGCGGGCAGGCCCTTGCCGGTCACGGTGAACTGCATGTGGATCTTGGTGAAGACCTTGGGGTCGGTGTCGGCGCGCTCGGAACTGAGCTTGACGCTGCAGCCGCGCACATCGTGGCGACCGCGCTTGAGGATCAGCACCACGTCATAGGCGGTGCAGCCGCCGGTGCCGGCGAGCAGCGCTTCCATGGGGCGCGGCGCGAGGTTGCGCCCGCCGTTGTCCGGATTCTTTTCATCGGGCGCGCCGTCCATTGCCAGGATATGGCCGCTGCCGGTCTCCGCCACAAAGCCCATTCCCGAGCGGGTGCCGCTGGCACCGGTCCAACTCACTGTGCATTCCATGCCGATTCCTTTGCTTTAACTGTTGCGAAATGGCATCGCCATTCCGGTAAACCCTGATTTTGCTGCAACGCAGCATCTTTTGCGATACAATTGGCTCAAGCGTTACCTGAAGTGATTGTAATTTTCAGGCGGACCGCAGGACATTATTCCTGTATCGCACCCTTTGTCTCCTCCACCTCCTCTAATGGTGGATTCAGCCCCAGGCTTCACAGCCTGGGGCTTTTTTTTGGTCGATTGACTTGGCAGGCCGGCGGGTCGCAAGCCTGCGAACACCTGTCGGACTCACCCGCAAACGCTTGAACGCCTATGATGGCGGCCCAGCCTACCCGCGGGCTTGCCTTCGCGGCCCAGCCTTTTCGCCGACCATGACAAAACACCTCACTCCCGCCGACTACCTCACCCGTATCCTGACCGCGCGCGTCTATGACGTGGCTGTGGAATCGGACTTGCAGCCCGCCAAGAACCTGAGCCGCCGGCTGCACAACAAGGTGTTGTTCAAGCGCGAGGACCAGCAACCGGTGTTCAGCTTCAAGCTGCGCGGTGCCTATAACAAGATGGCCCACCTGAGCCAGGAGCAGTTGCAGCGCGGCGTGATCTGTGCCTCGGCCGGCAACCATGCCCAGGGTGTGGCCATGAGCGCGCGCAAGCTCGGCTGCCGCGCGGTGATCGTGATGCCCACCACCACGCCCCAGCTCAAGGTCGATGCTGTGCAGGCACTGGGCGGCGAAGTGGTACTCGCGGGTGAAAGCTATTCCGATGCCTACAAGCATTCGCTGCAGCTGCAGCAGGAGCAGGGACTGACCTTCGTGCACCCGTTCGATGATCCGGACGTGATCGCTGGTCAGGGCACGATCGCCATGGAAATGCTGAGCCAGCTGCAAAAGCTCGGCACCCAGCGCCTTGATGCGGTGTTCGTGGCCATAGGCGGCGGCGGCCTGATCTCGGGCGTGGCCAACTACCTCAAGGCCGTGCGCCCCGACATCAAGGTGATAGGTGTGCAGACGCGCGACTCGGACGCGATGGCGCGTTCGGTGCAGGCCGGCAAGCGCATCGAGCTGGGCGATGTGGGACTGTTTGCCGACGGCACGGCCGTCAAGCTCGTGGGCGAGGAGACCTTCCGCATTGCGCGCGATCTGGTCGATGAATATGTGGTGGTCGACACCGACGCGGTCTGCGCGGCGATCAAGGATGTGTTTGTCGACACGCGCGCCATCGTCGAGCCTTCGGGCGCGCTGGCCGTGGCCGCGATCAAGCAATATGTGGCCACGCACAAGACCAAGGGCGAGACCTATGCCGCCATCCTGTGCGGCGCCAACATGAATTTCGACCGCCTGCGCTTCGTCGCCGAGCGCGCCGAAGTCGGAGAGGAGCGCGAAGCGCTGTTCGCGGTCACCATCCCCGAGGAACGCGGCAGCTTCAAGCGCTTCTGCGAGGTCGTGGGCAAGCTGCCCGGCGGCCAGCGCAATGTGACCGAATTCAACTACCGCATCAGCCACCAGCAGCGCGCGCATGTGTTTGTCGGCCTGACGACGGCGGCCAAGGGCGAATCGGAAAAGATCGCGAAGAACTTCCAGAAGAACGGCTTCGAGGCGCTCGACCTGACGTTCGACGAGATGGCCAAGGAGCATCTGCGCCACATGGTGGGCGGTCATTCGCCGCTGGCCCAGGAAGAACGGCTGCTGCGCTTCGTGTTCCCCGAGCGCCCGGGCGCGCTGTTCAAGTTCCTCAGCATGATGGCGCCGACCTGGAACATTTCGCTGTTCCACTACCGCAACCAGGGCGCGGACTATGGGCGCATCCTGGTGGGCATGCAGGTGCCGGCCGAAGACGCGGCTGCGTTCGACGCCTTTCTTGCCTCGGTGGGCTACCCCTGGGTCGAAGAAACGCTCAACCCGGCCTACCGCCTGTTCCTGCAGTAATTCTCGCGCGGCCGGCACCCGACCATGCAAGCCCTGCGCCACTTCCTGCTGGCCCTGCAGTTCTTCACGCGCATTCCCGTGACCGGGCGGCTCGCCGACTGGGTGGGCTTCAGCCCGGCGATGCTGCGCGCGAGCGCGGCCCACTTCCCCGGCATAGGCTGGATCGCGGGCGCGGTCGGCGCGGGCACCTATGCGGCAGTCTGCGCCGCGCTCACGCCCAGCGTGTTCGCGCCGCTGGCCGCCGCGGTGCTCAGTTGCATCGCCACGGCCTGGATGACCGGTGGCTTCCATGAAGACGGCCTGGCCGACGTGGCCGACGGCCTGGGCGGTAGCGCCGACCGCGAGCGCGCGCTCGACATCATGAAGGACTCGCGCCTGGGTGCCTATGGCGCGCTGGCGCTGGTGCTGGCCTTGCTGGCCAAGATCAGCCTGCTCGCGGTGCTGGGCAGCCACAGCCTGGTGGCCGCGGCCGCGGCCGTGGCCGTCGCGCATGTGGTTTCGCGCTTCTGGCCGCTGTGCCTGGTGCGCCTGCTGCCGCATGTAGGCGACACCGCGCGCTCCAAGAGCAAACCCCTGGCGGACCAGATCAGCGCCCGCACGCTGGTCGCGGCCGGCCTGTGGTGCCTCGCTCCCCTGGCGCTGTACGCGCTGGCTCAGCCCGTGCTGGCCTTGGGCCTGGGCCTGCTGGGCAGCGCATTCGCGGCGCTGTGGCTCGCGCGCTGGTTTGCCCGGCGGCTGCAGGGCTTCACGGGCGACTGCCTGGGCGCGACCCAGCAGATCAGCGAGATTGCGTTCTACCTGGGCGCTGCTGTCGGCGTGCTGCGCGGCGCCGGATGACGGCGCGGCTGTGGCTGGTACGCCATGCGCTGCCGCTGGTCGCGCCCGGCATCTGCTACGGTAGGCTGGATGTGGACGCCGATGCCCAGGCGACGCAACAGGCCGCCCAGCAACTGGCGCAGGCCTTGCCCGGCGGCGTGCTGCTGCGCCATTCACCGCTGCGGCGCTGCGTACAACTGGCGGATGCCGTGCGCGCGCTGCGGCCCGACCTGTGCAGCCAGGCGGATGCGCGCCTGCAGGAAATGGATTTCGGCGCCTGGGAAGGCCAGCCCTGGGATGCGCTGCCGCGCGCCGAACTCGATGCCTGGGCCGCCGACCTGCATGGCTATGCGCCCGGCGGCGGCGAGGCACTGGCCGCGATGCTCGCGCGCGTGCGCTCGGCGCTAGAGGAACCGGGCCCCGCCGACACCGACAGGGTCTGGATCAGCCATGCGGGCGTGGCGCGCTGCGTGCATTGGCTGCGCACCGAGCGCGGAAAGCCGGCGACGGCCGCTGCGTGGACCCAGGCCGCGCCCGCGCCCGGGCAGTGGTTTATTTCTTGATCGGCAGTTCGAGCGTCACGGTGGCTTCACCCTGGCGCGAAGGCCCGAGCCGCGCCTGCTGTACGCCGACCGACTGCAGCACCAGGCCTTGATCGACTTGCGCGCCCACGGGAAACGCCCGCGCGGGTTGGCCGTTGACCCCGATCACCGCTGCGCCGCGGCCACTGTCGCGTCCCGCCAACAGTCCCTGGAGCGTATAACGGCTGGGCGCGGCCGGCGCCTGGGCCGTGGGTGCGGCCGGTCCCGCACCCAGCACCTGGGCCAGCGCCTGCAGGTCCACTGCGACGGGGCCGGGCGCGGCAACCGCGACCATCGCCGCCTCGACCGGGGAAGCCAGGCGCAGAGTCCAGAACACCAGGCACGCTCCCGCGACCGCCCAGAGAATGAACGTGCACAAACGCACGCGCCAATTTTGAAGCGAATTTGTCACCATGACGCATTATCATGGGTTCATATGACGTTACAGCTACTGAATTCCATGACAGTTCCGCAATGCACACCGGCGCGCCCGCTGCGCCAGGCCGTACAGCGTGGTTTCACGCTGATCGAGCTCATGGTGGTGCTTGTCATCATCGGCGTGCTCGGCGCGCTGATCGTGCCCAACCTGCTCGACCGCGCGGATGACGCGCGTCGCACGGCGGCGCGCACCGACATCACCAACATCATGCAGGCGCTCAAGCTCTACCGCCTGGACAACCAGCGCTATCCGACGACCGAACAGGGATTGCAGGCCCTGGTGGCCCGTCCCACTGCAGGCCCCCAGCCCAACAACTGGAAGCCTTATGTGGAAAAGCTGCCCAACGACCCCTGGGGCAATCCCTACCAGTACCTGAACCCGGGCATCAAGGGCGAGGTCGATGTGATGTCGCTGGGCGCCAACGGCCAGCCCGGCGGCGAAGGCAACGACGCCGACATTGGCAGCTGGCAGTAATGCGCCCTCTGGGGGCAGCGCGCCCGTACGCGCGCAGGCTCCCTGCCTGACCGGATACGGCCATGACACGCGCACGCGGTTTTTCCCTGTTGGAGTTGCTGGTTGTGATCAGCATCATGGCGCTGGCCACGGCCGGCGTTGCCATGTCCATGCGCGACAGCGGCCAGAGCCGGCTCGAGCGCGAAGGCGAGCGGCTCGCGGCCTTGCTCGAGGCCGGCCGCGCCCAGGCACGCGCCAGCGGCACGCTGGTGCGCTGGCAGGCGACGGCCGCGGGCTTTCGCTTTGAAGGCCTGCCGCCCGGCAGCACCTTGCCCACGCAGTGGCTGGATGCGGGCACGCGCGTCGCCGACGGCGCGGTGCTGGTGCTGGGCCCCGAGCCCCTGCTGCCGCCGCAACGCACGCTGCTGACCCATGTAGACACGCCCGAGCTGCGCCTGTCGATTGCGTCCGATGGCCTGCGGCCGTTCGCGCCCGAGGGCAGGCCATGAACGCGCCGCTGCGCCGCCGGAACGCTGCGCCCGCCCGCGGCTTCACGCTGATCGAAGTGCTGGTGGCGCTGGGCATAGTCGCCATCGCGCTGCTCGCGGGCGCCCAGGCCACGTCGGCGCTGACGCGCAACGCCCAGCGCCAGACAGACATGCTGCTGGGCCAGCTCTGCGCCGAGAACGAACTGGTGCGCATGCGCCTGTCGCAGCAGATGCCCCCCGTGGGCGACACCAGCGGCAGCTGCGAGCAGGCGGGCCAGGTCTTTGGCGTGACCCTGATCGTGCGCCCCACGCCCAACCCCAGCTTTCGCCGCGCCGACGTCAAGATCAGCAACGGCCAGTTTCCGGTGCTGAGCATCACCGCCATCGTGGGACGTTTTTGACATGCAGGCCCGCGCGCGTCGCCCCCTGTCCCGGGCCAGCGGTTTTACCCTGGTTGAATTGCTGGTCGCGCTGGTGGCGATGGCGCTGATGGCCTTGATGGGCTGGCGCGGCCTCGACAGCATGCTGCGCTCGCAGCAGTACACCCGCGCCCATACCGACGCGCATGCGGTGCTGCAGACCGCGCTGGCCCAATGGAACGCCGACCTCGACGGACTGATGACGCTGGAGAACACCCAGGCCATTGCCTGGGACGGACAGGTGCTGCGCCTGACGCGGCGCAACACCGCCGCGCCCGAAGCCGGCGCGCTGGTCGTGGGCTGGACCCGGCGCACCAGCCAGGGCCGTGACCAATGGCTGCGCTGGCAGTCGCCGCCGGTGCGCACGCGCAGCGAATGGAACGATGCCTGGAACCAGGCCAGCCAATGGGCACGCAATCCCAGCGACGCCCAGCGCGCACGCGAAACCGCGCTGTTCCCGCTCAACGGCTGGGCCATCTATTACTACCGCGGCGGCGCCTGGAGCAACCCCCAGTCCAGCGATGCCACGGCCGGCACGGCGACCGACGCGGCAAATGCGGCCGCGGCAGCGGAAACCACAGGGACCGCGGGCACGGCGGGAACTCCCGGCACCACTGCCGCCACCAACAACGACATTCCCGATGGCGTGCGGCTGCAGCTCGATCTTCCCGCCGGCGCGGGCATTGCCGGTCGCCTCGTGCGCGACTGGGTCAACCCCCTGCGCCAGAACAGCAGATCATGATCGCCACGCGCTCCCTCCGCACCGCCGCCCGCAGCCCGTCGCGCGGCGCCGCCTTGCTCACCGCGATGCTGACCGTGACGCTGGTCGCGACCTTCGCGGCCACGGCACTGTGGCAGCAATGGCGTGCGGTCGAGGTCGAGACCGCCGAGCGCGCGCGCGCCCAGGCCGCCTGGATACTGCTGGGCGCGCTCGACTGGTCGCGCGTGGTGCTGCGCGAGGACGCGCGCTCGGGCGGCCCCGACCATCTGGCCGAGCCCTGGGCCGTGCCGCTGCAGGAAGCGAAGCTGTCGAGCTTTCTCGCCGCCGAAGCCAACGTGAGCCAGGTCGACGATGCGTCGACCGAAACCGCGAATGCTTTCCTGTCGGGTGAAATCATCGATCTGCAGTCGCGCATGAACCTGCGCAACCTGCTGCTGCGCAATGAAGCCACCGAGCTCGCGTTCTCGCGCCTGTTCGAGCGCCTGGGCCTGCCGGCCTCTTCGCTGCAGCAGATCGTCGTCGGCCTGCGCATGGCCCAGGCCGCGGGCAACAATCCGGAAAGCACGGCACCGCTGATGCCGCGCACGCTGGCCCAGCTCGGCTGGCTGGGCGTCGCCCCCGAAATCATTGCGCGGCTCGAGCCGCATGTCACACTGCTGCCCACGCCCACGCCGGTCAACCTCAACACCGCAAGCGCCGAAGTGATCTGGGCCAGCGTCAAGGACCTGGACTGGGCACGCGCCAACCAATTCATCCAGGCGCGCGAGGCCAGCCCCGTGCGCACCATGCCGGATGCGCTGCAACGATTGGGCATGCCGTCCGACACGCCGCAGGACCTGCTCGCGTTCTCATCGTCTTTCTTCGAGATCCGCGGTCGCCTGCGACTTGGCGAAACCATGGTCAGCGAACGCTCGCTGGTGCAGCGCACCGGCATGAATGTCGTTACCCTGTGGCGCGAACGCGGCCACTGGACCTCCCAGAATCTGCCCCTGCCGGTAGCCACTCCGGCACGTACCTCCAGTCTATGAGCCTTCTGATACTCCAACTGCCGCTTGCGCCCGCGGGCCCTGAATGGCAATACGCGTTTGCGCTGAGCCTGGATGGTCAGACCGTCGCACGCCATGCAGCGGCCACGGCGACCGAACTGCCCGCGGCGGGACGCGCGGTCGAAGTCGTCGCCGTCATCCCCCACCAGGCGCTGTCATGGCACCGCATCACCTTGCCGGCCGGCATTGCCGTGGGCACGCGCAACGCGACCACGCGGCTGCGCTCGGTGATCGAAGGCCTGGTCGAAGAACATCTGCTCGATGAACCCGAACTGCTGCACTTCGCGCTGGAGCCGGGCGCGCGCGCCGGCCAGAGCGCCTGGGTCGCGGCCTGCGACCGCGGCTGGCTGCGCTCGCACCTGCAGGCGCTGGAAACCGCACAGCGGCGCGTGGACCGCATCGTTGCCCAGCTGACGCCCGCGGCCGAAGGCCAAGCCCCTCACCTCTGGGCCATGGGCACGCCGGAATCGGCCTGGCTGCTGGCCACGGGCTGCGGCCCCGACCAGGGCGTGGCCTGCGCGCCGCTGAGCGCCGAAGGCCTGGCGCTGCTGGGTGCGCCCGAAGGCCTGGTCGTCGACGCCGCGCCCGCGGTGGCGGCGCTCGCCGAGCAACGCCTGCAGCAACCGGTGCGCCTGGAGGCACTGGCCGAACGCTTGCTGGAAGCCAGCCGCAGCCCCTGGAATCTCGCGCAGTTCGATCTGGCCGTAGGCGGTCGCAGCCATGCGCTGCGGCGCGTGGTCAGCGCCTGCCAGTCCTTCGTGCGCGCCCCCCAGTGGCGCGCCGCGCGCTGGGCGCTGGGCGTGCTGGTCGTCGCCCAGCTGGTCGGGCTCAATGGCTGGGCCTGGAAGGAACGCCAGGCACTGGCCGCCAAGCAGGCCGCAGTGCGCGCGAGCCTGCTGCAGGCGTTTCCGAAAACTGCGCTGGTGGTCGATGCGCCGCTGCAGATGGAGCGCGAAGTCGCGCAGCTGCGCCAGCGCACCGGCAGCCTCTCGGCGCAGGCGCTCGAGCCGCTGCTGTCGGCCGCGGGCCAGGCCCTGCCCAGGGGCATGCGCCCGCATTCGATTGAGTACAGCGATCAGGAGCTGCGTCTGCGCGGGCTCACGCTCGACGCCACGGCGCAGCAGCAGCTGCAGTCGCAACTGGCCGCGATGGGCTATGCCGCCCGCGCGGACGCGCAAAGCCTGGTGCTGCGCGCAAAGGAACAACCATGAACACCGCCCGCTCTCCCCGCCTGGGCGCCTGGCAGGCACGCTGGGCCGGTCTGGCGCCACGCGAGCGCCAGGCCCTGTCCCTCGCCGCGGGCACGATCGCCCTGGCGCTTGCCTGGTGGCTGCTGCTCGCCCCCGCGCTGCAGACACTGCGTGCCGCGCCCGCACGGCATGCGGCGCTCGACCTGCAGCTGCAGCGCATGCAACGCCTCGAAGCCGAAGCCCTGCGCCTGCAGGCCGAACTGCCGCCGCCCACGACCGAGTCCGCCGGCGCGCTGCCTGCCGCGCGCCCCGACCTGCAGCGCGCGTTGCAGGACTCGGTCAGCAGCCAGCTCGGCCCCAGCGCACGCCTGGTGCTGCAGGGCGAACGCGCCCAGCTCACGCTCAAGAACACGCCTGCCGCGGCGCTGGCCGCGTGGCTCAGCCAGGCACGCCAGAATCTCAAGGTCAGCACCGTTGAAATGCGGCTCACGGCGACTGCCGGCCCGGCGCAGGCCAGCGCCAGCGAACCGCACTGGGATGGCAGCCTGGTGCTGGCCTTGCCGCTGGCGGAGGCCACGCAATGAAGTCCTTGCGTCGCTCGCCGCGCAGCCGGCCGGCAGCCACCACCGTGCGCTCGCCGCGCGCCTGGGCCGTCACCGGCGCGCTGCTGGGCGCGCTGGTGACGCTGGTGCTGGCCGCGCCCGCCCACTGGCTGGCCGCGGGCCTGGAGCGCGCGACCCAGGGCCAGCTGCAACTGCTTGAAGCCCGCGGCACGCTGTGGACCGGCTCGGCGCGGCTGGTGCTCAGCGGCGGCGCGGGCAGCCGTGACGCGCTGGCCCTGCCATCGCGCGTGGAGTGGCGGCTGCGCCCCGATTGGCGCGGCGCGCGCATCCAGCTCGCCACCGAATGCTGCACGCCGCAGCCGCTGCAGGCGCGCATACTGCTGCACTGGCAAGGCGTGGAAACGCAGGTCCAGGACCAGCAGAGCCAATGGCCTGCGGCCCTGCTCACGGGCCTGGGCACGCCGTGGAACACCGCCCAGATCCAGGGCCAGCTGCAGCTGCGCACCCAGGGTCTGAAGGTGCAATGGCTGGCCGGCCGCCTGCGCAGCGAAGGCCAGCTGCAGCTCGATGCGCTGGGCGTTTCGTCCCGGCTGTCGACGCTGCGCCCCATGGGCAGCTATCGGCTGGTCTTCGACGGCGGCGATGCGCCGCAGGTCACGCTCAGCACGCTCGAAGGCCACCTGCAGCTCAGCGGCGCGGGCCAATGGGTCGGACAGCGCCTGCGGTTTCGCGGCGAAGCCAGCGCCTCGCCCGAGCGCGAGGCCGCGCTGGCCAACTTCCTCAACATCATCGGGCGGCGCAGCGGCGCGCGCTCCATCATTTCCCTGGGCTAAATTCCATGACGTTCATCACTGCACGCCGCTTGCGCGTCGCCCTCCACTCCCTCGCCGCCGCGGCCACGCTGGCCTGTGCCGGCGTTTCCGCGCAGACCGCGCCCCGCAGCAAAGAACCGGTGACGCTCAACTTCTCCGGTGCCGAGATCGAGGCCGTGGCGCGCTCCATGGCGACCATCACCGGGCGCAACGTGGTGGTCGACCCGCGCGTCAAGGGAACGATGACGCTGATCAGCGAGAAGCCTCTGGCCCCGGCCCAGGCCTTCCAGCAGTTCCTCGCGGCGCTGCGGCTGCAGGGCTTCACGGTGGTCGAGGCCGCAGGCCTCTACAAGGTCATTCCCGAAGCCGACGCCAAGCTCCAGTCGGGCAATGTCGCCGTGTCCCAGGGCGGACGTGGCGGCTCGCCGGCCGGCGGCCAGATCGTGACGCAGATCTTCAAGCTCAACTTCGAGACCGCCGCCAACCTGGTGCCCGTGCTGCGGCCGCTGATCAGCCCGAACAACACCATCAACGTGAACCCGGGCAACAACTCGCTGGTCATCACCGATTACGCCGACAACGTGCAGCGCCTGGCGCGCATCGTCGCCGCGATGGACGTGTCGAATGCCACCGACATCGAAGTGATTCCGCTGCAGCACGCGGTGGCTTCCGAAATGGCAGTGCTGGTGAGCCGGCTGATCGAAGGCGGCAGCGCAGGCGCGGTGCCCGGCGCCGTGGCCCAGGGCCAGACGGACACGGGTTTCAAGACTACGCTCATGGCCGAGCCGCGCAGCAACGCGCTGGTGGTGCGCGCCTCCAATCCCGCGCGCCTGGCCCAGGTGCGCTCGCTGATCGCGCGCCTCGACCAGCCCGCGTATGCCAGCTCGGCCGCGGCCAGCGGCAACATCCATGTGGTCTATCTGAAGAACGCCGATGCGGTGACGCTGGCGACGACGCTGCGCGCGGCCATGGCCAGCGACGGCGGCGTCGGCAGCCAGGCCGCGGGCGGCAATGCGGCGGCCAGCTCCGGCGGCGGCATGCGCACCACCGGCCTGGGCAACACCTCCACCAGCCAGACCAGCAGCACCAGCGGCCTGTCGGGCAGCAGCACCAGCAGCGGCCTGGGCACGGACAGCGGCAGCCTGGGCAGCAGCAACCAGCCTTCGACCGGCGGCCAGATCCAGGCCGATCCTTCGACCAATTCGCTGATCATCAGCGCCTCGCCGCCGGTCTATCGCCAGCTGCGCGCGGTCATCGACCAGCTTGACGGCCGCCGTGCCCAGGTGCTGGTCGAAAGCCTGATTGTCGAAGTCACGGCCAACAAGCTGGCCCAGTTCGGCGTGCAGTGGCAGTCGCTGCTGGGCAACAACGGCAGCACCATGGGCGTGATCGGCACCAACTCTGGTACCAGCGGCGCCAATATCCTGGGCGTGGCCGCGGGACTCGCGGGTGGCGCGACCACGGCCGCAACCGCGCTGGGCAACCTCGGCGCCGGCCTGAACTTCGGCATCGCGCCGCGCATCAACGGCAAATACTATCTCGGCGCACTCGCCAACTTCCTGCAGAACAGCGGCGACGCCAACGTGCTGTCGACGCCCAATCTGATGACGCTGGACAACGAGGAAGCCAAGATCATCATCGGCAACAACGTGCCTTTCGTGACCGGCTCCTACGCGAGCACCACCGGCACCTCGGGCGTGAGCCCGTTCACCACCGTGGAGCGCAAGGACGTGGGCCTGATGCTGCGCGTGCGCCCGCAGATCAACGAGAACGGCACCGTGAAGATGTCGGTCTACCAGGAGGTCTCGAAGATCGACAGCTCGACGCTCAAGGACACCAACGGCCCGACCACCAGCAAGCGCTCGATCGAGTCGAACGTGCTGGTCGAGGACGGCAGCATCATCGTGCTCGGCGGATTGCTGCAGGACGACTACTCGCAGGCCGAGGACAAGGTGCCGCTGTTCGGCGACATTCCGGGCCTGGGCAACCTGTTCCGCAGCGAGAACCGCGCGCGCAAGAAGACCAACCTGATGGTGTTCCTGCGCCCCGTGGTGGTGCGCGACGCGGCCGCGGCCGATGCGCTGATGACCGACCGCTACGAAGTCATTCGCGCGGCGCAGCAGGGCCTGCAGCCGCAGCCCAGCACCATTCTCAACAGCGTCTCGGGCGCTCCCGTGCTGCCCGCGCTGCAGCCCGGCGGCCCGGCCCAGCCGCTGGCCACCGTGCCGTTCGCGCCCGAGGCGCCCAAGCCCGCGCGGCCGCGCATCGTGCCCATCACCGACACCGACGACGCCTACAGCGCGCCCTGATTCCATGCGTTATCCCCTGCCCTACGCCTATGCCCGCAGCGCGCAGCTGCTGCTCGAGGACGACGGCCAGCAGCCCGTGCTGTGGCACGGCCCTGCGCCAGACTTCCAGGCGCTGTCCGAAGTGCAGCGCAAATACGCCGTGCCGCAGTGGCAGGCCATAGATGCGGGCCAGCTCGCGCAGCGCATCAGCGCCGCCTATGCCCAGGGCGAGTCGAACGCCGCGCGCGTGGTCAGCGAAGTCGAATCCGACGCCGATCTGTCGCGCATGATGCAGGACCTGCCCGCCGTGGAAGACCTGCTGGAAACCGCCGACGACGCGCCCATCATCCGCATGCTCAACGCGCTGCTGACCCAGGCCGCGCGCGACGGCGCCAGCGACATCCACATCGAGCCCTACGAACGCCATTCGAGCGTGCGGTTTCGCGTCGACGGCGACCTGCGCGAGGTGGTGCAGCCCAACCGTGCGCTGCATGCGGCGCTGATCTCGCGGCTGAAGATCATGGCCGACCTCGACATTTCGGAAAAGCGCCTGCCGCAGGACGGGCGCATCAGCCTGCGCCTGGGCACGCGCGCCATCGACGTGCGCGTCTCCACGCTGCCCAGCGCCCATGGCGAGCGCGCCGTGCTGCGTCTGCTCGACAAGAGCGGCTCCAAGCTCACGCTCGAGTCGGTGGGCATGCAGGGCGAGACGCTGGAGCGCATCGAGTCGCTGATACGCCAGCCGCACGGCATCATCCTGGTCACCGGCCCCACGGGCTCGGGCAAGACCACGACGCTGTACGCGGCGCTGCAGCGCCTGGACGCATCCAGCGGCAACATCATGACGGTCGAGGACCCCATTGAGTACGAGCTCGCGGGCATAGGCCAGACCCAGGTCAACTCCAAGATCGATCTGACCTTTGCCAAGGCCTTGCGCGCCATCCTGCGCCAGGATCCGGACGTGATCATGATCGGCGAAATCCGCGACTTCGAGACCGCGCAGATCGCGATCCAGGCCTCGCTGACCGGCCACCTGGTTCTGGCCACGCTGCACACCAATGACGCACCCAGCGCCGTGACGCGCCTGATCGACATGGGCGTGGAGCCTTTCCTGCTGAGCAGCTCGCTGCTGGGCGTGCTGGCCCAGCGGCTGGTGCGCAAGATCGACACGTCGGAGCCCAGCGGCTACAAGGGCCGCACCGGCGTGTTCGAGTTGCTGGTGGTCGACGACGCGATCCGCAGCCAGATCCACAGCCAGGCCAGCGAAGCCGATATCCGCGCCGCGGCGCTGGCCAGCGGCATGACGCTGATGCGCGACGACGGCGAACGCCTGGTGCGCTCGGGAATCACCACGCCCGAAGAGGTGCTGCGCGTGACGCGCGACTGACGCAGCGGGGCGCGGCGCTGGGCCGGCTTGCCGGAAACTCGCAACCGCGCGCCGGACTGCAGGGCATTGTTCCAGCGGCGACAATGTTCGCCATGATGCAAACCCTGAGCACCTGGAGCGCGCCCTACGGCGGCGAGACTTTCCTTTTGTTGGCCCTGCTGGCGATTGTCAGCTACGGGCTGCTTTTGTTTTACAAGCCCCGGCTGTCGGAGACCCAGCTGCGCCGCTGCATAAGGCTGGCCGCGCTGATCGCGCTGCCGCTGTCCTTCGTGGCCATGGAAATGGGCAGCAACAACATCGGCATTGCCGTGCTGTCCTTCATCTGGTGCATTGTGGTGGGGATCACCTGCAAGAACGAAATCACCCGGCGCTACACCCCTTGATAGTGGCGCGTTCACCCGCATCTTCGGATGCTGGGGCAGCCACAAGCCACGTTGATCGGCTTGCGGCCATGTAACCCCTTCGGCCCAACGAAAGACCCACTGCATGCTGAAAAACCTCCAAGACATCCGCCTTTCCCTGTTGGATCTCGTCGCCGTGCGCGAAGGAGGCAGCGTGGGCCAGGCCCTGGAAATCGCGCTGCGCACCGCGCAAAAGGCCGAGGAACTGGGCTTTGCGCGCTACTGGCTCGCCGAGCACCACAACATGCCGGGCATCGCGAGTTCCGCGACGGCCGTGCTGATCGGCCATATCGCCGGCGGCACCAAGAGCATTCGTGTGGGTTCGGGCGGCGTGATGCTGCCCAACCATGCACCGCTGGTCGTGGCCGAAGCCTTCGGCACGCTGGCCGAACTCTATCCAGGCCGCATCGACCTGGGCCTGGGCCGTGCGCCCGGCACCGACGGCCCGACGATGCGCGCGCTGCGCCGCGACCGCGTCGAGACCGAACAGGACTTCCCGCGCGACGTCGCCGAGCTGCAGCAGCTGCTGGGCCCGGCCACGCCGGGCCAGCGCATCATTGCGATGCCGGGCGCGGGCACCAATGTGCCTATCTGGCTGCTGGGCTCCAGCCTGTTCTCGGCCCAGCTCGCCGCGCACATGGGCCTGCCCTACGCATTTGCCTCGCATTTCGCGCCGCGCATGCTGCACCAGGCGCTCGACATGTACCGCGAGCTGTTCCGACCTTCTGCAACGCTGGCCAAGCCTTATGCGATCGTCGGCGTGCCCGTGGTCGCCGCGCCCACCGACGAGGAAGCGCAATTTCTCGCCAGCAGCACCCAGCAGCGCATCCTGGGCATTCTCACCGGCAACCGCTCGCGGCTGCAGCCGCCGGTCGAGAACTACGCCGCCCAGCTTTCGCCGTCGGAAGCCGCGGCCATCAACGACTTCCTGCGTGCCGGCGTGATCGGCAGCCGGGACACCGTGCGCAGCCACTTCCAGGCGCTGGCGCAGTCCACCCAGGCCGACGAGTTCATGCTGGTCAGCGATGTCTTCGACCCCGATCTGCGCCTGCGTTCGCTCGAAATCGCGGCCCAGGCGATGGCCGGCTGACAGCCGCGCGCGCCGCGGCAGCGCCGGCGCGGCAATGGCGCACACACAGCGTCATCGCCAGCGGCTAATATGTGCTGAATTCCTTTCGCCCGCCCTGCCTGTTTCCCATGCCTGCTTTTTCCTACGAAGCCCTCGACGCCCAGGGCGCCTCCCGCAAGGGCACGCTCGAGGCCGACAACACCAAGTCGGCGCGCAATCTGCTGCGTACCCAGGCGCTGGTGCCGCTGTCCGTCGTTCCGCTGGGGTCGGGCGCGGCGCCGGGCGCCGAGCTGACATGGCAGGAACGCTGGTTCACGCGGCCGGTGTTCAATGCGAGCGCGCTCGCGGTCTGGACGCGCCAGCTGTCCGGCCTCGTGACTTCGGGCCTGCCGCTGGAGCGTGCGCTCAGCGCGCTGGCCGATGAAGCCGAAGACCAGCGCCAGCACCACCTGCTGGCCACGCTGCGCGCCGAAGTCAATGCGGGCTCCACTTTTTCGCGCGCGCTGCAGCAGCATCCGCGCGAATTCTCCGAAATCTATTGCGCGGTGATTGGCGCGGGCGAGTCGAGCGGCAGCCTGGGGCTGGTGCTGGCCAGCCTGGCCGACGACCTCGAGGCACGCCAGGCGCTGCAATCCAAGCTGATAGGCGCTTCGCTCTATCCGGCCATCGTGTCGCTGGTGGCCATCGTCATCGTGCTGTTTCTGGTGAGCTATGTCGTGCCCCAGGTGGCGGGCGTGTTCGTCGGCACCAAGCGCCAGCTGCCCATGCTGACCGTGGCCCTGCTCGCGATCAGCGATTTCGTGCGCGAATATGGCTGGCTGATGCTGGGCGTGCTGGTGCTGGGCGCGCTCGCCGCGCGCCAGATGCTGCGCAACCCGGCGACGCGCGAGCGCTTCGACGCCGCCTGGCTGCGCCTGCCGTTGATCGGCCGCCTGGCGCGCAGCTACAACGCCGCGCGCTTTGCAAGCACGCTGGCCATGCTCGCGGGCGCGGGCGTGCCGATTCTCAAGGCCTTGCAGGCCGCGGCCGAAACGCTGGGCAACCGCGCGCTGCGCGCCGACGCGCTGGACGCGCTGGTGCTGGTGCGCGAAGGCGCGCCGCTGGCCTCGGCCCTGGCCAAGAAACGCTTTCCCGGCCTGCTGGCGATGTTCGCCCGGCTGGGCGAGCAGACCGGCCAGCTGCCCGTGATGCTGCAGCGCGCAGCCGTGCAGCTGTCGACCGAAGTCCAGCGCCGCGCCATGCACCTGGCAACCATTCTCGAGCCGCTGCTGATTGTGGTCATGGGCCTGGTCGTGATGCTTATCGTGCTCGCGGTGCTGATGCCCATCATCGAGCTCAACCAGTTCGTCAAGTAAGCAGGCGCGCCATGTCCGTGACGCTCGAAGACAAACTGGTCGTCGCGATCTCCTCGCGCGCGCTGTTCGATTTCGAGGAGGAGAACCGCCTGTTCGAGCGCAGCGACGCCGCCACCTATCTGGAGCTGCAGCGCCAGCGGCTGGAAATCCCGGCGCAGCGCGGCATTGCGTTCTCGCTGGTGCAGAAGCTGCTTGCGTTCAACACGCCCGATGCCCGGCGCGTCGAAGTCGTGATCCTGTCGCGCAACGACCCGGTCAGCGGCCTGCGCGTGTTCCATTCGGCTGAATCGGCGGGCATTGCGCTGCAGCGCGGCGTTTTCACCCAGGGCCGGCCGCCGTTCGGCTATCTGCGTCCGCTGGGCGCGCATCTGTTTCTTTCGGCGAATGCCGACGATGTGACCGAGGCGCTGCGCCTGGGCTACCCCGCAGCCCATGTGTTCACCGATTCCGTGCAGGCCAGCCTGTCGCACCCCAACGAAGTGCGCATCGCTTTCGACGGCGACGCCGTGCTGTTTTCCGACGAAGCCGAGCGCGTGTTCCAGGCCGAAGGGCTGGAAGCCTTCCAGCGCCACGAGACCGACCGCCATGGCCAGCCTCTGCCCGACGGCCCGTTCAAGCCGCTGCTCGCCGCGCTGCACCGGCTGCAGCAGATGGCCGTGGAAGTTCCGGGCATGCGCATCCGCACCGCGCTGGTCACGGCGCGCAGCGCGCCCGCGCACAAGCGCGCGATCCAGACGCTGATGAGCTGGAACATCGCCGTGGACGAAGCAATGTTCCTCGGCGGCCTGAGCAAGGGCGCCTTCCTGCGCGAATTCGAGCCCGACTTCTTCTTTGACGACCAGACCGGCCATGTGCGCAATGCGGCGCTGCATGTGCCCTCGGGCCATGTGCGCAGCGGCATAGCAGCCAGCCTGCAGGAAACATCTGCAACCAGGCGCAAGCAGTCCGGCCAGGGGTGATTGCGCCGGCCTGGGCGCAGCAGCGCCAGCCATGGCACCATGGTTCGCATGGCAAATTCCTATTTCCCTCTTCTCCTGCGCCAGCGCGCCGCCGGCCTGCTGTGCGGCCTGGTGCTGCTCACGGCCTACGGCCTGGCGCTGGCGCAGACCCCGGCGCCCGATGCCGCGCCCGCCGAAAGCGCCAACGGCGCTGCGCTGACCAAAGGCGAAATCAAGGCCAGGCGCGATTTCCAGCTGCTGGACTTCAACAAGGACGGCAAGCTCAGCCGCAGCGAAGTCGCGCTGTTTCCGCGCCTGGCCGCGGCCTTCGACACGGCCGATACCGACAAGGACGGCTTTGTGTCCTTCGAGGAAGTCGAAGTGTTTGCCGTGCAATACCGTGCCGAGCGCGCGGCCAAGGCGGCGCAGCAGGCGGACAAGAAGTAATTGCGTTTTTTGCGCGCCGGCCGTTCATGGTTAGACGCGCCCTGCCAGGGAAGCTCACCACGAACAGATACGGCGCTTGCAGCCAGCGTGTCACAGCGTGGGGGCCGTCCCTGGCCGGGCGCCCCTCGCCGGGCGCCCCTCGCCGGGCGCCCCTCGCCGGGCGCCCCTGAGCGGCTCAGGGGGTGCTTTTACAATCCCCGCGTGCGCTTGGTCTTGGGCT